>NZ_FNFY01000020.1 GCF_900101075.1 Lacicoccus qingdaonensis | reverse complement strand
CGGTATTAGCCACGGTTTCCCGCGGTTATCCCAGTCTGATGGGTAGGTTGCCTACGTGTTACTCACCCGTCCGCCGCTCGATCATGGGGAGCAAGCTCCCCAATCTCGCGCTCGACTTGCATGTATTAGGCACGCCGCCAGCGTTCATCCTGAGCCAGGATCAAACTCTCCATAAATGGAAAGCTCTTCTGAGCTCGGTCGATACTGCTGACAGTATCTTGGTTGCGTGTTGTGTTGTTCGCCTCAACTTCTCGTTCCCATATAATAGGAACGTTTATCGGAATTAAACGTTGACATATTGTCATTCAGTTTTCAATGTTCTCGTTTTGTTTCATTTTTAAATCACTCTTACAACTATACTTGAGCCGTTTTATAAAATCAAGTGACAATTTTACACTTGCGATTGTTTCTTTTGGCTGGCGTTTGTTGCAGGCTTCGATTCAAGTTCGCTCTGAAAACAGCGACTTTTATATCATACCAAGCTTTCTAATTTTCGTCAACAGTTTTGAAAAACTATTTTTCGACTGAGTAAGCTTGTTTGCGTTCGCTCAAATTAGCGACTTTTATATAATATCAGGGTTTTAAATTTCCGTCAATAAGAAATATTAAATTCCTGTAAATTTCTTAACGTGTCATTAACTTGTTAAGAATGTAATTATTAGATTATCATATATATGTTATTATGTATATAATAATTTTTGAGGTGAAATAATGGAGAGAAAAACCAATAAGATCAAACGTATCAGAGGCTACGCCCTCGCAATGGTGTTCGCCGGGCTCATCATAATGTATCTCGGAGTATTTTTCAGAGAGATCACCTGGCTGTTCGGCCTGTTCATTCTACTAGGCTTCATACCTATGGTTCTTTCTGTGATCATTTACTTCTGGGTCGGCATCATCAGTGCCAGAGTGATCACCGTTGAATGCCCGAACTGCGAACGTCCCACCAGAATTTTAGGCAGAGTTGACTACTGCTACTTCTGTAAGGAACCTCTGACTATAGATAAAGAATTGGAAGGCGAAGAATTCAATCTTGACTATAATGTCCAACATAGAAGAGATAAATTTGTAGCTGAGAAGAAACAAAAAGAAGACCAGTGATCTAGATCACTGGTCTTCTTTTTTTCTTGCCTTATTATACTATCTGCATTCCGGACACAGTCCGTAAATTTCCAACCGGTGGTGGCTGACATCATAGTCTGTGACAGCGCCTGCCAATTGTTCAACTTCATTTAAGCCCGGATAATGGAAGTCAGTGATTTTTCCGCATTCGCTGCAGATGATATGGTAATGTGTATCCGTTACAAAATCAAAGCGGCTGGAAGCATCTCCGTAAGTCAGCTCCTTTACCAGCCCTGTTTCTTTAAATAATTTTAAATTATTATAAACAGTTGCTACACTCATGTTAGGATATTCACTTGATAAAGCTTTAAAAATATCATCAGCAGTTGGGTGCTCATCCGACTGAATCATGAAATTCAATACCGCTTTACGTTGAGGCGTAATTCTGACGCCTGTTTCTTTAAGCGCATCAATAGATTCATCATAAATTTTATCCGCATCTATCATCTTCATAATGATACCCACTTTCTTTAACTAAACTACTGGTATTAGTATCATTGTACTGAATTCCAAAATTGTTTGTCAATCAAGACTTCTTATAATGTTAATAACCCTTTTTACTGTCGATCACATTTTCCATCTTGCTGTAGTCATCGATATGCTTTAAATTGTGTTCAAATATATCAAACGCACGTTCAATGTATCCGCTCGTCTTGGATGAAGCATGCGGGGTGATCGTCACATTATCATACTTATAGAACGGACTTTCCCCGGTAAGCGGCTCATCATTGAATACATCAAGTATGAGCTGGCCGATCTTCTTCTGCTCCAGTGCATTCAGAAGCACTTCATCGGCTGCAATATCACCGCGGCCGATATTGACAAATATACTGTCGTCCTTCATCTCGTCAAAATGACCATCGGTAAGAAGACCGACAGTCGCTTCCGTACTCGGAAGGATGTTGACCAGTATATCTGCCCTGCCGATATGATTCATCAGTTCATCAAGCGGATAGGTCTCATTGAACCCTTCAACTTCCCTGCCGTTTGTATTGTAACCCACTGTATTTACACCGAAAGCCTGGAGCACTTTAGCCAGGTGGCTGCCTATGCTGCCCGTACCGAGGATGTGTGTCGTCTTCCCGTACAGTTCAGTGGTGAATGCATTTTTCCGCCAGTGTTTCGCCTTCTGGTCTTCATGAAGCAGATTGAAATCCTTATAATGAGAGAGAATCAGACCGATTGTGTACTCTGTCATCTGAATTTTATGAATGCCGGTTGCGTTTGTAATCAGTACGTCTTCCAGTTTATCGAGCGGCATCATCTCCAGTCCCGCACTCATCACCATGATCCATTTAAGGTTTTTAAACTCCGGCACATGCTCTTCTGTCATATCCGTGCCGTATGTCACAAAAATCTCAGCCCGCTCCCGTTCTTTAGCAGTCATTTCCCTTGAACGTACATGCTCATAATTCGCCTGAGGTAAAACCTCTTTTATACCGGCGATCATTTTATCCGGCAGTCTAATGGTAGAAACTATATTTTTCATCGCTCTATACCTCTTGTAAAAATGCTTTTAAATCTTCTGCATGCGCCTTTGCCTTTACATTATCCATGCGCTTGAGAATATTGCTGTTTTCATCCACAACAAATGTCGTACGGACGATCCCCATGGATTCTTTACCGAACGCCTTCTTCAGTCTGTACACATCCAGTTCCTTCGCCAGTTCAAAGTCTTCATCAACCAGCAGATCGAAATTCAAATCATGTTTTGCTATGAAATTCTGATGTTTCTTTTTTGAATCTCCGCTCACGCCATACACTGTGACATCCAGATCTTTCAAATCATCCATTGCATCTCTCATATCACATGCCTGGGTTGTACAGCCCGGTGTATTATCTTTAGGATAAAAATAAATGACCGTGACACCTTTAAAATCTTCATTGGAAACTGTATCACCATTCTGGTTTTCAAGCTTAAAATCCGGGAACTTATTCATAACAATCTATGCCTCCATATATTATAGTTAATATTAATGATACAAAACTAATTATAATCCGACAAGAACTTCCAATTTACTTAAAAGCATACATCGTTTGTGTTATTATATCTAATGAACAAATTGATAATTTAGAGGATGAAATACAATGTTTACACACAAGAATTCAGAAGCACTGCAAGAGTCCGCTGACGATATCATACTTGGTGGTGTCAACTCCCCTTCACGCTCATATAAAGCTGTCGGCGGCGGTGCCCCGGTAGTGATGGATCGTGCAGAAGGCGCATATTTTTATGATGTTGACGGAAACAGATACATTGATTACCTGAGTGCGTACGGGCCGATCATTACTGGACACGCACACCCGCGCATCCATGAAGCGATCGTGGAACAGAGCGGGCGCGGCATACTGTACGGTACACCGACAAAATTGGAAATTGATTTTGCCAATAAAATCCAGGCGGCCATGCCCTCCCTGGAGAAAATCCGTTTCGTCAATTCCGGAACAGAGGCGGTCATGACGACGATCCGTGTAGCAAGAGCGTATACCGGACGGAATAAGATCATAAAATTTGAAGGCTGTTACCACGGACATTCAGATCTGGTCCTGGTCGCAGCAGGCAGTGGCCCTGCACAACTGGGTTCCCCGGATTCGGCAGGTGTCCCGAAAGGTGTCGCACAGGACATGATAACAGTACCTTTCAATGATATCGACTCACTTAAGGAAGCAATCGCACACTTCGGAGATGAAGTCGCTGCTGTAATGGTCGAGCCAATTGTCGGCAACTTCGGCATCGTCGAACCATTTGAAGGTTTTCTGGAAGAGATCAATCAGGTCGCCCATGATAATGGTTCACTCGTCATCTATGATGAAGTGATCACCGCATTCAGGTTCATGTATGGCGGCGCCCAGGATTTGCTGAAAGTCTACCCTGACCTCACTGCCTTGGGTAAAATTATCGGCGGCGGTACGCCGATTGGTGCATACGGCGGCAGACAGGACATCATGGAAAGCGTTGCACCGCTCGGCCCGGCCTATCAGGCAGGTACTATGGCCGGCAACCCCTTATCAATGGCGGCAGGCATCGCATGCCTTGAAATATTGGAAAAGCCGGGCGTCTACTCCGAACTCGACCGGCTGGGCAAAAAACTGCAGGACGGCTTTGATGATCTGATAGATAAATATGAGATTCCTGCAAACACTTCCCGCCTGTCCGGCGCACTGACCATTTTCTTCACAACGGAAAAAGTGACAAATTATCAGGCGGCAGAAAACACTGACGGCGAATCGTTCGCGAAGTTTTTCAGAGGACTGATCAGCCGCGGCATCAACATCGCACCATCAAAATACGAAGCATGGTTCCTCACCACAGCACATACGGATGAAGACATTGAAGAGACGTTACAAATTGTAGAGGATGTATTTAAATATGACTTTTAGGAGATGGTGCCATGCGTTTTGGCGCACGAGTATTTAAAACAGGATTAACCGTTGTACTCACATTATTCATCACACATCTCTTGGGGCTCCAGCCAAGCCTTATCGCAGGCATCGCAGCAGTATTTGCACTGCAGCCGAACGTCCACCGCTCAGCGGTAAGGACATGGGAACAATTCCAGGGCAACACATTGGGCGCAGTTGCCGCGATTATAATGGTTTTATTATTCGGTAATAATGTCATCGTTATTGGTCTGACTGTCATTCTCGTTCTTGCGACACTGCTGTTTTTCAACCTGCAGAGTGTTTCAACACTTGCCGTCGTCACAATGATTGCGATTATGGATGCGCCTCAGATCAGTGAGGCTGGAGCAACGACAATCGATTTCCTTGAGGCAGCGGGTATAAGATTTTCACTCGTCATGATCGGGGTATTGTCATCACTCTTGATAAATCTGGTGTTTATCCCGCCGAAATATGAAACGAAAATGTATCACAACTGTTTTAATATCACGACCGATATCTTCAAATATATACGTTTGGAACTGAGCAACATGAGTGAGTATCAAATAGTCAAGAAAGATATCGAGTCAATCAGAGAACGTGTTGTCAGACTGGAAACCATGTACTTATGGTTCCGGGAGGAGCGCTCACTGTTCAGAAGAGAACGTTTTGCAGATTCCAGAAGGAAAATATTATTCAAACATTTGATTTCATCCACGAGGCGGGCATTCGAACTGCTTCGTAAATTCAACCGTTTTGAAAACAACTACAATCATTTGGATGAAGAATTTCAAAACAGAATCCGTTTTGAGCTCGAATATTTAATGGGCTTCCACGAGCAGATTTTTATGAAGTTCACAGAGAAAATAAAACCGAATGTCACTAATGAAAGTATACACGAAGATCTGTACGAAACTTCCCTGATGGATGATTTCATCAGACATTATAATGAAGCTGAAACGGAAGAAGAACGTATTCAATACACAAGCATCATGGAGATACTTTCTTCATTATATGAATATGCGAACTCATTGGAACGCATCAATCGTCTGGCTGACAGTTTCTTCAGATTCCATTCCAAGAAAAACAAAATCAATATCCAGGATGAAACGATGGATATTTAAAAAGCCACATGAAAAACCCTGAGTATCATTACTCAGGGTTTTTCATCTATTTTATTAGGAAGTACTATGGAGCTTTTTTAAAAGAATCAATCCAGATCAAAGTCATAACGTACTGATGCCGTCCATTCAAATTAAATCACTGATCCCTAAATCATTAATACAGTATCATTTCTCCCTTTACAGTGCCCCTTCCGGCTGACATTCCCCAATATCAGCCGGCAGGTGCTGCGGCACCATAAAACTATTTCAATCATTCAAAACAGTGCTTCATCTGAGTTTTTCTAAATCTTTCTATAAGTCCATCTTAGACAATACCATCCTATACAATCAATACATTAATGATATATCATCAATATCAAAATTAGATTACTGCAATGTAATGCAGTTTAAGAACTTTTGTGATACATGTTGCCGACGGCAAATTTGTGCACTTCTTTTGCCGCTTCACGGCCTTCTTTGATTGCCCACACGACCAGACTCTGGCCGCGCCTTGCATCCCCGGCAGCAAACACTTTTTCCTGATTTGTTCTGTAAGTTTCATCATCTGCATGAATCTTATTGTTTTCCATCCTGATATTAAATGCTTTGGGAAGTTCACTTTCAACGCCTTCAAAACCGATTGAAAGAAGCACCAGATCTGCTTTGAAATATCTTTCCTGATCTTCCATTGTCATATTAGTCAGGCTCTTTTGACTCAAAACCTGGGTTTTAACCCCTTTCAAATCACCGATGAAATCTACATCATAAGCCATCGTCTGAACACTGTACGCTCTCGGCTCCACACCAAATTTCTGTTGATACTCTGCATGGGAATAGTCCAGCTTGAAAGTCTTTTTCTCAAGCGGCCATGCTGGATTCCCTTCAATTTCATCAGGCAGACGATCATATTTATTGAGTTGGAAAACGGATTTACAGCCTTCACGAAGCGCCATTGCCACACAGTCTGCACCCGTATCTCCTCCGCCGATGACAACAACATGCTTATCTTTTGCTGTGATTTCAGATGATTCTTTCTCGTTTAACTGAATTTTTGTCTGCTCCGTCAAATAATCCATTGCAAATCTTATATCGCGGCTCTGACGGCCTTCAAGTTTCAAATCACGCTGTTTTCTTGCACCTGATGCTATGATGACAGCATCATATTCTTCAGTCAGCTCTTCCGCGGTTATGTCCTTTCCTACATCGATACCACATATGAAATTGATGCCTGCATCTTCCATCAATTGTATACGGGTTTCCACCAGCTTTTTATCGAGTTTCATATTTGGTATGCCATACCTTAATAATCCGCCCGGTTTGATATCACGTTCGTAAACATCGACTCTGTGCCCCCACGTATTCAATTCATCAGCTGCAGTGAGACCAGCCGGCCCGCTGCCTATAATAGCAATCCTTGTTTTTAGACGATGTTTCGGTACTTTTGGCTGTACCCATCCTTCTTTATAAGCTTCATCGATGATTGTACGTTCGATACCTTTGATGGCTACAGGATCTCCGTTGATTGAAAGTACACAGGAAGACTCACATGGGGCAGGACATACCGTACCTGTAAATTCAGGAAAATTATTGGTTTCTGATAATCGGTGGAACGCTTCCTTGAAATCCCCTTTATAAACCAGGTCATTCCATTCAGGAATATAATTGCCTATAGGACATCCGATTGTTTCTTTCCCTGCACTCGAACCTGTCTGACAGAATGGTGTTCCGCAATCCATACATCTGGCGCCCTGCTCACTCGCATCATCATTACAGAATCTATGCTGATAAGCATCATAATTTTGAATTCTGTCCTCTAAACTTTCTTCTTTCTGGTTTCTACGTTCATATTTTAAAAAACCTTTGAATTCTCCCATATGACGGAACTCCTTTCTTAATGAATATTCATACTTTCAAGTTCTTTTGCATCTGCATCACCTGTTCCATAAAATGCATTCAGTTCAGCATCCTGCCTCGACTGGTCGGAACGAAGACCGTGTTGGATTTTTTGCTGCATCTCCTTATATTCGACAGGTATCACTTTAATGATTTGAAGTCTCCCATTTTCAAGAAGATCAACCGCTTTTTCAGCTTTCCTGCTGCCGGTAAAGAATTTTTGTGCATATAATAATTCCTTCACTTTTTCGATTTCTTCAGAATCTTCCACATAGCCTGTTTCTATAGCTTCAGTATTCATATTCAGTTTATTTTCCATGAGTGAACGCTCATTGATTATATAAGCAATACCCCCACTCATTCCTGCAGCAAAATTTTTACCGATATCTCCAAGTATCACTACCCGTCCGCCGGTCATATATTCAAGGCCGTGATCACCGAGACCTTCGACAACGACATTTGCACCGCTGTTCCTGACACCAAAGCGTTCACCGGCAGTCCCGTTAATAAATACCTGACCGGAAATTGCACCATACAGGCAGACATTTCCTGTGATTATTTCATGACTGCGTCTGATATTTGGAGCTTGTACGATGATGCGTCCGCCGGATAGTCCCTTACCGACGTAATCATTCAAGTCTCCTGTATGATGCAGGGTCATTCCCTGAGGGATAAAGGCACCATAGCTCTGACCGCCATGACCGTAGGTGTTCAGTTTATAATAATCATGCGCCAGCTGTTTCATGCCGAATCTATCGGTAATCATACTGCCGAACCTTGTTCCTATATCTCTGTGTCTGTTCGTTACTTTATACGCCGCTTCCTTTTTCACACTTTTTTCTAATGCATCGGTGAAATCAGGTATAACCTCAGTTTCATCAAGAGAATGTTCAAACGGATGTTTCTGCTTCTCGCTTTTAAACCTGTCACCTTCGACCATAGTAAGGATCGGCTCTAAATCGAGATCGCTCATACGGTGACGGCTCACTGCCGCTTCATCCACTTCAAGGTGATTGACGGCACCCACCAGTTCATCCATCGATTTTAATCCCAGCTCACTCAGTATTTCTCTGATATCTTCAGCAATAAAATTCATAAAGTTGACGACATGATCTGCCTTACCGCTGAACAGCTTTCTCAAATCTCCATTTTGGGTTGCGATGCCGACCGGACACGTATCTTTATGGCAGACCCTCATCATGATGCAGCCCAAAACAACGAGAGGTGCAGTTGCGAATGCATATTCTTCGGCACCGAGCGCTGCAGCCATGGCAACATCACGGCCGGTCATCAATTTACCGTCTGTTTCTATAGTCACTCTTGAACGAAGCCCGTTCAATATCAGTGTCTGGTGCGCTTCAGTCAGACCCAGTTCCCAGGGGAGGCCGGTATGTTGAATACTTGTCATTGGTGAAGCACCTGTACCGCCGTCATAACCGCTGATGACTATTTTATCCGCGTAGGCTTTTGCCACCCCGGCAGCAATGGTGCCCACACCATCCTTAGCTACAAGTTTTACTGATATATCCGCATTTTTATTGGCATTTTTCAGGTCATGAATGAGCTGTGCCAAATCTTCGATACTGTATATATCATGATGCGGCGGTGGCGAAATAAGTCCAACACCGGGTGTTGAGTTTCTAGTTTCAGCTATCCATGGATATACTTTTTCACCGGGCAGCTGACCGCCTTCACCGGGTTTTGCGCCCTGGGCAACTTTAATCTGTATCTCCTCAGCACTGTTCAGGTATTCGCTGTTAACACCAAAACGTCCGGATGCAACTTGTTTGATAGCACTGTTGTAATTACTGCCATCTGTATTTAATGTGGCGCGTTCAGGATTCTCCCCTCCCTCGCCGCTGTTACTTTTTCCTCCGATTCTGTTCATTGCTTCTGCCAGTGTCTGGTGCGCTTCCTCTGAAAGTGAACCGTAGCTCATCGCTCCCGATTTAAATCTCTTAACTATATCTTTTGCAGGTTCAACCATTTCCAGAGGTATCGGTTTCCCGGTTTTAAATTTCAGTAAATGTCTGATACTGGAATGATGGTTATCATTCATGTAATTTTTGTACTCATTATATTTTTCTCTGTCATTAGTCATACATGCTTCCCTTAACATCCTGATTGAAGTCGGATTTATAACGTGGTGGTCCCCCTGCTGCCTCCACTGGAATTTACTTCCTGATTCCAGATACTCCAAATTCTTATCCTGCTGCTCTTTAATATTCCTATCGATGTCTTCTATGGATAAGCCGCCAATTTTCGATACAGCACTGCCGAAATATTTCGCCATCAATTTTTTTGACAACCCCACCGCTTCGAAAATTTGCGCACCATGATAGCTCTGCACTGTTGAAATTCCCATTTTAGCCATCACTTTGATGAGTCCTGCTGTCAGGCCTTTATTGAACTGTTTGACAGTTCCGGGATCACCGGCAGAGTACTGGAGCAAAGTCTCCTGTGCGATATAAGGATCTACAGCATTGGCACCGAAGCCGATTAATGCTGCAACATGATGGACTTCACGGACTTCTGCGGATTTAATGATGATGCTTGTTGAAATTCTTTTATCCGCTTTTATGAGCGCCTGATGCACAGCACTTGTCACCAGCAGCGGCGGCATGACATAGACACTCTCATCTTCCAGTACAGCTTCATCAGTCAATAGTATGACACCATATTTGTCCGCAACCAGAACAGCTTCTTCAATCAGATTGTCAAGTGACTTTTCAAGACTTCCGTTGTATGTGATGTCAATTTTCTTAATTCCAAGAGCTTTGACATCATCTCTCTCATACACACCGTTGTCAATAACCGGTCCTTCCAGCTGAATTCTGTCCGTTACGTTTTTATCCGGTTTCAAAAGATGCCCCTCACCGCCCAGATAAGTGATTTCACTCGTTACAATCTTTTCTCTGTATGAGTCGAGCGGCGGGTTCGTCACCTGGGCAAAGTGCTGCTTGAAATAATCGAACAAAGATTTTGTGTCGTCAGACAAGAATGCCAGCGGCATATCAAATCCCATTGCACCAATAGGGTCTTTCACTTCTGAAGACAGCGGCTTCATATATTTTTCGATATCTTCTTTTGTATAGCCGAATCTGACCAGAATTGACTGAAGCTGGACTTTATCCAATGGATGTCTCTTGAACTTGGAAGGCTCTTCAGAAGTCCTGTCCAGCCATTTTCCATATGGTCTTTTAGATGATATGCCATTTTTCAATTCGTCATTTTCTATAATTCTCGATGTTTCGAAGTCGACCAGCAGCAATTTACCCGGACTCAGCTGTCCTTTATAAATTACTTCATCTTCATCAACATCTACCACGCCGACTTCCGATGAATAGATGATTTCATTTTTATCAGTGACATAATACCTTCCCGGTCTTAATCCATTCCTGTCAGTCAGTGCACCAATCTTGTGGTTATCGCAAAAACTGATCATTGTGGGTCCATCCCATGGTTCCATGATATAACTGTAAAATTCATAAAAATCTTTCACAGCAGCATTATTATAATCCTGATATTTCCACGGTTCAGGTATCATGATCATTGCAGCTTCTTCAGGAGGCATCACAAGACTCATGAATTCAAGGACATTATCGACCATCGCAGAATCACTGCCGTCACCGTCAATGATTTCAGAAATTTTCTCACCTTTTTTCCCGTAGACATCCTTCAGCCATTGATTCGTACGTGCCTGCATCCAGGAAGCATTACCTTTAATCGTATTGATCTCCCCGTTATGCATCAATAATCTGTTTGGATGCGCCCGCGCCCAGCTGGGAAAAGTATTTGTACTGAACCTTGAATGGACCATACCGAATTTGGAAATATAGTCCGGGTTATTGAGATCAATATAAAAATCTTTAATCTGTTCAGCCCTAAGCCATCCTTTATACACTATAGTTTCATTTGAGAATGACGAAACATAATGCTCCACCATATCTGCATTCAGATTTTGTTCAATCATTTTTCTCAAATAATAAAGATCCAGGGGATCATGACATTTTGTAATGACCTGGATAAAATACGGCATGGTCTGTTTGACATGCTCGGCAATCGCACTTTCATCCACCGGAACCTTTCTGAATGCAATCAGTTCTTCATTTTCAGTATTGATCGTTTCTTCAACAATCATTTTAAATTCATCAAGAGATGCTCCGGATTCCAGCATGTACATTCCAACGGAATAACGGCTGAACTCAGGAAGCTCGGAGTACTCTTCTTTTAGCAGATCGTGAGGAATCTCCGTCATGATACCTGCACCGTCTCCTGTCATTCCATCAGCACCGATACCACCGCGGTGATCAAGTCTGGTCAACATTTCCAAAGATTTCAGTACAATATCATGAGTCCTTAAATTATCCATATTTGCATAAAAACCAATGCCGCAGGCATCGCGTTCATTTTTGGAATCATATAGTCCATACTGGTCAATATTTTGATATAAAGACATTTCTGGCACCTCTTTCATCTGAATATTTTTACAATTTTATATTATCCATATTTAATTCTATACAATCAATATATCAATGATATAATATTAATATCAAAATAAGATTGGTTGTGGTTTTATGGAAATTAAACAATTGGTATATTTTACAGAAACCGCACGGTTGCAGCACATGACAGAAGCGTCCCTCCTTTTGAATGTGGCGCAATCTGCGCTGTCGAGACAAATAGGTCTGCTGGAAAATGATTTGGGAATAGAATTGTTTAAAAGGGAAGGCAGAAATATAATACTTACTGAAGAAGGAAAAATATTTTATGAGGATGCATTAAAAATATTGGAAGTTGTGGATCAGACAAGGGAAAAGATTTCAGAGAGTATAAAGGCGGATGCTCTGACTTTGAATATTCATCTCACCAAGTCAGACATGACATCAAAAGTGCTTCATACTTTTCAAAACCTTCTCATCGAAAACAATGAGATTGATTTTAATATTCAGCAGAGTGATGAGCAGACGATAGAAAAAAAGTTACTGGATCACTCTCTTGATATCGCCATTTCAACAAATAAGTACTCAGATGAAAATATTAAAAGTACATTGCTGTTCGATCAGAACTACAATTATATATTTCGTGAAAGCTCAGAAATCAATTTACCGGTCAAGGCCTCTTTAAATGAATTCGAAAATTTATCTTTGGTCACCCTGGATGCGGTGATGGATATTGAAAAGCAATTTAAAAAATCCAAGGTTTTAAACATCAATGACGTTGCGATTATACAATATCTGCTCATGCACCAAAATTATGTAGCCATACTAAGTTCGAATGAAACCAGAATGCTGAAGTATAATTATCCTAATTTTGTCATCCACAGCCTGGATCATCTGAATATAAGACAGCCGCTTTATATCAGTACACTAAAAAAGAATGAAAAGTCTTTTGTTCATGAATTTCATAAGCAGCTGAGTGACGAATTCAGCAAGATGAAAAATCATATGATGGGATAAAAAAAAGCGCAAAATCCAAGAGGATTTTGCGCTCTTTCTACTATTCCCAGCCATTGCCGTCCGCGGCCCTGCCTTTAAACCTGCTGACATGGGGGTTGCCTTCAACTATGAAGCGATATGGATAATCAACAGCCTCTTCTTTATTATCAATGCCGATTCTGGGTGTCGCCAAAATCTGGGCGGGTGTTTTACCGTGCCTTACTATCAAAGTTGCATTGTTCAATTCCATACCGTTATGTTCGTTTCTTGTAATGCCTAGAGATTTCGTCAGCTTACCGGGTCCGTCCGTCAGATTATTATCACGCCCGCGCCTTTCTTTCATGATATCAATCCCCATATTCGGTTCGATTCCCCGGATCAGCACTCCTTCCGGTTCACTGTGTGTAGTTAAAAAGTTCATACAGTTATGACCGTGCATGCTGTAAACGTAAATATGGCCGTATGGTTTGTACATCATTTCGTTCTTCTTATTTTTCCTGCCTTCGAATGTATGGGCCGCTTTGTCCCCGACACCCAGATAAGCTTCCACTTCAGTTATGAACCCACTGGTTATGCGGCCGTCAATACAAGTAATGATTTCCAGACCGAGCAGCTGTTTTGCTGCATTAAGAGTATCATTACTCATAAATCCGAGATCCACATCAGATTGAAATTTATCTATCATATGCAATCACCTTATAAATTTTGAATACTGTACAGGTCGAAATACTCGCCTTTTCTGAGCATCAATTCTTCATGCGTACCCGATTCCACTACTTCACCGTCACTTATGACGTGAATTTTATCTGCATGTGTTACAGTGGATAACCTGTGGGCCACTATAACAGTTGTACGCTCCTCTGACAGTTCGAGTAATGTATCCTGAATGACACTCTCACTTTCCAGATCCAGTGCACTGGTCGCTTCATCCAATATTAAAATCGGCGGGTTCTTCAGGAATACACGTGCAATTGCGATGCGCTGCTTCTGACCGCCGGACAATTTCACGCCCCGCTCACCGACTTCGGTATCATAGCCATCTTCAAGCATCATGATGAATTCATGGGCATTGGCGTTTTTCGCAGCTTCCACCACTTCTTCATCTGTGGCATCCGGGCGTGCAAGCAGAATATTTTCCCTGACCGTTTCAGAAAACAGAATATTCTCCTGCATGACGATTCCTATCTTATTTCTGAGTGATGAAGTCGTCACATCTTTCACATTCGTGCCGTCCAGAGTGATTTTACCTTCAGTCACATCATAGAATCTCGGAATCAGATTGACCAGCGTGGACTTCCCGCCGCCGCTCATCCCGACAAAAGCGACGGTTTCGCCGCTGTTGATCTCCAGGTTCATATTATTGATGACCTGACGGCCGTCTTCATTATATTTGAATCCGACGTTTTCAAATTTCAGATTGCCGTTCGTCGTCTCAAGCTCTTTTGCATCTGCTTTATCTGTAACATCATACTTAGCATCAAACAACTGGAAAACACGGTCCATTGACGCGATACTCTGGGTCAGTGCAGTTGATGATGAAACGAGTCGGCGTAAAGGTCCGTATAATAAATCCAGATAAGCGATGAATGCCGCCAGTGTTCCGACGGTCAGGTTGCCCTGTATCACCTGGTAGGCACCGAAACCGATGACAAGGAGCGGTCCGATATCCGTAATCGTATTGACGACCATGAAGCTCCGTGCCGTCCATTTCGCGTGAGTCGTCGCCTTATTGAGGAAATTACCGTTTCTTTTATTGAAACGGCTGGATTCCGTCTTTTCCACAGCAAAACTTTTAATGACATTGATGCCCTGGATTCTCTCATGCAGATACCCCTGTACTTCTGCCAGTGCCTGCGAACGGTTACGCGTCACTTTACGCAGACGGCCGAAGAAATACCATACCCCGAAAATGTAGAACGGGAATATGAGCATGGCCACAACCGTCAGCTGACCGTGAAGACTGAACATGATTGTGAGGGCAATCAGGATCGTGGCAAGATCCAGCCAGATGTTCATGAGTCCGGTCATGATGAAATCTTTAGTCTGCTCTACGTCGTTGATGACACGTGAGATGATTTCCCCGACCTTGTTATCCGAATAGTACTTGGCACTCAGCATCTGCAGGTGACCATACAACTTTTTACGAATATCATACAATATTTTGTTGCTTGTCCATTGGGCGAGATACTGCCTGAAATACTCCACCGGCGGTCTGATGACCACGAATATGAATGCGAACACCAGCAGAATCTGAACGAGCATTGTCATTCTCTCGTCCGCAGCCAGCCCTTCCGGCATGATGATATCATCGATTGTATATCTGATGAGGAGCGGGGTTAACAGCGGAATACCAAATTTAAGTATGCCGATGATGATCGTTAGAAATATCAGCCACATATATGGCCTGACAAATTTTAAATACCTTCTTATCAAATGACAATCCTCCTTATACATTCGAAAAACCAATCAACGCACTTGTTGATTGGTTTAGTACGACTTAAAGTCACTGTTGAAGCGATGCTGCCAGACCTTTATAAAATCGGGTGCAAACGGCCCTTTTTTGTGTTCAATCCATTGCTGCAGAATATCGACATTCCTTCTGAGAATAGCATCGATATCTTCAGAATAGTTCATACGGCTTTTATGTAACTGATATTCATCTTCATCAAGCAGATGATATTTACCGTCCGGATACACTTTAATATCCAGATCATAATCTATATACTTGATGGCTTCCCCGTCATAAGCATACGGCGAAGATAAATTACAATAATAATAAACACCATCTTCTCTGAACATGCAGATTACATTGAACCAGTATTCTGTATGGAAATATACAATGGCCGGCTCCCTGGTCACCCAGGTTCTTCCATCACTTTCTGTTACCAGCGTGCGGTTGTTCCCGCCGATTATTACATGGTCTGTGCCTTTTAAAATCGTTGTTTCTGACCATACACGATGCATTGAACCATCATGTTTATAACTTTGAACCTTTACCCTGGTTCCTTCTTTTGGTATGGATTCTACACCCATATTCCACACCACCTCAAGAGTTAATACTTTTATATTATAACACAGGAATATCTACTTTACAGTTCAGCGAATTCATCTGCAGCGAATTTCCTGAAAATCTTCTTCATGGCAATGCTCATCGGCAGTTCATGGACTTCACCCACCGGCACGAAATATTCATTTTTGGAAGTGGTATGCAGCAGATAACTTTCCATATACCAGATTTTATGAGTGAAGACATGTTTGTCACTGCCTATGTAGATGCGTTTATCGTCGAGTCTGACATCCAGTTCCTCTTCAATGTTTTCAATATTCGTATCCACATCGTATTTCGGCAGTTCATACATGCCTTTCAAAAGGTCGCCCTCCTGTTTATAAATAAAGATCTCCTGGGCATCATTGACGATAAAATATACATTATAGGTCTCTTCTTTTTTCTTTGTTTTCTTTTTCTTGATCGGGAAGTTGTTGACAGTATTTCTTTTGAATGCTTCACAGTGTTCCTGGACAGGACACATGATGCATTTCGGTGTTCTCGGTGTGCAGATTGTTGCACCGAGTTCCATCAGTGCCTGATTGAAATCCCCTGCCTCGAGTGGGATGATTTCTTCTATCTCTTTTTTTACCGACTGCTGGACACCTGCCTTTGTCATATCCCGGCTGTCCTCGTTCAAGCGGGACATCACCCTGAGAACGTTACCGTCAACAGCTGCCAGCAGATGATTGAAGGCTATGCTCTGGACTGCTCCGCCAATATAAGGTCCGACACCTTTCAACTCAAAAAATTCGTCCGGGTTGTCCGGAACTTCAGCATTATAATTTTCTTTCACATCTTTTACGGCGCTGTGGAAATTACGTATTCTGTTATAATACCCCAGACCTTCCCAGTCCTTCAGCAGCGCCTGTTCGTCTGCATCGGCCAAATGCTGTAAAGTAGGATATTTTGTTATAAATTTTGTAAAATAGGGAATAACAGTAATGACTTGAGTTTGTTGCAGCATCACTTCACTTAACCAGATTTTATAAGGGTCGCTTGTCCTTCTCCACGGAAGATCCCTTTTATTTGAGTGATACCATTCGAGTAAGCTATTATTAAATGTTGAAGACTGTAACATACTGACTTTCCTTTTTAAAATAATTTTTATATACCATATTAAACAGAGTGGAGGCACAAATTATGGATACTCTCACACATACATTAATGGGCGGCACATTGGTCGGTCTCGCAACCATAGACCCGAATATCGATGCAATTTCAGCAGGTTTCATCGCCACAGCCGTCGGTGCATCTTTAGTGCCTGATGTCGACACAATAATGAAGATGAAAAATAATGCCGTCTACATCACCCACCACCGCGGCATCACCCACTCATTGCCGTTCACTTTTTTAATATGGCCGGTGCTGCTGACACTAATTGCACATCTTGCATTCGGACTGCCGTTTTTAAACACATATTTATGGGTCCAGCTGGCAGTATTTCTGCATGTATTCGTAGATATATTCAATTCGTACGGAACACAGGCCCTCCGGCCGCTCGACAATACGTGGATTCAGCTTGGAACGATAAACACAGTGGATATTCCGATATTGATCGTCCACGGCCTTTATTTCGTTCTGTGGTTTATAGGTTTTTCACCTGTCACATTGTTCGTTGTAATGTATGCCTTCCTTATACTATATTATATCACCAGATATTTTATGCAACGATTCCTGATCAGGAAAGTCCACAGGCAGCTGCCGAATGAAAAGATTAAACGTACATTTGTCATGCCCACACTTCACTTCAACCAGTGGCGCATCATCGCAGTGACGGAAACTGCCTACTATGTCGGCAGGAGCTTCAAGGGCAACATCATATTCTATGACCGTTTCAACCGGGAAGACTATTTGCCGAATGAGATTTTCATGGCGATCAAACATGATAAGAACTTTCAGGCATTCACTTTTTTCTCGTCCATTTACCGCTATGAGCTGACATCGCTGGATACGGACACCTTCGAACTCCGTTACATTGATCTGAGGTATTTGAAAGAAGGACATTACCCATTCGTCTGCATCATGCATCTGGATAAGGAAACTTATGAAGTCGAACACAGCTATACAGGATGGGTGTTTTCAGAAGATAAACTGCAGCGGAAACTGCTGGACTCCTAGTCGAAGCTGCCGAAAATTCAAACGACAGGCGGGCATAAGCCCGCCTGTCGTTTTTTTAGTTTCAGCAATTACGTCATCTGCCTTTTTTTGTTGAAATCATAAAATGTGAATTTCATCTTGTCATACAGCTTGAATATCCATAAATAGAGCAGGGCCATCTGTGCAAAGAACAGCACATCATGCGGCAGACGGTTGATGCCCCATGCGATATCGATCGAATTGGTCTGCAGCCCGTTCACCACATAATAGAACGGATTCAGACTCAACAGGTTGTTCAGTGCCGTCGGCAGCTGCTCCGGCAGATAGACTACCGGAACGACCAGAATGAGTATGACGAACACAATGACATTAAATCTGTAGTTCGGCGAATCTGTCATCAGATAAAATAAAATGAACGGTACGATGAGCAGCAGTCCGAGAATAATATAGTACAGCATCGTAAAGATATTAATCATCCAGTCATCAACAGCAAGTGCGACGACTGCGGAATTCACCACCATGAGTAAAGTGAAGATGAATGTTTGAAACAGGATCGTCGGCATGATTCTGTAAAAGATGGAAACATATCTGATTTTCACGATGGAATCCTTTGCGAACACAATATTCCAATTCAGTACCACCATGCTGAACAGCCATATCGTCGTCATCAGCCCGATCACGAGATAAAGATATCTGACAGCCTCGACATTCGTCAGCGTCAGGCTGCCAATCACCAGAAACAGACCGCAAATGAAATACATCAGCAGAGGGGTCAGATTATGAAATTTAAAATTTTGAACCTGATAGGAAAAATGTCTGATTAAATAATTGAACTTTTGCTTCATAATGACCTCCTTACCGGTTGATGTATACCCAGTTTTCATTTTCACCATCTAAAATCATATAGCCATCTTCAACTCTGAATATCTGCTGATTTTCAGACAGACCGTAGTCTTCGAGCAGTTCATCCACGTCAGTTGCAGGCAAAGTGATGGATATCACCCTGTCATTCCTGAAATGATAAGTGATCGGCACACCCGGCACTTCTCCATGATATTCATCAGCCTGCAGGTTGAAAGACTCTATTGCTTCATCTGAATCACGGTTCATCATCCGCAGATAAAACTGGTAGCTGTCTGAAAATGATTCACCCGCATACTGCAGCAGTTCATCAAATGCGGCTTCCGTATATAAGCTTGCCGGGTTGAAGTAAAGCAGGTCCGATTCATCCACTTCATGCTCGCTGTCGTCTATTGCCACCGTGTAGCTCTGATCATGAATTTCAACGATGTCGACCAGACTCATATACGGCAGTGTTTCTCCGCCGATTTCAAGACTGTCATCCAGCACCAGTCCGTATACGAAACTTTCAATGCCCTCTTCCTCTTCCACCGGCACCGTCTCTGTTCCGACTGTCGTACCTGTCCCGCTGAAATTGATATTCATGAATATCACTGCCGACGATGTCATGATGATGAACAAAAGGACGAGCGAAATGATGATCCGTCTGATACTCAGCTGGTCGATCAGTGATGTCTGCTTCTTGCTGAGCCTCTGCATATTATGCTTATAGTGTGCATACTCAGATATATTCCGCTTCCATTTCAGATCGAACAGCGCTTCTTCGTCCACATTTTTAATCTGGCTCTTATCTTTTAAATACTTATTATAATGGGCAATGCCCTTTTGCACACCGCCTTCATAGCGGACCTGCCCGTAACTCAGCCATAAAAAATAGTTGGACAGCTGTTTTATCATATCGACTTCCGTCTCCAGGAGCATTACACCTTTGTCTTCTTTTTCAAAGGCGGATACGATTTCTTTGAAACGCACCCTGTTTCCGTCGGAAAGATGGCTGCTCATATTACAGAAAATAAAAACATCCGCTTCGATATATGTAGAAGCCTCCATTAAAACTGCTGCCATCTCCGCCCGGGTCAGAGCATTGACTTTCTTATACCATATTCTCTTGAAGAATGGATTTTCATTCAATTCCTCAAGATTCGTCTCAACATTTTGCGGGTTCATGTATTCATCAAACAGTTCACTTAAAAACCTCTGTACCTGGTGTTTATTCTGTACATGATCCATGACATCCAGGCTTGCGATCACCGCTTCAGACTTGACTTTGCCGGATTTGGGCCTGATTGTGCCCGTAATCATATCCTTTAAATAATAAAGGGTCTCATAGTCGCTTAAAACACCAAGCACTTCTCCCCTGTATAAAGTGAAGGAAACATCTTTCAGCAGCAGATGTTCATCCTTCGACAATATACGCTTCCTCAGGTGTATGGACTCTTTCGCATATGAGAGTTCCTGGCCTCTCAGCAAAATGATATCTTGCATAATTTATCCTTTCCGCTTTAACTGAAGCATACTTACAGGGATGCCGGTCTCATTCTCTCTGCCGCCGATGAAGAAGCCCCATGCAAAGACACCTTTGATGTATTCCACTTTGAAGTAATGATCTTCATTACTGACAATTTTATATATTTTGCCCTTTTCAATCTGGCTCAGATCGATCAGGTAGCTTTCGGCAATCAATACCTGCCTCTCATTCACATGATACTCGTTTTCAATGCCCATCATTTCAGCTTTTCTCATAGCTTCGCGTTTCTGTCCTATATATGCCTCAATTTCACGTCTCGTCATCGAACGCAGTGGTTTCATCTTTCATCTCACCCATCTTTTTCTGAATCAAATCATAACCGTAGCCTTTTCTGTGCATGGCAGCAGTCATTCTTTGTTCTAAATCAAATCCTGTATACTTACTTTTATATCTTCTGAATGTCTTTTCAAAATCACGCTCAAAATACGGTGTTTCATCAAAGTCATCATCAAAATCTATCATTTCAAAATGCTCTTTGTAGTAACCTTTAGTCATCAGTTTTTCCTGGAGTTTCATTGAAAACTGCCTTTTGGAACCTTTATACTTTTTAAATTCTTTATTTTTGATTTTATTCATTCTTTCAGAATCTATCAAATCATTGAATTCGCCGCACTTACGCATGATGATATCCTCATTGATGCTGTGTTTCTTCAGTTCCATTTCCAAGAGCTTCGGTCCTTTGTCGGAAGTGTTCAGCATAGTATTTTTAAGAGCTTCACTGTACATTTCATCATTGACGTAGTTTTCATTCACAAGACGTTCGATTACATCATTCACAACGTAAGATTCGTATTCTTCGCTCAAATATTTTTTGATTTCGTTCATGGAACGAAGTTTATAACTTATATATTTGAGTGCGGCGACATAGGCATGATCATACTGCACCGCCTCAAAAATCTCTTTCAATTCATCTTCCGTCATCTGACGGTCGCTGATCAGCCTGTGGCGTACGAGGGATTCCTCATGTACAGTCATTTTATCACCATTTGAAAAATCCACATCATATAAACCATTTTTACGCCTTTTAACTTTGTCGATGTTTATCAGATCCATCATAATCGCCTCTTTTAAGTAGAACAATCGAAAAAGAGAGGAGAATCCATATCCCCTCTCCACTCTTAACTAAAATATATTATATTTTTCTATTCAATGCTTCCTCAGGTGTATCCACCTCGACTGACGATTTTCCGGGGAATGCTTTGTTCAGGTAGTAACCAAGAACAGCGGCGAATCCCAGAATGGCAAAAGTGAATGCCAATAATACCAGCGTCATCATCATCATACTCATGAAAGCCCTCCTAACAAAGTCATCATAATCCATATTACATATATTTTATCATAAAATGCCGATGATGGTGAACAGTATTTTATATAACTTAAATTGCCCAGTTACCTTTTACAAATATCGGTGTTTCTCTGCCTTCTGCATCCACACCGTAAATGTTCAATTCAGCGCTGCCGATCATAAAGTCGACATGTGTGATCGAATCATTCAGTCCCGCTTCTGAAAGCTCTTCCCGGGACATGTCTTTTCCGCCGTCCAGACTGAAACCGTAGGCACTGCCGAGTGCAATATGGCAGGATGCGTTCTCATCGAACAGAGTATTGAAGAATAAAGTCCCAGTATTGGAGATCGGGGAATCATCCGGCACCAGCGCCACTTCCCCAAGATATCTCGCACCTTCATCCGTATCCAACAGATTTTTCAGCACATCTTCACCGCGCTCTGCAGAATAGTCCACTACTTTGCCGTCTTTGAATGTCAGTTTGAAGCCGTCGATGATATTACCGCCGTAGCTTAAAGGTTTAGTATTGGATACATAACCATTCACCCCTGTTTTCTCAGGTGCTGTGAACACTTCTTCGGTCGGCATGTTCGCCATGAAACTGACGCCGTTCGAGTCTTCACTAGAAGCACCTGCCCACAGATGTTTTTCAGGAAGCTTCATAGTGAAGTCTGTACCCGGTGCTTCATATCTTAATGCATGGAAATGACGGTCATTTAAAATATCCACTTTCTCGTGCAGTGATTCGTCAAGTTCCTTCCATGCCTGAACCGGATCTTCCTCATCGAGGCGCATCGTGTAGTAAATGAGGTCAAGAAGCGCATCCACAGCCTCATCATCCGATTTATCCGGGAAGACGAGTTTCGCCCACTCGGCTGAAGGATATCCTGCAACACACCAGCTGTGATAGTCGGACTGGATGCGGTTGGAGTAATCCTTGAACGCCTTGCCTGCAGAAATCTGCATCGCCTGGAGCTTTTCAGAGTCAACACCTTTCAATAATTCAGGTGATGAGGAAGTGATGCTTAAAAAGGCCGCCTTCTCATCCGAATAATACATGCGTTCATCAATAATCCACTGCGGTACGCGGCTCAGCTCCTCGAGACTTTTATTTTCCGCATGAAGCTGGGACAGCTTGTCATCCTTTAGTTTGACAGTGACGTCTTTCGCACCTTTTTCATATGCTTTTTCCGTAACGAGACGTATTAGCGGCAGTACATCGGCTGAAGCGTTGATGCTGACCCTCTGGTTTTTTTGTACATTCAGCCCGACTTCAACGAGAAGTGAGGCGTATTTCTCCAACTTAGTCATGAATATATCCCCTTTTTTTAAAATTACTTTCTCATTTTGGACAGTTCATCAAGTATTGCCGTCTGTTCCATCGCACTGATATCGTTTCTTGACGTCAGCATTTTGTGATAATCTTCTATTTCTTCCTTCTGGCTGTCATCAAAATCTTCAGGCTTCAGAATACCTTTATTTACCACTTTCAATTTTTCTTCTATTTCCTTCAACATAGTCTCTTTATCCAAAATACTTGTCCTCCTTCAAATTTATACATAAATACATAGTATCAAATATTACTAAAGTTGAGTAATATAAATAAAAATACTGATATATTTTGTACATAAGTTTATAAATGATTTAAAATGGATATATCACATATAAATACCTTAAAAGGAGATTTTACATTATGAAGAACAAAATGATCCCTGCAATTTTAATTGGCGCCGGTATTGGGGCACTGGTGAGTTTGATTGATAAAAGTACTCGTGAGTCAGTAGTGAGCAGTGGCAAGGAAGTCGGCTACTATGCAAAACATCCTGATGAAGCGAAAAATAAATTCCAGAACACGTCAGGACAGCCATCCAAGTTTGAGCAGCTGAAAGATGAAGTTATGTTCTGGAAAGACACTGTTGAGCAGATCAGAAGAGAAAATCCTGAACTTGAACAATCCATCATGGATGCAAAAGATACTTTCATGAATAAACGCGAACAGAAAAAATTGAAATAAGTAATCAATCTGAAAAGGACTGACTGAGGTTGGTCCTTTTATATAATGAGGTGTTTATATGTCGAAGAATGAAAGCAGCAACTCCAATTATCTTTCACAGGTAAAAGAAGAAACTGAAGAGAAAAAAGCCGACAACAAGTTTGTTGATAATACGGTATTCAAATCAAAACAGTCAAAGAAAGATGATGAAACACTATATGTATCCAAGATCAATAAGCCTGCAAAGTGGAAAGATAATCCGAACTTCCTGCAGAAACTGATGTTTCAATTCAGTAAGGATAACGCATCGGGCATGGCGGCACAGCTCGCATATTACTTTCTGCTCGCCATATTCCCGCTGCTCATATTCCTGTTGACCCTGGTGCCTTTATTCCAAATTGACCAGGAAATGATCGTCGGTATGATTGAGGACTACGCACCTGCCGAGATTGCAGGTATGCTGACGGGCATCATCGATGACGTCATGACATCATCAGGCGGCGGATTATTGTCAGTGGGTCTGATTGCGACCCTGTGGTCTGCATCAAACGGTATGACAGCTCTGATGAATGCATTCAACGTCGCTTATGATATAGAGGACAACCGTAACTTTTTCGTATCGAAAGGTCTTTCTATATTTTTCACTATCATTTTAACGTTATCAGTATTACTTACATTCGTACTCATCGTGTTCGGCGGACAGATCGGCAACCTGATGTTTGGTGTCATCGGCCTTGACGATCAGTTCTCTACAGTATGGAATCTCGTAAGAAGCATTTTACCACTGCTTCTCGTATTCGTAGTGTTCCTGATCATGTACCTGACTGCGCCGAATATAAAAGTGAAATTGAAATCAGTGATTCCCGGAACCATATTCACCACGGTCGCGTTTCTTGTAGCCTCATGGGGCTTCAGCATCTACGTATCCGGTTTCGGCAACTATTCGGCGACATACGGCAGTATCGCCGGTGTGATCATTCTGATATTCTGGTTATATATCACCGGCGTCATCATCATCCTTGGCGCACAGATCAACGCAATCATTCATAAGGACAGCGTTTTAAAAGAAAGAAAAGAAAATAATGCGGAAAAAAAGCATGTGAAGGGAACAGTTTAAAATGACATTATTATATGACTTGCTTGACTACAACAAAAGTTTCGTGGCAGACGAAAAATACAAAGACTATGTTCTGACGAAATCACCGAATAAGAAAATGGTATTGGTCTCCTGTATGGATACGAGGCTGACCGAGATGTCATTCAAATCACTCGGTTTGAAAAATGGAGACATCAAGCATATCCAAAATGCCGGCGGCGTCATTTCACACCCGTACGGCAGTACAGTACGCAGCATTCTGGTTGCCGTGTATATGCTCGGTGTCGAGGAAGTTGTAATAATGGGACACCATGACTGCGGCTTTGGTGCATTGAAACCGGAACCGATGATTGAGGAAATGAAGAAACGCGGCATTTCCGAAAATACATTCGACGTTCTGGAACACTCAAGAATTAACATCAAAAACTGGCTGCAGGGCTTCGACAGCGTCGAAGAAAGCGTCAAGGACAGCGTCAGAAAAGTTCACGAACACCCGCTGTTCGATAACAACATCCCCGTACACGGCCTCGTCATCGACCCCGACAACGGAAAAGTCGATCTCGTCGTAGACGGCTACAAAAAAGATTAAATTATATTGATGATACCGGTGCTCCCCTTCTGGGAGCGCCGGTTTTTATTTTGTTCAATGATGACGTGCCTTGGCAGTAAAACGACGGCACGCGAATCACCAGCTCGTGCCATGGCGGAAAAACAACGGCACAAGAGTGACCGCCTCGTGCCATGGCGGAAAAACGACGGCACGGGGGTGACCGCCTCGTGCCTTGGCAGTAAAACGACGGCACGGGAGTGACCAGCTCGTGCCATGGCAGTAAAACGACGGCACGAAGGAGTACGCATCTATTGAATCTTCAGACCTGCGGTTTTAATATAATGAAGGCTTTGAAACCACCCACTTCACCGCCGTCGATCAATGGGGTAACGTTGCAGCATGCACAACTTCCATTGAGCGTATTTACGGTTCAGGTATAATGGTCCCAGGATACGGGTTCCTTTTGAATAATCATCTTACAGACTTTTCCACCGAGCCCGGCAGTATAAATGAGCCCAATGGCAATAAATACCCGAAAAGCTCAAAAAGTCCGACCATACTATTTCATGAAGGCAAGCCGTTTTTCACTCTCGGCTCACCCGGTGCAGCGACAATCATCGCATCGGTCGTCCAGACGATCGTGAATGTCATCGACTACAATATGCCGATCGATGAAGCAATCAAAGACCAGCGTGTCTATGTCATGCCCGACCTCAGTAAACAGTGGGAAGACGGTCTCAATAATGATGTTCTTGAAAAACTGTCTGAAATGGGCTATCAATTTGACCAGACTTTCCGGGAAGAAGGCGACGATACGAGAATCGGTGACGTCCAGGCAATCATGATCGATCATGCAGATGACCGCCGGCTCTACGGCGGGGCTGATTTTCCAAGGCCGGGAGAAGCCAAAGGATTATAAAGATAAGTATGAATAAAATCTCCGCTCCAGATTGAGCTGGCGGAGATTTTTATTAAGGAGTGGATATTGTATGAGTAAAGCAGTATTTTTAGACCGTGACGGCGTCATCAATGAAGTGCTGACAAAACGTGTGAAATTCGTTAATACACCCGATGATTTTTATTTGCTGGACGGTGTCGGGGAAGGCATAAGAAAGTTGAATGCGTCCGGCTGTAAAGTGTTTGTCGTGACAAATCAGGGCGGTGTCGGGCTTGGGTTTATGACCGAGCAGGATCTGCACGATGTGCATTATCGGATGGAAAGCGATCTTGCCCGCTTCGGTGCATATATTGATGATATCGCCTATTGCCCCGATAAGCCGCATGTCAAGAGCTGGTACCGCAAACCGAGTCCGGGCATGATATTGGACTTGGCACAAAAACACAGGATCGACCTCGCTTCAAGCTATATGGCCGGCGACCGTGATCCGGACATACTGGCGGGCAGAAATGCAGGCACTAAAACCGTCTTTCTCGGAAACGACAAAAAGCAGAAGGAGAAGGCCGACCTGCACTTCCCCACCCTGCTGTCATTTGCAACGTGGCTGACGGATTGAATTTTGGTAAGATGTTTAATTTATCAGACGAGAATCTCTTTCACCCTGCCTACTGTGCCATCTTCAAGTTTCACTTTGATGCCGTGAGGGTGTGTCGGTGAATTTGTCAAAAGTCTTGCAACCACACCTACAGTCAGTTTCCCCGACCTTTGATCCTGTTTTTGTACCACTCTCACGGTTTTGCCCGGTCTGATATTTTCTCTTCTTGTTCCTGGCATGTTCATTCTCCTTCAATCATATTATTATTAATCTTACCTTTTACAGGCGGCTTCTACAACATTCTCACTCCGGCGCCGCCACTTATATGTGGATCGGTATAAATAGAGTGAAACCGGCAGCTGAATAATGGTATCATAAATAAGTCAGGGAGGGAAAAGCATGACAGGAAAAACACATATCATCGGCGGTATCGCAGCAAGTCTTGCTTACGCTTATTTTTCAGGATCAGATCCGGTAATTCTGACCGGGGCGGGCATAATCGGGGCATTGCTGCCGGACATCTGTCACGGCGGCAGCAAAATCGGCAAACAGCTGCCTATAATATCCAAAATCATAAATTTAATTTTTGGACACCGTTCATTTACACACAGCATTTTATTTTTAGTCATCATCGCGTTTTTAATGAAGACATTTTTACCATATGAAACCGTCACGGCCGGACTGATCGTCGGCATGGTGAGCCATTACATATTGGATATGGGGACTAGGAGCGGCATCCAGCTGTTCTTCCCTATCGATTTCAGAGTCAGATTTCCACTTACGACAAAAACGGGCAGCATGGCAGAAAATGTTATTTTCAGTGTACTCGCGCTCGTATCATTTTATTACGGATACCATGCATTATCTTTTTATTTATGAATAAAAGCCCCGACTCAGGTTTGGGCTTTCTTTTTGTGATTTTGCCATTTAGCTGTGTGGAAATCCAGGGCTGTCTTCACACTGAAGTATCCTAAACGTTTAGATAGCAGCAACATCTGGCCTATCTTCACACTTCATCACCTCAAACGTTTAGTTGGCAAGAAATATAAGTCTAACTAAACGCAGATCAGAAGTTCCTGCTCACATAGCCTTCAAAAACTCATCAAGTGAGCAGGCAGCAGAAAAATCTGCTCACATAGCCTTCAAAAACACTTCAAGTGAGCAGGCAACAGCTAAATCTGCTCACATAGCCTTCAAAGACACTTCAAGTGAGCAAGCAACAGAAAAATCTGCTCACATAACCTTCAAAAACATGCCAAATGAGCAGGCTCACAACAAAACTGCGACACATTAAAAATCCGACTGCACTCTCATGCAGCCGGATCTTTTATTTCAATCAGTCTTCAATTTTCGTCAGGAATTTTGGACCGTCTTTGGTCACAACTACTGTATGTTCTTTCTGGGCAACGTAGCTGCCGTCTTTCGTCTCGAAGGCCCAGTCGTTCTTGCCTTCTGTAACGAGGCTCGCCTTTGATGAAATAAACGGCTCGACAGCAATGACCATGCCCTCTTTCAAAATATCTTTCTTACTTGCTTCATAGTAGTTCATAATGTGCTGCGGCGAGTCATGCAGCGTTTCACCGATACCGTGGCCAGTCAGATTTTTAATGACCGTCAGGCCATTTTTACGTGCGACGTTATGTACTGCACGTCCAATCTGGCTGACTTTGCCGCCGACTTTCACTTTTTCCATCGCAGCGTCGAATGCTTCTCCGCATACATCGATGACTTTCTGCTTCAGCTCATCATCCGACTCACCGATGACGAATGAAATGCCCGTATCTGAAAAGTATCCGTTTTTCTTGGCACTGACATCTATATTGACAAGATCGCCGTCTTTCAGTACCCGTGATCCCGGAATGCCGTGCGCAACTTCTTCATTGACACTGATGCATGTGTAGCCCGGGAAATCATATTCACTGATCGGCGCGCTCTCTGCACCGTATTCTTTCAAAAGACGCCCAGCTTCTTCATCTATCTCTTTTGTCGTCAAGCCGACTTTCGCATAATCGACCGTCGCGTTTAGGACTTTCCCGCAAATCTGGCCAATCTCTTCCAATGCTTTTAGTTCTTCATCTGTTTTAATTATCATAAGTCAATTGTCTTCCTTTTATAAAATTTTATTAAATACATACTATTATAAAAAATCATATATCGTCAAATTGCGATAACTTCTTTCTTCCAGGTGTGACACGGTCACACCAATCAGGCGTATCGGCGCTTCAGGTGACTTCACTTCATGATATAAATTGTATGCATAATGGAATATCTCTTCTCCGGTGAAAATCGGATTCGTGGTCATCATCTGTTTCGTATGTGTCTTAAAATCTTGTGTTTTCAATTTGACTGTGACGACCCGTCCGGCAAACTGGCGGCGTTCCATACTCTCGCTGACCTTGTCACTCAACCCTTCAAGCGTCTTAAGTATGTACTCATCATCATTGATGTCGTGATCGAACGTCGTTTCTTTTCCGACAGACTTACGCACCCGGTCGACACTCAGTTCATTCGTCCCGATGCCGCGGGCCTTCTTATAGAGAGAAGTTCCACGTTTGCCGAATTCACGTGTCAGATCAAGCTCGGACCACTCGTAGAGGTCTGCACCGTCATATATTTTCAACGATTTCATCTTCTCTTCGGTGACCGCACCGACACCAGGAAACTTGCCGATCGGCATCGCCTTTAAAACTTCCATGACATTGTCATAGTGGATGACCGTTGTTCCTTTCGGCTTGTTCATGCCGGAGGCGATTTTCGCCAGGTACTTATTATATGAAATGCCGCTTGATGACGTCAATCTCGTTTTCTCAAAAATATCCCTCTGAATATTCAGCGCCACAGATTTTGCCGTCCGCTCCCTTGACACGAGATGCGTAATATCGAGATACGCTTCATCCAGGCTGAGCGGCTCCACGACTTCAGAGTATGACAGGAATATTTCCATAATTTCTTTCGACACGGATTTGTACACATCAAAGCGCGGCCTGACGTAAATACCATCAGGGCACAGCTTATGCGCAGTTCTTGTCGGCATCGCTGAATGCACGCCGAATTTGCGCGCTTCATAACTGGCAGTCGCAACGACGCCCCTGCTGAGCGAACGGCCGCCGACGATCAGGGGCCTGCCCCTGTACTCGGGATGATCCCGCTGTTCAATCTGGGCATAGAACGCGTCCATATCTATATGAATGATTCTTCTTTCCATAGTATCACCTAAAACTTATCATTAAGTCCATTATACCATGATACGAACAAACGTTCTAATTTTCAGGCAGGCTTTCATACATCGTCATACCGACATCCGTATCTTCGACATACTTCATGTTCGGGTGTTTATTCAGCAGGTATAAATAATAAAAATCACCGGCACATGCGCCTGTATGGAGCGCCAGAAAGTATTTGATCGAAGAGTGTGGTACTATGAACCACATGACGAGCATCAGTGAAGTGATAATGATGAACGGCATGATAATGATGATTTTGAACTGCCTGCGGTCGAAAAATTCACCGGGAGAGGTCGCATAGAACATACCTTTACTATAACCGAATTTGACGTTGCCATCCGGTTTGAAGATTTTAAAAAATAAACCGTGGATCGCTTCATGTACTGTTATGATCAAAAACAGTAAGATGATGATGAAAAGGACGGACAATAGTATTTCCGTCAAAGACCATCCCAAAAGGGCCGGACCTGTAGTATTTGTGAAAAAGACTTCAAATAAGTAAAATACTATAAAGGCGCCCATAGTAATGAGAATGGACCATTTGTTCAAAGTCTTTAAAGCTTGCTGATCTTTGAATATATTCAAAACGTATTTTTCCATGAGTAAAACTCCCCATCATTGATCAATAAACAGTTTATCATAATTTTATATATATTAACGTACGGAGGGATAGAATGTCACAATTCACAGTAATCGGCGGAGGCATCATCGGTGCATCTACGGCCTACCACCTCATTAAACAAGGTCATGAAGTCACAGTTTATGACCGGAATGACAGAGGAAATGCAACCGGAGCATCTGCCGGAATCATCAACCCATGGGTATCACAGAGAAGAAATAAGAAGTGGTACCGTCTTGTAACAAAAGCTGCACGATACTACCCGGGATTCATCGGACAGCTGGAAGAAGAAACGGATTCGGAAACCGGCTATACAAGACGCGGATCGATCTCTTTATTCAAAGATGATGACGTACTGGAGCTCGCCTTCAACAGAATCAGTAAAAAGAAAACCGATGCCCCTGAAATGGGCGAAGTAAAAATGTTGTCCCGGGAGGAAGTGAAGGATTATCATCCTCACCTTAGTGATAAGTACTCCGGTGTCTATGTCGAAGGCGGTGCCCAGGTCAAGGGTGCCCTGCTGAGAGATTCATTGAAAAAGGCATTTATAAAAGCCGGCGGCACATGGATCGATAAAAATCCGCCGGAAACAACGGAAGGTATGACGATATATGCTACAGGCGCATGGGGATCTGAACAGGGTTTCAAACCGGTAATCACACATCAGCGCTCTGAAGTACTGCATTTCAAAGTGGAGGAGGCTGAAGTCGTAAAAACACCTGTCGTCATGGCTCTCGGCCCCATCTATATTGTCGAGATGGGAGATAATGAATTTGCGATCGGTACGACGCATCAAAAGACCGAGTCATATGATGATTCACCGTCGGAAGAAAACTATCAATATCTGCGGGGGCTTGCAGAAAGGTATTTCCCGGACTCCAAACTTACAGACATCAGGATGATGGTCGGTTTCAAGCCTTATACAAGGGACTTTCTGCCGTTCATCGGCCATGTGGATGAGAATACATTCGTCATCAACGGTGCCGGTGCAACGGGTCTGACTGCCGGACCTTTCATCGGACATGAAGTCGCCAGATTTTTAAGCGGTGAAGAAACCGACCTTGATCTGAGTGACTACAGCTATGTAGAACCGGAAAATAATTAAAGCACAATAAAAAGGGCTGATTCACAAGCCCTGTCCCCTTTGTGCGCACTTATGAAAAGTGCAGTACGGTATAAACTACCGTAAATATGAACATTCCGATATTCAATGCAAAAAGCCCCCATGCAAGCGGGTTTACTCTGAATTTCAGATTGATAAAACTGAATAGAAAACCCAGCAGTCCAAATAATAATGAAATCAACCATAAGAGCGCGTCATCAAATATTAAATGGAACACTAAAATTGCTACCGGTATCGCAATACATAACAACCTTAGCATACGATTCCCCCTTAACGTCTCAATAGTTTGATTTTACATGTTTTCCCTTGAGTTTTCAAAACATTTTTACAAGTGACACAATTTCGCTATAATGCCCGCTCGATGTACCAGTCTTCCCGCTTATATGTTTTATACATAAAGAACATCAGAAGACCGATTATGAAGCTGAGGGAATTCACTTCAAATTTTTCTCCGAGAACGATTGCCGTTTCCCCGCTCACCGGATCTTCAATGACCGTCATCACATGGCTCGCATGGTAATAGACTTCCAGGTTGCCGTTCCAGTCTTCGGCAAGTGTGATATATTTATTATCAAATTTACCATCCACTTTGAAGTACAGGAGGTTGCTCCCCGGCCGTTCTTTCAATTTGAATTCATAATTATCCGACTGCACGATATAGCTTGCGACGTTCAGATCGCGGAAACGCCTCTTCTTCATACCGACGACCACCTTATCGCCGGAATTGCCGATGAATTGATAAGTGCTTCTTTTGTCGCAGTTTCTCAGCACACTGCGCTGAATGGATCCGTAAACTTTGTCATCATCACCGATAATCACAACTTCTTGTTTTTTATTCTTGATTTGAATCTTGTATGTAAATTGCTCCATTCTACACCCTCTTTTCTTATTTCCATTATATACATTTGTAAAGAATCTATAAAGATTAAAACGCATAATTATCAAAAATTAAGAGCTGCAGCGGCAACTTTCACCTTTCTGCAACTCCTAATCAAACATTATTCTTTTTCCAGTTCCAAAACCGATACGATTTCAACGTGAGCACTGTGCGGGAACAGGTCAACAGGCTGAACCTGTCTGAGTGTATAGCCGAATTCTCTCAGCCATGTAATGTCATCAGCAAATGATTCCGGGTTGCATGAAACATAGACGACTCTGTTCGTTCCGAGTCTGCCGATGCGGCGCATCACTTTGCCGCCGGCTCCTGAACGCGGCGGGTCGAGCAGCAGCAGATCCGGTATGCCCCACGTCTTGAGAATCTCGGACATGCCGCGCCTTGCATCTTTCGCGAGGAAGTACGTATTGTGAATATCATTGTCCCCGGCATTCCTTTTGGCCGATTCAATCGACGATTCAACGATTTCGATGCCTGCCAAAGATTTCACCCTGCCGGCAAACGGCAGTGAAAAAGTTCCGACACCGCAGAATAGGTCGATCATCGTTTCATGCTCTTTGACGTCTGCCATTTCAGTGGCGAGTTCCACAAGTTTCTGCGCCTGGGTCGGGTTCGTCTGGAAGAATGTGTTGTACCAGACACGGTAGCTGTAACCGCTCATCTCTTCATGGATATACTCCCTGCCGTGAAGAAGATGGATATCCTCGTCCTCTGCCTGGGCGACATCTGCGATTTCTTTGTTCTCCATCCACATCAGACTTTCCAAAGAATCAATCTCGGACGTCAGCCTTAGAACCAGTGCGTTGACCGCTTCTGTGAGGTCACCGTCTGGTGCCTCTGTTGCAAACAATGCTGCCATAAGCTCGCCTGTAATCTGTGACTGTCTGACCATCAGATGGCGCAGCAGCCCGGTGTGATTATCCTTATCGTAACCCGGCAGATCAAAATCTTTCGCCCACCCGGAGACGATTTTCATGACGTTCACCATATCCCTGCTTGAAATCAGACATGTATCCAGGTCGATGATATTTCTGAAGTTACCGAGTTCATGAAGGCCGAGATGCCCTTCTTTTGAAAATGTGAACTCCATCTTATTCCTGAATTCGAACGGGTGCTCCATTCCGATTGTATCTTTGACCATCGAAGTATCGAAATCATGCTTCTTTAAAAATGATTTGACAAGGTCCGTCTTGTAATTGAGCTGGCCTTCATACTGCCAGTGCTGCCATACACAGCCACCGCACATTTCAAAGTGCGGACACGGCGGCGTCACCCGTTCTTTGTGCGGTGTGAGTATTTTACCCGGCATGACCGTCGCACGCCTTCTGCCGTCCGCATTCGGCACATCGACTTCCACTTCTTCGCCGATCAGCGTCTGAGGAATATTAAGCTTCAGCTTGCGCGGCTTATGGCCGCCATGATCCCTGTATTCCAGAGCCATGCCGGAACCTTTTTTATCCAGACTGTGAATCGTCGTCGTTAATTTAACACTTTTTTGTTCGTTCAATTTATAACCTCCAAAATATCAGACAATCGTTGTCATATCTTCGTGCTAAAATATTACTGATCTGTCCAGTCACTGATAGGTGTCAGACCGCTCTCGATTTCATCCCGTTTCTCTTCCAGTGCCGGCGGCAGATCAAGTTTTTTACCGAGCTCACTCTCGTCAGTGTCTGCAGTAAAGCCTCTTGCGTCCGGGCCGACGATTTCAAACATCACACCGTTATCCTCGCGGAAATAAAGGCTCTCAAAATAATAGCGGTCGATGACACCGGTTGTACGGTATCCGCGTGCCTTCAACATTTCATCCACTCCATGCAGATCAGCACCGTCCGTCTGAACCGCCAGATGATGGATGGTGCCGCGACCCTGGACCTCGATTCTTCCTTCTCTTTCACAGATGATGATTTCACCGGTCAACCGGTTTTTATGTGCACGGAGAATTGCATGCTCTCTTGTATCTTCGATGATGTCATACTTGAAAATCCCGGTGAGCATATCGACCATCTTGTCTTTGTCGCGCACATTTATCTGAACCGGGCCCATGCCGAGGATCAGATATTCCTCATCAATATCATTATTCGTCCACGGTTCCCATTCCGGCGGGAGCGTCTCGCCTTCTGCACTGAACAGTATCAGCTTTAAAGTATCCGCATCCCGAAACTCGAGGACACTGCGTCCGTAATATTCTTTTTTCTCACTTTCAAAGCCGAATTTTTTCAGACGCTCCTGCCAGTAGTCAAAAACCGTTTCATCTTTTACAAGCAGGCCGAGTGCATGATGGGCATTCGTGCCGGGCTTCCGGTCTGCGACATAAGGCATATCAAAATAGGTAATATCGTTTCCGGCTGTGCCGAGCGTGTCCCCGTAAAACACGTGGTACATCGAGTGGTCATTCTGGTTGACGGACACTTTGACCCGTCTCAGCCCCAGTACCTCAGTGTAAAAATGATTATTCTTTTTCAGATCTTTTGTATACATGGAAATATGATGATGTCTTTTAATCATTGAGCCCCACCCTTTCCGAGTCAAAAAAATGAATGGACCAGACGCTGTGACATTCCGGTTTTGAATGTGCCGTCCAGACGGACGCCGCTTCCTGCATGAATGTACTCGAATTCATCCAGAAACTGACTGACGTTGTTTTCATTGATGCCCCCGCCAGGCATGATGACTTTATTTTTCTCTTTGGCAAACTTATTCATCTCGATCAACAGCGGCAGGTTTTCGCTCGCATATCCTTCTCCTCCCGAAGTCAGAATCGTCTGCACTTCTTCATACTTCAATAAAGTCTGCAGCGCTTCGAACTGGATGCGCGCCGAGTCAAATGCACGGTGGAATGTAATATTCAGCCCTTCAGCCCGGCTGATGACCTTCTTTAAAAAATACTCGTCGACAACCCCTTCATATGTCAGCATACCTATGACGATGCCGGCGGCATTCGTCTGTTTGATAAAGTCGATGTCGCTCAGCATTTCCTGCTGGTCGAGTGCGTTATAGACGAACCCCCGGTTATGGGTCCTGACCATGACATGTATGGGTATTCGTGACAGTTTCGATGCCTCTTCTATCAGTCCGATGCTCGGCGTCAAACCGTCTTCATTCATATTGGCACACAGTTCGATCCTGTCGGCGCCGTATTGGTTGGCATCGATGACATCCTGTATGTTTGTTGCGATCACTTCTAACATAACACCCACTCCACTCAAGTCATTTTATTGTTATAATCATTGAAATTACCTATATTATATCTTATATATGGTTTGTATGTAATTATTTTAGGAGAGATCAAATGAGACAGAGTCTGGCACCTTTCATGATTTTATTTGCAGCAATGCTCTGGGGCACTGCCGGAACGGCAAAAGCCTTCGCAAGCGAAGTAGACAGTATATCGATGGGCGTCGCGAGACTGGTAATCGGCGGTGTTATGCTGATGGCGATCGCCGTACTGACCAAAAAAATGACGTTCAAAGGCTGGCCGGTGAAACCTCTGATCATCGGCGGAATTGCGATGGCACTTTTCCAGCCATTCTTTTTCAGTGCCGTCGAGCTGACGGGCATTGCTGTCGGTACGGTCGTTTCTATAGGCAGCGCACCTGTATTCTCGGGAATGATTGAATGGCTGATTTTCAAAATCAGACCATCCCGGGTATGGTGGCTGTCCACAGTACTCGCGATTACGGGATGTATTATTTTAATGTTCAACACTAATGCAGTAACAGTCGATGCCTCAGGCGTCCTCCGAGGACTCGGCGCAGGCATTTCATTCGCCAGCTTTACGATGTCGAACTCGAGACTTGTCCAGTCACGTGATCCGATCGCTTCGGTGGCGATGATATTCTGCCTGAGTGCCCTGATCCTGTCACCATTCCTATTCATCAATGATATGTCATGGATCGGTGAAACGAACGGACTTCTGGTCGCTTTACATATCGGCCTGTTCGCAACAACTTTGGCATACTTTTTATTCTCAAGCGGTTTAAGACATGTAAAATCTTCGACCGCCGTCACACTGTCTCTCGCCGAACCTTTGACAGCTTCACTTCTCGGCGTATTTCTCGTCGGTGAAACACTAGACAGCCTGTCATGGGCCGGCCTCATCATGCTCCTTCTCGGCATCGTCATACTCGTCCTGCAGTCGAGAAAGAATAAGAGGCAGGCGGTGAATGTGTGAGTTGGTGAGGTGCGGGTGATTTTGAGACCTGGAGACACCTTCTGCGCTATAAGTCACCTGAGAAAAGGCTGAATATAGCGTCAGGACTCTGATTACGCTATAACCCGCTTGTGAAAAGTCTGGATATAGCGCCATAGCGGCAGCTGCGCTATAAGTCGATTATGAAATTCGTACATATAGCGTATAGTCATTAGCCACGCTATAACCTACTTATAAAATGAACAGATATAGCGCCAGGAAGACTCCCCCTCGAGCGGCACAGCAACAAAAAGAGCAGCAACTCATAACTCGAGTTATTGCTCCTTTTATTTTTAATGAATACTGACAGATCCCATCGAGGTCGTAAATCTTGCAGTATATTCCGGATGGTCAACAATATAATTATCAAGCTGATTTGATACACTGCCCATTTTTGTTTTCGCAATGATTTGTGTTACAGTCGGCTTATGGTTATAGACGACACTGATCGAGCCCATATCGGTATGCGCCGTAATATTTGAATCATGCTGTGCATTTTTAATGTCAATCGCTCCCATATCCGTTGAATACGACTGATGGTTTGCAACAATATTATCTGCTTTCACCCTGCCCATATCCGTCGCGAGTTTAACATCATCAAAACCGCTGTTTTTAACGGTTACAGATCCCATATCACTTGTAAACTCTCCGTTCATACCGACAATATTTTCAACTGTGACCCCTCCGAGATCCGCAGCCACATTAAAAGTTTTGGCTGTGAGTCCGCTCAGTGTCACTGCCCCTTTTTCCGTCCTGATTTTTAAATCAGTCAAAGTTTCCGGCCAGACGATTGTCAACTTGTCACTGCGGTAGTTTTTGTTGCGCATAAAATCAAGTATGTTGAAGTGGACTTTCTTCGCATTTTTATTCTTATGTCTGAATATGAGCTTATCTCCATCGACGCCGTGCGAAAACTCGCTCTGCTCTCCGGGGCTCTCATAATTCATTTCAAACTTGATCCCGCTTCTGATATCGACCGTTAAAAAATCACCCTGGATATCGATGCTGTTAATATCTTTCGGGTTGATATCCTGATGAAGATCTGACTGCATCGCAGCATATTCCGGCTCTCTGGCGTTCTCCTCAACGTTTTCGACTGATAAGATTTCTTCTGCAATATCTGCCGGGTCTCCCAAAGCTGCCACAACCTCTTCTTCACTTTTGCCCTCTTCCACACCTTCATTGATGTGATTTTGATACTCGTTTAAAATATCATTTCTTACGGTGCTTGAAAGCTGTATCAGCTCATTTTCAAGCTGCTTCAAAAATTCATTCTTTGTCATAATAAATTTCTCCCTTTTGTTTAATGCGTATCTTCGAGCAACTGATTGACCGCTTTGGTATAGGTTCTCCATTCCTCGTGTATACTCTCCAAATGCGCTTCCCCTTCTGATGTCAACGTGTAGTATTTCCTTGCCGGGCCGCCGGTCGATTCTTTGAAATGACTGTCAACAACCCCCTCTTTGACCAATCGTCTGAGCAGCGGATACAAAGTGCCGTCCGCAATATTGATATATTTACCGATATTTTGTGCGAGCTGATAGCCGTACTGTTCTTCCTGTCTGATAAACGACAGCACACAAAGTTCCAGCGACCCCTTTTTAAACTGTGCGTTCATTCGGTACCCCCCCTTTTCGACTACTGCTCTTAACTCACTACTGTTCATTGTTCACTACTTAGTTATAGTATATTGCTCACTAGTGAATAATGCAAGGTATGTGTTAAAAATAAAGATCTCAGCACACAGAAAAATCCCATCCTGGCTCATTCAGCCGGGGCGGGATTCTGTAATCATCTTCTATTTCAGTACATCTTCATACTCGTCATCATTCTTTTCAAGCCGTGCCTTTGCAAATGGACATAATGGAATGATCTGGATTTCTTTCTCGCATAACGGACCACAGCTTCAAGCAGTCGATCACCGATGCCTTCACCGCGCAGTTCATCACTCACTTCGGTATGGTCAATGATGATCTGCGTCTTGGCGTTATGGACATAAGTCATCAGAGAGAGTGGATCTTCTTCATCGTCGTCCACATAAAATTTGTTCTGACCCTGCTTTACAGTCATATCCATATTTCCATCTCCTGTCCTTTGACAAACGGAAATAGTGAGGTTACTTATTCAGCCAATCTCTTGCTTCCATCGCGACTTCCTGCGGCAGGCTGTGCCCGTTGACCCACGTGTGCCTGACATCTGCACCGCGCTCTTTAAAGATTTCAACAACTTTTTCACTTTCATCTTCAGGAACGATCGGATCGCCTTTACCGAGTGACAGGAACACTTCTGCGCCGCTCAGATCTTTATTATTACCCGAAAGGTCAACAGGATACAGCGGTGCGAATAAAAGTGCTTTTTTGATGTCCGATTCTTCTCTCAGCATGATGTTGATCGCAATGTTCGACCCGTTTGAGAATCCGACCGGAATCGCGTCTTCTGTGTTGAAATCATATTTATCTGCTGATTCCTTGATGAAATTCAGAAGTTCTTTCCCTCTGAATTCAAGGTCTTCCATGTCATACTGCCCTTCGCCGTGGCGTTTGAAATAACGGTTCATGCCGCCTTCCTGGACGTTGCCGCGGATGGACAGTATGCTGTAGTCGCTGTTCAGCATTTCGGCAAGCGGAATCAGATCATGCTCCGTACCGCCTGTGCCATGCAATAATACAAATACCGGTCCGCCTTTTTTACCTTCTTTAAAAATGTGTAACATATATATTTCCTCCTGATTTCTTATCTATTTTAATTATGATTACTTGCTGCGAGTTGTATCAAATGGTCTGATCTGCGATTCTATATGCTCCCGCTGTGGTTCCAAAAACGGCGGCAGTGCCAATGATTCACCAAGCGTTTCATACGGTTCGTCGCCCATGAAGCCCGGACCGTCCGTCGACAGCTCGATCAATATGTGACCGACCCTTGAGTACAGTGCTTCAAAATAGAAACGATCGACATTGCCCGAGTGGCTCAATCCCAGCTCATTGTAATTTTCTTCCCATTTTTTGATCGCTTCATGATCTTTTACTCTGAAGGACACGTGGTGAACTTCACCGTAACCCTGTCTTGCGGACTGGGAGCCGTCTTTTCGGACAATCACCTGACCTCCGTTTCCGCCTTCGCCGACATCTAATACAACGATATCTTCCTCTTCCACCACAGGTTTCATATTGTAGATTCCGGTCAGGTTTTCCACGAATTTATCCAAATAAGAGATCGTAATTTCAATCGGACCGAGTCCGTAAATGGCTTTGTCTTCCGGTACAGGACCGTTTTTCCAAGGTGTCCCCGGCGCTATGCCTTCATTGTTCTCATCAGAGAACAATTGGTATCTCTGGCCGTCCGCTTCTTCAAAAGGCAGCACCTTTTTGCCGAATAAATCCCGGATGCCTTCGTGCTTGACACCGAATTCATCAAATCGTTCCTGATAATATTCCAGAGCCGCATCATCCGGCACTCTCAGACCGATTCGGCTGATAGAATTCGAACCTCTCTGCCCCTGCGGGACATTCGGAAAATCAAAGAAAGTCAAATCCGTTCCCGGACTGCCGGCATCATCAGCAAAAAATGTGTGATATGTGTGAATGTCATCTTGGTTGACTGTTTTCTTGACGAGTCTCATTCCTAACACTTCAGTGATGAACCGATAGTTCCTCACCGCATCGTCTGTCATTGCAGTGACGTGATGAATACCCAGTAGTTCATGATTAACCATTTTAACTCTCCTTTATTAAACATGATTTTATTATATCTCGAAATCGAGATAAGTTTCAAAAAGTTTGCTCAAACCTAATTAGTCTGAGCGCGCTTCACTGATATTTTTTTCAAAGTCTTCCTGAATGCAGCCAGTTCTTCATCCGTCAACTCTTCAAACAGTTCTTTGATGAGTTCGGCATGCGGCGGGAAAATTTCCACCATGAGCTCACGCCCCTTTTCGGTCAGGAACGCATAGCTGATCCGTCGGTCATTCGTATCCGGACGTCTGTCCACATAGCCCTTATCAACGAGCTTATCCACAACATAGGTTGTACTGCTGCTCGCAATTAAAATACGATTTTTAATATGCTGTATCGGCTGGTCACCTTTGTTGTATAATAGTTCCAGAACAGCAAACTCGGTGATGTTCAAACCGTAACGTGAAACATCCTTCTTGACGTTGCTTTCCAGGTACTCGTTTGTACGTTTCACACCTACAAAGGCCTTAAAAGCTTCTTTTGTGCGATTCATTGTCTCACCTTCTGTCATAAACCAAATTATTTCAGTTTCGAGATAATTTTAGTATGATTCGTTACTATTGTCAAATTATTTATATAAATCCAATAGAAAAGAGGTTTTTATTTATGATATCCGTTAATTATATATACCAAGCACGCGAGAAGATTAAACCTTTTATTGTTAAAACACCTCTGATCCGTCTCCAGAACCTGGACGAGTATGCGGGCTGCGAAGTGTATGCAAAGCTTGAAAATATGCAGAACACAAAAGCTTTCAAGCTCCGCGGTGCGATGAATAAAATTCTCAGCCTGACCGATGAAGAAAAAGAAGCAGGCATCATCTGCTCCTCTTCCGGCAACCATGGCCAGGCAGTCAGTTACGCTTCAAAGCTGCTGGGGATAAAGGCCACGATCGTCATTCCTGAAACCGCACCGTCGTTCAAAGTCGAGGCCATCAGACAGCACGGCGCGGCGACTGAATTCTGCACCGTCGATGACCGTTTCATTGTAACGAAACAGCTGGCTGAAAAACACGGATATACAATCGTGCCGCCTTTCGAAGATGATCTCGTCATGGCTGGTCAGGGTACCGTCGGCCTCGAAATAATGGATGAGAACATTCCATTCGACCATGTGCTGGTCCCGGCAAGCGGCGGCGGACTGATCGGCGGTGTTTCCACTGCCATGAAGGAATCAGGATTCAAGGGCAGAGTCATCGGTGTCGAGCCTGAAAGGCTGCCGAGATACACAAAAAGTCTGGCAGCCGGCGAACCGGTCCAGCTTGAATCACAGAAAACGATTGCCGATGCGCTGGTCGTCAACCGTCCGGGCACTTTGAATTTTGAAGTCGTTCAAAAACATGGGGATGATTTTCTGAGTGTATCCGATGAAACGATGCTGAAAGCCCAGAAGATGATGCTGATGGAAGGTAAAATTCTTGCAGAAGTGTCCTCGGCCATCGGACTCGGTGCGCTGCTCGATAAAAAGCTGGATGTCAAAGAAGATGATAAGGTCTGCCTCGTCGTTTCGGGCGGCAACCTCGGCTTCGAACAGCTCGAGATGCTGAAGGACATTGAGTATTGATAGACAGGCAGAATCCCGGTGAACTCTATGTTTACCGGATTTTTTATTTTCATGGCGATTAAATATTGGATTTTGTTGAAAATGATCGGTTCTTTATTTAGAAAACGAGTATATCTGAAATTTTGGAAGACTTAATCGTTTTCCTCTTCAATATCCGAGTATATTGAAGTTTGCTATCCACTTACTCGTTTCCCGGCCCTGAATTCCGAGTATATCTATCTCATCACACATCTTAATCGTTTTGCACGTCCTGAATTCGAGCACATATCCATTTTCGAGTGACTTACTCGTTTCCCGGCCTGATAATCTGAGTAAATTATATCTTCTATCCTTTCGGGATGATAATGATTACGGGAGTCAATCTGCTCATCGCAAGCTTTTACTACACGACATTCGCCAGGGACTGGTTCAAAAATGTCAATATAAAAGTGGTCATATACCTGGTACCGATGGGCTTCACTTATATGTTCTACTTTATGCCGCTGATTAACCTGGTCAACACAGGCATTGAAATAAATGCGTTCTGGAACTTCACTCTCTATACCCTGCCCTATATCATTCTCGGACTTGGCATCCTGGCATATGCAGTCACCTACTTTACGACACAGAAAAAGGCAGTCCGGCATGATGTCGTCTAACATTGATTGAGCACAGACTTTCTGTGCTCAATTTTTTGTGTGAAAACAAATGCTGTTATGGGATAATGAAGTCAAACAACATGTATAAGAGGTAATCAAATTGCAAACACGACCAAAGCTGGATATTCCTAAAACAGCTGCAGAAAAAGTCTACAACATCATCGGCTACAGCATATTTACCGGGGCTCTTGTTTATGCCATTATCACTTTTCCATTCCTGCCTGCGGAAGTGCCCATGCATTTCGGTTCAGCTGGTGAAGTGAACAGATACGGCTCGAAATATGAAATGATCATTTTAATAGTCATACCATTCTTTATCATACCTATGCTCGAAGCTCTTGAAAGAGTTCCTGAAATGCACAACTATCCAAAGCGGATGGATGAATCCACTGTTGAAGCTTTTTATTTGAACAGCCGCCAGCTCATGAACGCAACCAAAAACGGTGTGCTGGTCATCTTCGCTGTGATCTTTATAGAAATTATCAACTACGGCGTATTGGACCAATCAACATTCGGTGTCTTTATGATTCCTTTAATTATTATATTGGCCTTAGGCCCGATTGTCTGGGCAATGCTCGGACGCAGAAAAATAAAGTGATTGCCCCTGGACACAACTCAATGAAATCCGGTGAGTTGTGTTTTAAGTGAACTGCAAATTACGCATTTTTGTAAAATTACATCAGTTTATGGGATAATAAAATTAACGGGTAGAAGAGGTGCATTATGGAATCGCTCATCAGACAGATCAATGAAGTCATCAATACTGCCGAAAATAGAATATTCATTGCCATCTCCGGCCATGGTGCATCCGGCAAGACATCTTTCGCACGCAGGCTGTGCGATTCCCTCGATACGGATTATAATTACATGAATACGGACACTTACATCATCGAAGGCCGGCATCTGGGTAATACGTATGCGGACTATACAGTTGACGGCAGCCGTTCCACTTTCAAAATCACGGCATGCATGCCGATCCGCCACGAGCTTAACAGTTTGACGAGGGATATCAAAGTGCTTAAAAATGGCGCACGTCTCACAACAATAGACAAACCATGGGACGCTGAAAAAGTGCTGGATGGTTCCCGCAAAGTCACAATCATCGAAGGGATGTCCGCGGCCTTTCTCGAAGATTTCAACTTTGATTTGTCCGTCTACTTCTATACCGATTCAGAAACAGAACTTGAACGCAGAAAGAAGCGTGATGTCGAACAGCGTGGCCGGAGCCTGGACACACTGATCAGCGCGCAGAAACACAGGCGGGACCAGTACGATCTGTTCATGCATCCTTTAAGGGAAAAATTCGATATCATTGTAGATTATTCAAACAATGAATTTAAAATGATCAAGTCAAATTTATAAGACTTGTGGTGTTAAGTCAAATTGATGTATTCATAACGTCAGTAGAGGCGACAACTGAATCACAGATTTAAAGCATACTTAAATAAGCCTAGCGTAATTTCACATTTTTCCTAGGCGTTGGATGAAAGGATTCGAGTCAATATTATGCCCGAATTACACACTCCTTTCCGGCATGTAGAGTTGGTGGTTGCGTAGTAGGACATCCACCAGACGCACAAGTTTTCTTGCGGTAAGGACGAGGGCTCTTTTGTGTTGATGCTTGGGGACTTCTGCTTTCTTTTTCTGATAGTACGCACGAAACGTCGGAATATTATTGCGGACTGAATTGGCAGCCTCAATCAAGTAAT
>NZ_FNFY01000030.1 GCF_900101075.1 Lacicoccus qingdaonensis | reverse complement strand
GTTGCTTCAGAGTAATGTTTCCAGCCTCTGGACTCTTTTAACCCATCCACACCAGCCGTTTCATAACGGTGGATCCATGCTTCGATTGTGTGACTGCTCAATTGATAATAATTAGATACACTATGGATGGATTGATGATCTGATAACACTTGATGAATCATATCGACTTTCTCTTCTATCGTATACTTGGACGTTCGTTTAGACATAAAAATCTCCCCTCGTCGTAGTTACAGAGTTTTTATTATTTCTCTGTCTACTACGAGGGGAGCATATCAATTTTCATATCTTGCAGTTTCTTTTTATATTTCATACGATCTTTCATTTTATCGGATTGATATTCAGATGCTTTTCTTTCCAATATTCTATATATAGTAGAACTAGTTCAATTCTTTTTTAATTCTATATATTGTCTGTCGTGTAATGCCGACTTCTTTTGCAATTTTAGATATCGCAATGCCTTCGTTCAACTGAGAAACAACACGATGATATACGAGTCGCTTTTGAGGATCTTTCGCATTTGGAGAATAAAGTGTCGGCCGGCCTTTATAGACCCCTTTGCTTTTTGCTAATTGAATGCCCTGGGCTTGTCTACGCTTAGATTCCGAACGTTCTTGTTCTGCAATCATAGCAAGTATTTGGATAATGAGATCTTTAATAAACTTATCCAACAAAGGGTTACCAACCGCCTCACTCATGATAGGCAAGCTTGTGATGATCAATTGAACATCCTTCTGCTTCAAAAAATTCACTGTATCGATTACTTCATCGTAGTTTCTCCCTAATCGATCAATCGATTCTACAATGAGTTGATCTCCCGACCGAACAAATTCTTATACTTCTTTGAAGACACTTCGCTCATTTACGGTGGCTCCAGATTTCTTTTCTCTAAAAACCTTTTCTGCACCAAATTCTTCTAACACTTCAATCTGTCGGTTCAAGTTCTGATCCAACGACGACACTCGAGCATATCCTATTTTCATTTAACCATCTTTTCTCAATATATTTAAAATACACCCTAATCATACACTTCAAAACCAATGGAATCAATGCCTGTATAATGTCCATTTAGGGTCTACTCTAATAAAACATAAATAAAAAAAAAGAAAAACACATCTACAAATTGTTTGACCAGGATATTATTTTCTAATTGTAAACGAAAACCGTCCGTAAAAGTGTACTTTTATGAACCTTAATGGTACTGTAAAATATTTAATTCAACTTATATAGTCGTTTCCCAATCCATGACAGACGCCTAGATACTAAAGTATAGTCATAAATTTTATGCTTTTCTCAATAGATATGAGGTTAGCGATTACTATCATTACGATATTTCCTTTAGGGTCGCGCACACTTGCCCAGAAATGAATCCGAAAATTCATGCCAATCATGCAGACATTGGTGGCATTTATCATCTTGTTATCCGGTGTTTACTTGCTTATTTATTTGACACACGGGCCGATTTTTTAATGCATGAAAAGGATGGAGTTAGTGGCAGATACAAAAATATTGAGGTGTTAGGGGCTCATCTTGTATCCGAAAATGCATGAAATGTGATTTACACGATGACATTAGCCGTTAATTTGCTTAACCATAGAAGATTTAAAAGAAAGTCTTGCTATATATTTAACAATGTTGTGCGGGATAAAAACACAGTGAAGTCACCGTTTAGTTAAGACGTTGGATTTTTTCAAACTGTGGATGAAGTACAGGGTTTCATTAGACAAAAACAAGGAAAACTTATTAAAGAGTGATTTCTATGAGGAGGATAATGATGACAAAGAAATACGATCTCATTGTGATTGGTACAGGTTCTGCGGGGTCAATCACAGCAGCAAAATGTAATAACGCCGACTGGAGTGTAGCCATGGTAGATGACAGGCCATTTGGGGGCACGTGTGCGCTGCGTGGATGTGACCCAAAAAAAGTTCTACATGGGGCAGCCGATCTCATCGATTGGAATAAACGAATGATTAGGAACGGAGTACCATCAGAGGTCTCCATCAACTGGAAAGATCTTATGAGCTTTAAACGAACTTTTACAGGTGATGTCCCGGAAAAAAAAGAACAAGCATTGAATAATCAGGGAATCGATACGTATCATGGCAAAGCATCTTTCATTAGTGAGGATCAACTTGAAGTAGATCAAGAAATACTCGAAGGGAAGCATTTCTTGATTGCTAGCGGTGCGAAGCCTACTCCTTTGCCTATACAAGGGGAAGAACATCTTACCTATAGTGATGAATTTTTGGAGTTGGATAAATTACCAAAAAGAATCGTCTTTGTTGGTGGGGGATATATTTCGTTTGAATTTGCTCATATCGCAGCACGTGCTGGCTCAGAAGTTCATATTATCCATCGAGGTCAAAGACCTTTGGAGAACTTTGATGTAGACCTTGTAGATATTCTTTTAGCAAAATCGAAAGAGATTGGCATTCAGGTACATCTTCAACATTCCGTTGAATCCATTGAAAAAGACCAAGGAAAGTTTCATGTGCACGCTCGAAAAAAAGAGGATATAATTCGGTTGGAAGCAGACATCGTCATCCATGGAGCCGGACGGGTTCCAGCGTTAGATATAAATCTTGAAAAAGGGAATATAAAAAGGAAGAAACATGGTGTCCATGTTAATGAGTATTTGCAAAGTGTAAGTAGTCCGAACGTCTATGCAGCTGGAGATGCTGCAGCAACAGATGGCTTGCCCCTCACACCTGTAGCCAGTGCAGATTCTCATGTTGTAGCATCTAATTTATTGAAAGGGAACAGCAAAAAAATTGAATATTCCGTGATTCCATCTGCTGTATTCACCGTACCGAAAATGGCGTCGGTAGGTATGAGCGAAGAGGAAGCCAAAAATTCTGGCCGGAATATTAAAGTAAAACATAAAAACATTTCCGATTGGTTTACGTATAAACGGACAAATGAAGGGTTTGCTGCGTTTAAAGTGCTAATTGACGAAGATAGTGATCAAGTTGTCGGTGCTCATTTGATTAGTAATGAAGCCGATGAACTAATTAACCATTTTGCAACAGCCATTCGTTTTGGAATTTCAACCAAAGAATTGAAACAAATGATATTTGCCTATCCAACGGCAGCTTCGGACATTGCCCACATGGTGTAAGTTTACGTAATGTGAGATGTTTATAAACCACTTTATCGTCTAATCTTGTTATATGATCTTAGAATCAAAAAGAAAATAACTTTTTTGACAGCCGCATTTTTCAACGGAAGAATGTGGCTTCTTGGCGTGAAGAGCAGATAGCTTTATTCTTAAACTTCTAAAAAACTTATGTGAACAATTGATAAATAAGGTTTTTTATCTGATCTGTTTTATAAGATTATTCTATAAAAGAAAAATAATGTATGACTTGACCGTGTACTATGGTACAGAGTTTATACTTTTATTGAGGTGACAATATGGGGATGAAAATCAGTGAATTGGCTAAAGCGTGTAATGTGAATAAAGAAACCGTTCGGTATTACGAGCGGAAAGGATTGATAGCCGGACCTCCCAGAAACGAATCAGGGTATCGAATATATTCAGAGGAAACAGCAGATCGGATACGGTTTATTAAACGAATGAAGGAATTGGACTTCTCGCTAAAAGAAATCCACCTGTTGTTTGGTGTAGTTGATCAAGATGGGGAGAGATGTAAAGATATGTACGTCTTTACCGTTCAAAAAACCAAAGAAATCGAGCGGAAAGTGCACGATTTGTTGCGGATCCAACGGTTATTAGAGGAATTAAAAGAAAAGTGTCCAGATGAAAAGGCGATGTATACCTGTCCCATTATTGAAACGTTAATGAGGGAGCCTGATAAATGAATAGGGGAAGATTTGGATGAAAAGACGCATTTCCTTAGGTAACGGCTGGGGTGTGTGGGCCTTTTCGGTATATTATTGGTTCCTTTACTTTGTTGTGCAGGACCGATTCTCCTTGTTGCATTAGGAGGTACAGGGATTGGTACCCTCTTTGCTGGTGCGACAAGAAATTGGTGGTTGACTGGCATTTTCGCAGCATTGGCCGTTGTTATGATTGCTCTGATTCTTAGCAAGTTCTTGAAGAATAAATACAATTCTCCTGAAGGCAACGGAAAAACAAAAAATAAAACGGAATGCTATACGCCTCCAGAGAGCATGGATCGGGAGCATGAGACAAGATGAATATGAGGTAAAAATGTACAGAACTGTCTATCAAACTTTAAATAGGAAGAGGGATTCAAATGACTCAAAATTCATATAAAATACCCATTCAAGGCATGACATGCACCGGTTGTGAAGCACATGTAACCGAAGCATTGGAACAAGTCGGAGCTAAAGATGTTTCGGCCGATTTTCGATGCGGTGAAGCATTTTTTAAACTCAGCGAGGATCGGATTGAAAAAGCTAAGAAAAATATTTCGGCAGCCGGCTATCAACCCGGAGAGGAAGAAAGCCAGGCCTCTGAAAACAGTGTAGATTTCAATCGGGATGGCGATTACGATCTTCTGATTATTGGTTCCGGCGGTGCGGCCTTTTCAGCCGCAATCAAAGCCAGTGAAAACGACGCGAAGGTGGCCATGGTGGAACGGGGCACGGTTGGAGGAACGTGTGTCAACATTGGATGTGTCCCTTCGAAAGCCATGCTTCGTGCCGGTGTCATCAATGGACTGGCACAGAACCATCCATTTAACGGCTTACAAACAGGTGCCGGTGCTGTGAACCTTGCGAAATTGACCGAGCAAAAAGATGAACTGGTCGGTCAAATGCGCCAAGAAAAATATATCGACTTGATCGACGAATACGGATTTGATCTCATTCGTGGTCAAGCCTCGTTTGTCGACGAAAAAACGGTACAAGTCAACGGAGAACACATTACGGCTCAAAGCTTCTTAATCGCAACGGGGGCAGATCCTGCGGTTCCAGACATTCCGGGATTGAGTGAGATTGATTATTTAACGAGTACGACAGCACTAGAATTAAAAGATGTTCCGAAACGTCTCGCCGTAATTGGTTCCGGTTATATCGCAGCGGAATTGGGCCAAATGTTTCACAATCTCGGAGCAGAAGTGACCCTTATGCAAAGAAGTGAGCGTTTGTTTAAGGCGTACGAACCAGAGATTTCTGACGCCATTGATGACGCCTTAACGGAGAAGGGGATCAACCTAATCACTGGCGTTACCTATCAAAAAGTCGAGCAAAACGACGATACGAAAAGCGTTACGATTGAAGTGAACGGCGAGAAACGAGTCATCACAGCCGATCAAGTGTTGGTCGCAACAGGCAGAAAGCCAAACACAGAGTCCTTAAACCTAGAAACAGCAGGCGTGAAAACAGGTGAAAAAGGCGAAGTATTGACCAACGAATTTTTACAAACGACAAATGTCCGCATTTATGCCGCAGGCGATGTGACACTCGGTCCACAATTCGTGTATGTTGCGGCTTATGAAGGGGGCGTTATCGCGGACAATGCACTCGGTGTGGCCAAACGGAAAATCGATCTTCGCTTTGTCCCCGGGGTAACATTCACGAATCCATCGATTGCGACCGTCGGGCTAACCGAACAACAAGCCAAGGTAAAGGGTTACGACGTGAAAACTTCGGTTCTGCCGTTGGATGCTGTTCCCAGGGCATTGGTCAATCACGAAACAACCGGGGTTTATAAACTTGTTGTTGATGCGCAAACCCGTAAGTTGATCGGAGCTCATATCGTCAGTGAAAATGCCGGGGATGTCATTTATACGGCGACCTTGGCGGTGAAATTCGGCCTGACCATTGAAGATCTTACGGATAGTTTTGCCCCCTATTTAACCATGGCCGAAGGTTTAAAACTCGCAGCCTTGACCTTTGGTAGGGATGTGTCGAAATTATCTTGTTGTGCGGGTTAAACTTATATGATTAATCTTCCTCAAACGGGTGCGATTGCTAAAACATGAGCAGTCGCTTTTTTATTAGACGGAACAGAATAGTTCTATAAATGTTTGGATGTAAATAATTAAGGAACCCAGCTAATCTTTTCATGTGAGGGGTAGCTAGGTTTTTAAAGTTGGATATGCAAAATATCACTTAAAATAGGTGCAAAATAAAACCAAAAGTCACAATTCAAACATCTGATTGAATAAAGAAAAACAAGATGATATACTATATTCAAACAAATATTTGAATGACGGGGTGTATGTATGAATAAGAAAGAAACATGTGAAGTTTTTTGTTATGACGAAGAAAAGGTTAACCGGATGCAAGAGAATTTACAAACTGTCGATATTGCCGGTATATCACAGATGCTTAAGGCTATTGCCGATGTGAATAGGGCAAAAATCACCTATTCCTTATGCAAGGAAGAGGAATTATGCGTCTGTGACATCGCAAATATACTCGGTGTGACTGTAGCAAGTGCATCTCATCATTTACGCACGCTCTACAAAGAAGGCATCGTTACATTCAGGAAAGAAGGGAAACTCGCGTTCTATTCTCTGGAAGATCAGCATATTAAAGAAATCATGACGATTGCATTAATACATAAGAAAGAAGTGATAACCAATGTCTGAAGGGATTGCAGAACTGACTGAAGAAGAAAAAAATATTTACCGTGTTCAGGGGTTTTCTTGTGCGAATTGTGCAGGGAAATTTGAGCGCAATGTGAAGAAACTACCTGAAGTTCAAGATGCGAAGGTGAATTTTGGCGCATCAAAAATTTCTGTATATGGTTCTGCAACGGTTGAGGAACTGGAAGAAGCAGGAGCATTTGAAAATCTCAAAGTGGTGCCTGAAAAGTCTAGTCGTCAAGCGCAACCAGAAGTTAATAAAGAGAAAAAAGTCTACCGTGTCCAAGGATTTTCTTGTGCAAATTGTGCCGGCACATTTGAAGGGAATGTGAAGAAACTACCTGAAGTTCAAGATGCGAAGGTGAATTTTGGCGCATCAAAAATTTCTGTATATGGTTCTGCAACGGTTGAGGAACTGGAAGAAGCAGGAGCATTTGAAAATCTCAAAGTGGTGCCTGAGAAATCCCGGGAAGAAAGTGGACAAGACAAAAAAGAAAAGGAAGTAACCATTCCATTTTATAAAAAGCACAGCACTCTGCTCTATTCGCTACTATTTATCGCTTTTGGCTTCATTTCAATGTTGGTGAATGGTGATGACAATATTCTTACACCGCTGCTATTCATCACTTCCATGATTGTCGGAGGGGCTTCAATGCTGAAAACGGGTCTCCAGAATTTAGTCCGGTTTGAATTTGATATGCGAACCCTGATGACAGTCGCAGTGATTGGCGGTGTCATCATCGGAGAATGGGCCGAGGTCGCCATTGTTGTCATCTTGTTTGCCATCAGCGAAGCGTTGGAGCGTTTCTCGATGGATCGAGCAAGGCAATCCATCAGTTCATTGATGGATATTGCTCCTAAAGAGGCACTTGTCAGACGCAACGGACAGGAAATGACAGTGCACGTCAATGATATTGCTGTGGGCGATATCATGATTGTTAAGCCTGGACAGAAAATTGCTATGGACGGCGTAATTGTCAATGGTTACTCTGTAATCAACCAGGCAGCAATCACAGGTGAATCAGTGCCGGTTGAAAAATCGCTCGATGATGAAGTATTTGCAGGGACACTGAACGAAGAAGGCTTACTGGAAGTTAAAATCACTAAATTGGTTGAAGATACGACCATTGCCAAAATCATTCATCTGGTGGAAGAAGCACAAGGTGAGCGTGCTCCTGCCCAGGCATTCGTTGATAAATTTGCAAAATATTATACACCCATCATTATGGGTGTCGCAGTGCTGGTTGCGATTGTACCGCCGTTATTTTTCGGTGCCAGTTGGTCTACTTGGGTATACCAGGGGTTAGCGGTCCTCGTTGTAGGTTGTCCATGCGCATTGGTGATTTCCACGCCGATAGCGATTGTTTCAGCAATCGGAAATGCTGCCAAGAAGGGAATCCTTATAAAAGGGGGGGTTTACCTCGAAGAAATGGGTGGATTAAAAGCCATTGCATTTGATAAGACCGGCACACTCACAAAAGGCGTCCCGGTTGTAACCGATTATCGTTTAATCGACAATGCAGTTGATGAAAAGGAAATGCTGGCAGTCATCACAGCATTGGAAGATCGTTCCCAGCATCCATTGGCATCCGCTATTATAAAGAAGGCAGACAGTTATAACCTTCCTTATTCTGATATCTTTGTCGAAGACTTTTCTTCCATTACAGGCAAAGGGATACGGGGTAAAATCAATAATGAAATGTATTATGTTGGCAGTCCGGCATTATTTGAAGAGATACAGGCAACTAATTTCAATGATGCAATTAAAAGTGATGTCAAAACACTTCAAGAACAAGGTAAGACCGTTATGGTTGCAGGAACGAAAAATACAGTTCAGGCAATTATTGCAGTCGCGGATGAAGTCCGCGAATCAAGTAAAGCGGTAATCCAGAAGCTGCATCAGGCAGGCATCGAAAAAACAGTCATGCTTACGGGGGATAATCATAGTACCGCCAGTGCGATTGGTTCACATGTCGGTGTCACAGATATTCAATCTGAATTACTCCCGCAGGATAAACTAGACGTAATCAAGCAACTAAAAACTGATTATCGTCATGTAGGCATGGTCGGTGATGGGGTCAATGATGCGCCAGCATTGGCAGCTTCCACCGTGGGTATCGCTATGGGTGGCGCCGGTACAGATACCGCTCTTGAAACAGCAGATGTCGCCTTAATGGGCGATGACCTGAAGAAACTGCCTTTTACCATCAAGCTCAGCCGCAAAACATTGAACATCATCAAAGCGAATATCGCTTTTGCCATTGGAATCAAACTGATTGCTCTATTGTTGGTCATCCCAGGATGGCTGACACTATGGATTGCGATTCTCTCGGACATGGGTGCCACTTTAGTGGTGGCCATGAATGGTTTGAGGCTTATGCGTGTGAAGGAAGATGAATTAAGCTTGGGTTCTTCCCAGATAAATAAAAGTACTGATGCTGAAAAATTGGAGTTGGAACTATGATTGTAACGGCATTTACAGCTGCTGCCGTTTATGTAGCGACAGGAATCGACTACCTCGTTATATTGATTCTTCTGTTTTCGCAAATCGAAAAGAGTAATCAAATAAAACATATTTGGGTTGGACAATATATAGGGACAGTCATTATTATAGGCGCAAGTCTTCTGGTCGCATTGGGAGTAGCCAATTTTATTCCTCAACAATGGATGATCGGTCTGCTTGGATTGCTGCCACTTTACCTGGGTATCAAAATATGGATCAAAGGGGAAGAGGACGAAGATGAAGATAACATTCTCTCCCTTTTCTCTTCAGGCAGATTTAATCAATTATTTATAACGGTCACTTTCATTGTACTGGCTTCCAGTGCGGATGATTTTTCTATCTATATACCATACTTTACAACTTTAAATATGATGGAAATCGTTATTGCCATCATTGTTTTCATGATCATGGTTGGTGTTCTATGTCTAATCAGCTATCGATTGGCTTCCTTGAATTTTGTTTCAGATAAAATCGAAAAATATGAACGTTGGATCGTTCCAATCGTCTTTATAGGATTAGGAATTTATATCCTATTTGAAAATGGCACATTCAACGCTCTGTTCTCATTCCTATTTTAATAGAAAATTTTATAAGCCGATATCTCTCTTTTAATGTGAGATATCGGCTTAATTTTAGTGCAAAATATCACTTAAATAAGTGCAAAATAAAGTCAAAAGTCACACATATAGAAATTTTTGATGATGAAATAGTATGTTTATTTAACGACCGTTATTTGGAGGCGTTTTTTTATATAACAAGTAACATGAAAGATAAAATATTACATATGAAAAATTAAGCCCCTAACTTACATTATAAGTAGGGGCTTAAGAGGATGAGAAGAAATGTATTAATACCACTATAATCTTTACTAGCCGATATAAGTAATCGCATCGATAATCTTCTTACATTCTTCAAGTAAATCTCGTTTGGCTTCATCTGACAATTTCGCATTTCGGGCAACTGGATCAATCGCTTTTATTTTTTCACATAGTACATAACCTGTCGTTTTATTATTCTTGGTTCTTCCATCCACAGCGACATGCGTTGGATAGCCTTTATTTGTGTTAGTAATGGGCAAGGCCCAAATTAAATCAGTGTGTCTATGTACACTTTCTTCTGAGACCACAATTGCGGGTCTGTAGCCTTGTTGTTCATGGCCTTTTGCTGGAGACATATTGATTTTTATAATATCCCCCGCTTTAAAAAACTTTGTCATACGCATCCCTCCAAAAAATAGTGTCTGTACTCATTTTATAGTTAAAAATGAGTACAGACACATGATATTTAAGCTGATCGACAGATCACCATTCTTCTTTTCCAGCCGGTTCTATCTCATCCCAAAGAGCCTCTGTTTTAGGTTTTTCACCATCGTAACCGACAAATAATTTTTGAAATGGTGTCAACTTGCTCTTTGGCACCAACGAAATGCGATTGTGTTCTACTTCTACCTCGAGCAACGTATCGTCTTCATCAAACCCTGCTTCTTTCAGGACTTCACGCGTGAGCCTGATTCCTTGACTGTTACCCCATGGCTGAATTCTAGCTTCTCGTTTATTCACTTTTCGCTTCGTCTTCTGCATGCAAATCAACTCCCTCAAACTTATTTTATATATTTAAGTATATCCTATGTATATACGTTAAGCAATAAATAATATTCTGCCTTTGCCAATTGATGTTAAATTTTTATACAATATTTATCACTCTAATAACTCTATATTTCGAACCTCCTAAAAACGACTGTTTATTAACTCTTTCAGGATTAAAATAAATTCTGACTGTCATTTTTAATGATATTTTGACTGGTTTAGAATTTAACTTGTATTATCCTGAATTATTCATAGAAAATTATTGATCGATTGTTAAGGTCGACATAATCAGCTTTTCTGTTCAATCCTTGTTCATCTAGAAAATGAAAAAAGAACCCGTTTCTGATAAGGTTAAAAGTACGACCAAATAACCAAAAGAAGGGGTTCTTATAATGGCTACTTTACCTGAAATACCGCTAGATTTCAATCGTCAGATCAAACTCATGGATAATGGGGGCGACCTCTCATCCGATACCGGCGAATTCCTGTTCAGGGAATTCGATGACAAGCTCGGTTTCTCCAACATCTTGGCGAATCATCTGCACCTCAAGGACGACAGGCTGTATCATATTCATTCCAACGAAAATCTGATGCGACAGAAGCTCTATCAGATGATTGCCGGATACACTGAAGATGATGCCGCGGACCATTTGACAGCCGACCCGGTGTTCACGCAGATCATCGGCACGGATGCCTTGGCATCGCAGCCCAGCCTGTCCCGCTTTTTCAGTCGGTTTGACAATCAGTCCATGACACAGTTGAATCAGGCCAATCAAGCGATGCTTGATAAAGTCCACCGGCAACGTGAATCTGAGGCCATCATCTTTGATCTCGATTCCACCCACGCCGATACATATGGCAATCAGGAATCGACGGCATACAATGCCCATTACGGTACTGTCGGTTTCCATCCGCTTGTTGCATTTGATGGGGTCACTGGAGACTTTTTGAAAGCGGCACTGCGACCGGGCAATGTCTATACATCTAACGGTGTAGTGGATTTCGTCCGACCGTTGATCACACACTACAACGACACGTTTCCTGAAACCACACCGTTCCTACGCGGCGACAGCGGATTTGCCCTGCCTGCATTGTATGAATTGTGCGAAACGGAATCGGTGTATTACGTGATCCGCCTGAAATCCAATGCGAATCTCCAACGGATCGGAGAAGAAATCTGCCCATCTTCAGCGCCGGCCGACACTTCAGAGACGACATGCCATTATACAGAAACCGAGTACCCGGCAAAGTCGTGGGACCGGCCCCGGAAAGTCATTGTCCAATCAACGCGGCCGGCGGGCGAACTGTTTTTCACGCACTCATTTTATGTCACGAACCTGGTGGACGCCTTTACACCCAAAGATATCGTCCGGACCTACCAGAAACGCGGCACGATGGAAAACTATATCAAGGAAGTCAAAAACGGGTTTGGTTTCGATCGGATGAATAGCCACTCTTTCCAGGTCAATCAGGCCAAGATGATGTTGAGCCTGTTGGCGTATAACCTGACCAACTGGCTCCGGACCCTCTGTTTCCCGGATGGCCAACAGACCATGCAGATTGAAACCATCCGGACACGCATCATCAAAGTCGCCAGCCGGGTCGTCAAATCCGGCCGCCGGCTGTACTTCAAACTGGCTTCGAGCTTTGTGTATCAGTCGTTTTTCTGGCAAGTACTCCACCGGGTGCAGAAACTTCAACTGGAATAGAGATGACATCAGTATTTTTAAAACCCCATCGTCCAACCTAGGGTGCAGTCTGTCCAAAATGAGGGGCACACGCCGATGAATCGGTGTAGATGCATCAGTTTTCATCGTACTTCGGTCGTTGACACGCGACATATCAACAAAAGAACGAAAGCACTCAAACTTTCCAATGATTGAATATTTTATTTGGAAGTATGAATAATTCAGGATTATAGCTAAAAACCAACTTATCTCTTCCTGAAGGCAGTGGAATTTTAAAGTTGATTACGCAAAATAACATCGAAAGTGACACATACTTCGCTAAATATTAAATACACAATAATCAAATTAGGATGAAGTTCATTACAGAGGAGCCCTTTGTCGATTATACCTGCGTTTTATCAGACATCCCCAATTCATCATCACGACATTAATATTTAAAGATTTAAAAATGTCCATTATCTCTAATATAGAAATAATGGACACCGCCTATAATGACTGATTAGCATTTATAAAATAAGTGATACTCCTGGGATTTTCGATAACCACCCTATTAATACATAGTGATTTTTACTATTAACTAATTTCTACATGACCCATCATGCCATGTTCTTCATGTTCTAAGATATGACAATGATACATAAATTTGCCCGGTTTGGTGAATTTCAATAAAACATGAACCGTTTCTCCCGGGTTGACCAGCACAGTATCTTTCCAGCCCTGTTCATTTCGGGGCGGTATCTTACCATCCCGGTCTAAAATTCTAAATTGTACACCATGGACATGGTAGGGATGGATCAGGTTTTCCATCTCATCCTTGGCGTTGACAATTTCCCAGACTTGATATTCACCAAGAGGCTGCGTTGTATCAATTCGATCAGGATCGTATTTCTTGCCGTTGATCGACACACGATAATCTGTCCCAGCCATCAACATCAATTTCGTTGGATACCCGGCGACCTCGTGTGGTTGAATCACCGGCAGCATCTCTGTCCGAAGGGACATGATCGGATTGAAGTCTGCATTGTTTTTATTTTCTCCGCGACGGATTGTTAAACCGGTGATGCCGTTGACAAATAATTTCACTTCTTCTTCCTTAAAAGCTTCCAAGTCAACAATGATTTCAGCACGCTCGCCTGCAGACAAAAATAAGTGTTTCAGCTCAATTGGATAATTCAATAATCCGCCGTCTGTGCCGATTTGATAAAATGTAGCATTATTTTCTAGTGAAAACTCAAAGTTCGTCACGTTCGATCCATTAAGCAGACGCATACGCAAGTATCGTCCTTTAGCATCAAAGGTCGCATTTGCTGTACCGTTCAACAGCAATGTGTCACCTCCCGTACCATCGATACTTCTTACTTCATCATAATTCAACTTATACCCATCAACCAGGAAGCGATCCTGCACGACGACCGGAATATCATCCACTCCATACTCATGAGGAAGATGTTTTTCCAAACGCTTTGTATTTTCATCTTCAATGATGACCATCCCGGCCAGTCCTTCGTAAACCTGTTTCGACGTCGAACCGTGCGGGTGAGGGTGATACCATAATGTTGCTGCTTCATTATCCACATTAAAGTCGATTGTTTTCGTTTCATCAGGTTCAATCGTCATATGTGGACCACCGTCTGAAGCTTCGTCAACGATGAGGCCATGCCAATGATATGTTGTCACTTCATCCATATCATTGCCGGTATGAAGCTTGACCTGTTGATCTTTCTTAAGCTTTATTGTCGGCCCTAATAATTCACCATTATAACCACGGGACGGCGTCTTTCGTCCGGGGACAATTTCTGTTTCTCCGTTTTGGGCTCTGATTTCATATTCTATTTGTCCGTCTGTTTGACTGATTGGTTCGAGCAAAGGCGGGATATTCAATGGCCGTGATTCGATGTCATTTTCAGTGATTTTAATTTCATCATCACTGCGGAATATTGTTTCTAACGCTGAGGGCTGGTAACTCATATCCAACTTTTTAAAATGATTATCTGAATTGATCAGCATTCAATCTCTCCTTACATATTTTAAATTACATGAAAACTTTATGATTTTATATAGTGCCGCCCCGCATCAAAACATGATGCGGGACGGTTAAATGATATCTTATATTATATTATTACGGTGCTATCTGTTTACTGATTTCGCTTTAATCTTACGAGCATAAACCGACTCTTCTGTCGGGTAGGATACTTCCATCGTTAATATATTCGCTTTAAAAATATGAATCATCGTGGTTGTATCACCATCCACTTTTTCCAAACCGCAAATATTTTCATTTTCAACGACTTTAATACTGTTCAAAGCACTCTGGGGCGTTTTTCCTTCAATATCTTCAAAAATCACTTTTGTGCCATCTACCAGATTGTAAGTGAAAGTGTACTTGTTCATTTTCATATCTCTCCTTTTCAAAATATCGACTATGTTCACCCATAATAGTCCTACAAAATATATTTATCTTAAACTAAATTATAGTGTGCCTGCTTTGGTTAAAGTAAAGCCTTTACTTATCTATTGACCCGTGATAAAAGATCCCAAACAATCGTTTGAATGTCCGGGATCAGTTAAAGTGGAAATAATTAATTTGATCAAGCAACTTTTACTTTTGATTTGACGACCGGGTACCCCAGGTTTTCAATCGCATTTTCTATATTTTCAATCGTTGTAACTGCTTCATCAAAATTTACTTTGACTTTACTTGCATTGAACATGACTTTGACGCTGTCTTTTTCCACACCGTCCAAACCTTTTACAGCGCTATCAATCTTCTGGAGACATGATGGACATGATAAAGTTTCTAATTGAATGGTTGCTTTTTGCATAATATATCTCTCCTATTATAAATTTTTATTCGTTTCCTTCTCTATAATTCAAGTATACGGCTTTTTGCCGTTAAAATAATTGATGTAAATCAATTATTGATTGATTATTTAAAATCCTTGATTTTCTCAGGCGATGTGTTCTGTATCATCATCCCACTGTTGCATTTGCATTGACATTTCTGTTTCTTCGGCGATAAATCATCAATCTCATGGCGTTGAATATGACGACAAGGATACTCAATTCGTGTACCAGCATGCCAATCGTCATGTTCATCCAGTTACTGAACAGCAAGGCGGCCAACAAGATCAGTACCACGCCAACCGCAATGGTGATGTTCTGCTTCATATTTCTCGCTGTCACTTTTGTCAGACCTAAAGCATGAGTCAATCGGCTGAAGTCAGAGTTCACCAGGACAACATCCGAGGTTTCTATCGCAACGTCTGTGCCGGTGCCCATGGCAATACCGATATCGGCCAGAGCCAAGGACGGACTGTCGTTTACGCCGTCTCCGACAAATGCCACTATTTGCCCTTCTGATTGTAATTTTTCAAGATGAGCGGACTTGTCTTCCGGCAGCATATGGCCGTAGGCTTCTGTCAATCCAAGTTCGCTGGCAACAGCATCCACAGTGCCCTGGTTATCGCCTGAAAGTACAACGAGGTTTTTAACACCAAGCTTTTTCAGGTTTTGCAATTCTGCTTTAACACCCGGTCGAATTTGATCCCGAATCCCCATCAATACTTGCAACACACCATCCACTGCAGTCAGCACAAGTGAGTTTCCATTTTTCTCAAAGCGTTTCAGATCTTTTCTGACCGTTTCATTCAATTCAACATTTTCTTTTTCCATCAAAGCGACATTTCCCACTGCGACACGCCGTCCGGCGACTTTAGCGATGATACCGCCGCCTTTGACAACTTCAGTTTCATCTACATCAGAGAAGGTCGTTGGTCCAATATCCTGCAGCACGGCTTTTGCCAGAGGGTGATCGGATTCTCGCTCTACACTGGCCAGATATCCAAGCACTTCATCCATGTCATCTCCGTAAAACTTCTTTTCTGCAACTTCAGGATTTCCAATGGTCAATGTACCTGTTTTATCAAAAAGAATTGTATCCACCTTACTGAAATCATTGATGACTTCGCTGCCTTTTAAAAGCACGCCGTTACGGGCGCCATTCCCAATACCGGCAACGTTGGAGACAGGGACTCCGATCACTAAGGCCCCTGGACAGCCCAGTACTAGAACTGTAATCGCCAGTTCAACATTATTGGTGAACAACCAAACGATGACACCCAGTACCAGGACCGCCGGTGTATAGTATTTGGAGAATCGGTCGATAAAGCGTTCTGCTTCCGACTTGGAATCCTGTGCTTCTTCCACCAATTCGATAATCTGACCGAACGTTGTATCTTCCCCGACACGGTCAGCTTTGATTTGAATCGTCCCATTTTCCAAAATTGTACCTGCGAATACTTCTGATCCGTTCATTTTACTCACTGGAACAGATTCACCAGTGATACTTGCCTCATTGATATGACCTTCACCAGTTAAAACAGTGCCATCGACGGGTATTTTCGCACCGGTTTTTACTAATAAAACGTCGCCTTCATCTACATCATCAACGTCCACTTCTTCGAATTCACCAGCCGCGTTTTGTTTCAAAGCACTTTCCGGCGCCATCTCCGTTAGTTCTTTGATGGCAGATCTTGTCCGTTTGAGTGTACGCTGTTCTAAATAAGAACCAAATAAGAATAAGAATGTAACAATCGCTGATTCTTCATAGTTTTGAATCAGCAAAGCGCCGATGACGGCAATTGTGACCAATACGTCAATACTGATAACCTTTACTTTTAATGCTTGATAAGCCTGAATAGCAATCGGAGCAATTCCAATAACAGTTGCAATGATGAGTGACAAATCAAAGACAAACATGTTCCCCAGACCAAATCGACCATAGAATCCAAGTATGATCAAGGTTGCACTGATCAACGTAATCAGGTTTTTCATATCTAATATAGCCCTCTGCATGATACTTCCTCCATCTCTCTATTTTCTTGTTGGTTAAAGTATAAAGTTTTAGCGTCGTATAAAAATTGACTGAGGTCAAGATTATAAAATTTCGATGTGGACACACTCTGATTAGCTGTAATAATTTCTACGGCATCATAAGATGGCAATTCTATATATCATGCAAGACACCATAATCTACACTAAAGTTTGTTAAAGTAGATATATTGTTAATTTTGCTTTGTTGGTTGAATTAATATGTGTAATAGACAGTTTGAGTGTAGCTGGATCGTCTTATGAAATCTCATAGATTCCTTTTGCTTTGCAAAACATCTCTAAAGTTAAAGTTGAGTTCAACTTTAGAGGAGCAATTCATTAAAAGTTCCCCCATTACATGGTTTCCCCTTTTAATACTGAATAACCAATAAAATATGATTTTCAGACATACCACTTTTAGTTTAAGGAAACACCAGTCCTAAGTCTTCAACCTTCCAATAAACAGACCCTGAGCCACAAGTTCTGTACTGTCTTATTCATTGTCTTCGCTGCCAGTGATAAGAAATTCATGATATCCGACGGTTCATCCCAAGAGGCCAGCCGATCTCTGAGATCAGTGACCAGCAGATTCAACGCTGGATGAACAATTATCCAAGGAAAATCCTGGACTATCAGACCCCACATGAATGTTTCATTAAAGCATCTAAGCAGACATAATCGGCTCAAAGCGCGTAGTATAAAATTTCCTCCTCGTCGGGGGAGGGGGAATACTCACCATCATAGTACGTTCACAATATTCGGAGTGGAGCTCTCCCAAGGTGGCTAACTTAAAATTGAAATTTACTTTGAAATTTACGTCTTCTATACTTTATATCTTCAACAGTATTTAAATTTAATTTTTCTAATATGAATGATCTTGCTTATTTACAAGTATCATAAAAGATAAACGCAGTGCACCCAACATAAAACTTGTTTGTTGGGGCGATTGAATGAAGATAATGATACAAAATAATCATAGTCTTTAGTGTTCATAACGACACTGATATATAATTTTTCTTTGTACTTTTCGACATTTTGAGGTAATTTTTTGTCATATTTCCTTAAATGATGAGCATCTCTTTTACTTAATATTTTTCTATTTTCTAATAAAAAGCATACTTCTTATGATTTACATGTGTGCGATTAATGATAAGTGTAATTTTGGGGAAAATTTTTCAAAATAGCCTCGATGGAAGTAGAAAATGTTAGGGCCCGACAGGCCTACTGGTTACGATGTATTTGGCATACTGTTTTATGAAAAATAATGGTGTATTAATTCAGTAGATGATCTGTCCCAAATGTTATATGAAAAAGACATACCGTGTTGGATTGAAAGAATCTTAAAACATGATCTAAAAAGCTTATTGCTCATGAAAAAGACTGATTTGATAAAGGTCATAATATTGTAAAATCCCTCCTATAGTAAGAATGGTACAATAAATAAAACAAATAGTTACTGTAGGTGAAAACAATATGAAAAAACAAACGAGGAACATCCTCAGAATCACTATCATATCAAGTATTGTGATTTTGGTTGGTGTGACTTTATGGTTCAATTTAACTTCGGATATACAGGCAATACAAGTCGGTGATGAAGCAGTCGATTTCCAGCTCGAAACACTCGACGGGGGGACTGTACAACTGTCGGACATCAATGAAGATAAAGGTGTCATCCTGAACTTCTGGGGGACATGGTGTGAACCCTGCCGCGAGGAAATGCCGGATATGAATGAAGTTTATAATGAAGGGCATGACGACTATGAGCTGATCGCTGTGAACGTATCTGAAGGCGAGCAGCAGATCAATCAATTTCTAGCGAGTCTTGATGATGAACTATCATATCCAATTGCACTCGACCGTAACCGGGATGTGACTAAAGTGTATCAAATCGGGCCATTGCCGACGACAATCGCCATCGATAAAAATGGTGTGGTCGTGGATAAACAGGAATATCAGCTGACCAAGGATGATATTCACCGTTTTGTGGAACTATCAACTTCGGAATAGGGTGAAGTGTTGTGGAATTAAAAGAGATAAAATGCGGATCTTGTGATCATGTGAATCCACCAGGCACGCAGTTGTGTCAATCCTGCGGTAAAATGATCAACAGTGATTACGATAAAAAGAAAATAAAAGACCTTATGCGTTATGACGGGAGTGCCATCCGATCAAAGACAAGGTCAAGAAGCATCTTTGATAAGATATGGATTTTCTTCACTTCGATAAAAGTCGGAGTGGCAATCATACTGATCATTGCGATTGCATCCTCCATCGGTACGATTTTCCCACAGGAGTATTTCATACCGGTCGGTGCGGATCCGCTACAGTATTATACGGAGAACTATGGCACACCGGGCAGGCTGTATTATGAGCTTGGTTTCCATAATCTGTACTCTTCGTGGTGGTTCATCATCCTGATTGGCATGCTGGCACTGTCACTGATTGCGGCCAGCATCGACCGGGGGGTGCCGCTGTTCAAGTCTTTGAAGAACCAGCGTGCCAAAAAACACCCGACTTTCTACAAGAGGCAGCGCTTAAACTTGCAGCAGGCAAACACGAAGAATACTGAGCGAGTCATAGAAGGATTTAGGAAAAAAGGTTATAAAGTCAAAGAAGACCAAAATCACTATCTCTTGGAAAAAGGTAGACTGTCAAGGTGGGGCCCATACATAAACCACACAGGGTTGATAATTCTCCTATTCGGCAGCATGTTAAGGTTTTTCCCGGGGATGTATGTGGATGAGCTGATCTATATCACAGAAGGTGATACGGTGCAGGTGCCTGAGACTGACGGGCAGTATTATGTGGAAAACAACGAATTCATAGTGGATATTTATGAAGAGGAAGGTACAGTATTTGATGCGACCGTCCAGAACACCAATGAAACCATCGTCAGTAATTACCAGACTGATATGACTTTTTATGAGAATCAGAACGTAGATGTCGTCGGGGCGCCCCCCGATCTTGAAGTGGTTGAGGATTATAGCCTCCAAGTCAACCATCCATATCAGTTTGAGCAGTTTGAACTGTATCAGTCGAGTTACGATAACTCCCAGATGAAGTCGATGACTTTCCAGCTGGAGGACAGTAACGGAGAAACTGTCGGTGATCGCTTCACTGTCGCTCTGGATAATCTTGAAAGCACTTATGAGGTAGGCGAGGGGCTGGCTGTGGAGGTACGCGCTTATGCACCGGACTTCCTGGAAATAGATGAAAATGGCGCATTAATTTCAGAAACGCCCACACCGGTAAACCCGGCTTTTGTATTTGAGGTGACAGATGATACTTCCAGTGAACTTAGTCTGCTGCAAATCATGAGCTCGACTGATATCACCCAGGGCAACGAGTACAGTGTCAAGTTCGTTGAAAATGAAAATCACTGGGCCACCGTTCTAACATTGAAAAAAGACTTGACCCTGCCACTTATAGCGACAGGTTTCGTCATCTTTCTTATCGGTCTCTTTATCGGCTCATACATCAACCATAGACGTATATGGATCAATGATGAAAATGGGTTCAATATCAGTGCCCATACAAATAAAAACTATTTTGGTTTGAAAAAAGAGATCAATCCGGTGTTGGAAGATAACGGTTACGGTGAAATTTTTGACAGAGATGCACAAGATTTTGATAAAGGCGTCATCATAGTTGAGGGGAAATAAATATGGAATCAACACTTTTATCGATTAGTAACTGGCTGATCACTTCAGCCTTCTTTATATTATTGGTGGCACTTGTACCGCTTTCCATGAGTATTAGGAATGAAAAGAAAAAATTTGAAAAAACGGCCATCATCATGACGGCAATCGCTTTTGTCATGCAGATCAGCTATTTTATATTAAGATGGGTTGCAACGGGGCATGCGCCGGTATCGAACATGTATGAATTCATCGCCACGTTTTCAATCATGCTCATTTTAGGGTATTTGATCACATATCATTATTATAAAACGAAAGTATTGGGATTGTTTGCGATTCCTGTTTCATTACTGTTGATTGCATATGGCAGTTTATTTTCAACCGATGTTAATCCGCTGATCCCGGCACTGCAGAGTAACTGGCTTGCGATTCATGTTATTACTGTATCAATATCATATGGCATTCTGTCCATGAGTGCTGTAGCCGGATTGATCTATCTTCTTAAAGCCATTCCGGAAAATGAAAAGTCTTGGCGGGCGCGTATACTTGAAATGATTATGGCAGGTATTGTCATTGTGCTGGTTTATATCGGAACGACGCTTGTCATGAAAGGCGCAGTCGGTTACAGTGATGAATTCATGTATACCAGTCAACGCGGTGAAGCGATGATTGCAGAGTACCATCTGCCGAGTCTTATAAACTACGCCGACGCCATACCGGTCGAACATATCGGGGATAATCAATATGAACCTGCGGATCATTTCCATACGGGCATTAATTTACCACCTGTGATCAATTCGCAATCGCTGAACACAGTGATCTGGTCAATCATTCTCGGATTGATCGTCTACGGAGTACTTCGTTTAATAATGAGAAAACGGTTAATGGCCTTGGTCAAACCATTGGCCAACAGAGCTGACTTGAACTTGATGGATGAGATCGGCTACCGTTCAGTCATTATAGGTTTCCCATTATTTGCACTCGGCGGCATCTTTTTTGCGGCTATCTGGGCTCAGATCGCCTGGAGCAGATTTTGGGGCTGGGATCCGAAAGAAACCTGGGCCTTCATCACATTCATGTTCTATACTGTGTTCTTACACTTGAGACTGAACAGGGGGTATGAAGGAGAGAAATCAGCATGGCTTGCAGTGATTGGTTTCATACTGATACTCTTTAACCTTATTGCAATCAATCTGATCGTTGCAGGACTTCATTCATATGCATAATTAGAAAAGATGATTGAAAGCTGGCATATAGCTTCCAATCCTTACACAAAAGCGGCATCATAGAATTATTTCTATGACGCCGCTTTTTGATGGGACAAAAATAGAAGCCCCGACCAAGCTATATATAATGATAGTGGAGAATATCTGTTTTTCTCATATCTTACTTTTCCCCTAGCTCATTATCTATTGTATCTTTAATCGACTCATAATCGAATAGATTTTTTATTATTTTATCATAATAGTTGGTGTGAATTCAACGGCAATTTCCAAAGCCAGCATTTCACAATGATTTTATACACTTTTATAATTTTTAAAAGATCGACCATCCGCTTTTTGACTGATGCAAATATATTACCCGAGTGCGACGTCCAATATCATCATTAAAGTGAATCCAATCATAAAACTGAATACTGCAATATCTGAATGGCCGTTTTTCTGTGTGCTTGGGATAACTTCCTCGATCACAACAAAAATCATGGCGCCTGCTGCGAGACTTAAGGCATAAGGCAGAACAGGTTCCATAAATGACACTGTCAGCACGCCGATTACAGCAAATATCGGCTCCACCACTGCCGACATCCAGCCAAAGAAGAAACTTTTCGTTCTCGATACACCGTCACCGCGTAACGGCATGGAGACCGCCATACCTTCCGGGATATTCTGAATACCTATCCCCAGTGCCAGTGTCAGTGCACCTGCTGCGACAGCCATCTCCCCGTATATTGCTGCCCCGAATGCGATACCGATTGCAAGGCCTTCAGGAATATTATGCAATGTCAATGAAAACACGAGCAAAGTGCTGGTCCTATACCGCTCCGGATTCACCCCTTCCCGGTTTGATGCATTCCTGTGGATATGCGGAATCAATTTATCGAAAAGAAAGATGAACAACCCGCCAAGCAGGAAACCGACAGCCGGAGGGAACCATTCGCCAATCGGGTGATCCATACTCGCTTCAATCGCCGGTGATAATAAAGACCAGAAACTGGCTGCAATCATGACACCGCCGGCAAAACCGAGCATCGAGTTCAAAAATTTCATATTGACTTCACGCGTTAAAAATACAACAGCGGCACCAATGCCTGTCATCGTCCATGTAAATAGAGTGGCCAAAAGTGCCTGTTGCCACGTGCTCAAATTTGAACATATTTCCAAAATGTCAATCGCCCTCTTTATCATGTGAATAAACCATACTTATTTAATAATTTTAATCAAATGAATCAATTTCATAATTGCTCTTTTTAAAAATACAAAGACCTACAGAATTCCTAAAATGTATTTTAAAAAACAGAAATCATGCAGCTTGTTGCTGAATGAATTGAGCATCGATGCGGTCTGCAGCCAACTTGGATGCATTGTAAACAAGTGTCACCATGTCAAAATGAATTTTTGCGCGTTTTCCGGTACGATATCGAACATTGTTCAGTTGAAAGAATTCCTTAAGGTATGCATTGACTCTTTCTACCGCAGTACGGCGTTTGAAAATGTTTTTCCATGCTAGAGACCCACGGGCTGGTGCGGAATATTTCCTGAGATCTGTTGTTATTTTCATTTTGAA
>NZ_FNFY01000025.1 GCF_900101075.1 Lacicoccus qingdaonensis | reverse complement strand
AAAAGTTTTCAAAATGAAAATAACAACAGATCTCAGGAAATATTCCGCACCAGCCCGTGGGTCTCTAGCATGGAAAAACATTTTCAAACGCCGTACTGCGGTAGAAAGAGTCAATGCATACCTTAAGGAATTCTTTCAACTGAACAATGTTCGATATCGTACCGGAAAACGCGCAAAAATTCATTTTGACATGGTGACACTTGTTTACAATGCATCCAAGTTGGCTGCAGACCGCATCGATGCTCAATTCATTCAGCAACAAGCTGCATGATTTCTGTTTTTTAAAATACATTTTAGGAATTCTGTAGGTCTTTGTATTTTTAAAAAGAGCAATTATGAAATTGATTCAGATAGATGAAATACCTTTCTGAATCTCAGATTATCGAAATTAATCGAAGAGCGATAGAGTTATACAGTTCTAAGGAACCTATAGGGGTCGTAGATTCAAATGCATTAAACATGATTGTAGAACAACCAAAACAACATGTTTTTGGTGAAGAACAATATCCTACGATTATTGACAAGGCTGCATTCATTTACCAAAGATTAGTGCTGAAGCATGTTTTTATTAATGCAAATAAACGTACCGCTTTTTATGCGCTCAATATATTTTTAGAAATGAATAACCACACCTTAGAAGTTGGTACTGACGAAGCTGTAGCATTCACAGTAAAAATTGCGACAGATACTTTATCAGATACTGAAGTTAAAGAATGGATTTCAAAATATATGAAATAGTGTTTATCTCAAATGAAATTCATAAAGTAAACACTGAGACAAAAGGCCTTATCATTTTTTTGATAAGGTCTTTTGTCATATAAATTTTACTACGAACATAAAGGGGATTGATAGTGCGGTGTGAAAAATTCTTCATACAAAAAGAGAGAGACATATGTCAATTTAGTATGGGATTTCATTTCTCATATACAATTCTACCATTAATGATTGCCGTCTGTACAAGGTCATCTGACAAGAGGGTTTCATCACTATACAGGTTTTTATTCAAAACCACAAAGTCTGCATATTTACCGGTTTTGACTGATTCCAGCGCACTATACCGGGATTGCATCATCACGGCATGATAATTCGTATCGAAATCAATGCTGGCAATGATGGCGGCATACTTTTGGGTGGGGGTCATGTCGTATAATGGTTATAAGGAGCACTCCTTCATTCTTTTTATGGTTCTTTAGATAATTACCATTATACAGGATTTGGGGAGATGCTCCCTTTTTCATATTTTGTACTCCTTGCTGCACAAGAACTGAGAATTATGAAATTGATGCTAATGTATAAAGTTCACTATAAAACATGTTTATCAGTATTATATTGTAGGAATTTATATATGAGGTGGTAAACATGAAAAAGGAACAAATCTGGGATGAGGTCGGAAAGATATTTGAAATGCCGCAAAGGGGGATAGTGTCCACTGCTTATGGAAATGTTCCTCACAGCAGATATATGCTGCTTTATAATGACGGTACAAATCTCTATACAAAAACGAGGCAGGAAACGGTGAAGGTGGATGAAATGGGAAAGAACAATCTTTCCTACATCATTTTAGGTTATGATGCAGAGACAGAATCCAGCTACTTAGAAATTTTAGCAGAAACTGAAGTAGTCATGGAGCAGGATACGATTGACTGGCTGTGGAAGCGGGAAGATCATCAACGTTTCGATCTGGAAGAAGAAGAGATTCTTATTGTCTTGAAATTCAAGCCTAAACAGATCAAGTTGATGAATGCGAATGATGAAATTGATAGACCCGAAGTGATTGATTTAGATGAATAAGCTATGAAAAAGATAGTGTTCACAGGGGAATGCTGTCTTTTTTGTGTTTTAAAAAGATTGCAAAATCTTCAAATAAGTTATAGCTTTGAATTAATATAAATTACTTTTTAAAATTGAAAGTGGTGCACTTATGCAGGATATTCAACGACCTCAAAAAATGAAAGACAATCTGATACTGATCATCGGCATCATTGCTGTTGCTGCGATGCTCCGGGCACCGCTGACGGCAGTGGGTCCGGTCATCAATGAAATACGTGATGATCTGATGATTTCGAATACTGTGGCCGGACTGCTTACGACGATTCCGCTTCTGATATTTGCCGCGGTATCACCGTTCGTTTCAAAAGCAGTGGCTAAATTTTCGATGCCGGTCACGATATTTTACGCCATCATTCTTTTGGCTGTGTCACTTTACATAAGAACGTTCGGTTCACTGGAATGGTTCGTGATCGGTACGATTCTTCTCGGGGTCGCCATCAGTGTGGGCAACGTTACACTCCCGAGCTATGCCAAGTGGAAGTTTCCTTTACAGGTGGGCTTTGTCACTGCCATTTACAGTTCGACGATGAACCTGACTGCTGGCCTCGGCAGCGGGGTCAGCGTGCCTCTGGCTGAACTCAGCGGCTGGGGATATAAACTGTCACTCACAATTTGGATTGTCATTGCAATCGCTGCGATGATTTTTTGGATTCCTCAATTGCGGGGTCGGGAGAAAAGCGTGAAGGCTGAAACTGACAGAGTGAGTAATGCACCCAAACGCAGGATGAGCCAATCCAAAATGGCATGGGCGATCGCCATCATGTTCGCTCTCCAGTCGACGACATTCTATACAAACGTCGCCTGGCTGCCGTCCATTTTGATGGATAAGGGCTACTCACCTGAAACCGCTGGCTATTTCTTCATGTTCTGTCAGTTTGCCCAGCTGCCAATGACTTTTTTATTTCCGATATTGGCAAGTAAAGTAGACAACCAGAGAGTGATCGTCTTCTTCATCACCGGCCTGCTCATGACAGGGTATCTGTTTTTATTCGCAGACGCATTCTTACTGCTTGTCATCAGCATGATATTCATCGGATTCGGCACAGGTGCTGCATTCAGCACTTGCATGCTTCTGTTTTCATTGAAGGCAAGAACCGACACGGGCAGTATTTCACTGTCGGGATTCGGCCAGTCGATCGGTTACCTGCTTGCAGCCATCGGACCATTCCTGATGGGGTATCTGTTTGATTCAACTGGTACATGGACACCGGCTCAATTTTCATACTTGATTGTTGTGGGACTTTTCTTTGGGGCCGGCATGGTGGCAACGAGAAAGTTCTATATAGAAGATGAGCTTGAAGGTGAAGTTTAAAAAGGGAGAGGATTTCATGAAGTGTCCGAATTGTCATGCGGAAGTGTCTGAAGACAAGACAAATTGCGGGTCATGTGAATATAGCCTGGTGGAAGGGGACCAGGATGAAGTCGGGGCGTTTATCAGAGATGCGATTACATCACCATGGAAATCCATTGGTCGGCCACATAGTATAAAAGCAGCCTTAATCTCTGTGGGTGTGATGGCTGCCGTATTTGCAGCCTTCGGCATTATGCATTTGTCAGGCGGATACAGTGATTCAGGATTTGCAGGATTGGAGATTGTATTCGCCGTCATCCCGAGTTTTATCCTACTATCAATATTATTTTTATTCGGGTACTAGGTTACGGTATTGTTCCAAGGGATGGTTACAAAGAACGCGGAGGAGTGGAAACAGGTCTTCACTGACTTTTCGAAAGCGATGCTCCCGCTGTATCTCGTCTATTTAATCGTTGCTTTCACTGTTGAGTATCTGCCATACAGCTTACAGGTGGCTTTATGGTGCGCGATCTATTTACTGACCATATCCGTGCCGGTCTTTGTCACGATTGGATATGCTGATAAGGACAACGCGAAATTCAATATCTTACTCTCTGTGTTGGTTACTACGTGGTGATCAATGTCCCTGTCGCTTATTTCACTTTTAGATTTCTATAACCATTGAGGGCTGCCGCTGAATTTTATTTTCAGCGGTATTCGTGTGCGGTGCCTGAATGAAGGGAACGAAGGAATTCTGTATTGAAGATGAATGGGAGATTAGGGTATGGAGATAAGGAGGGATTGTATGGAATGTCCGAAGTGTAATGCAGAAGGGTTTGAAAGGAATGAATATTGTCAGGAATGTGGATATGATCTATTGGATGACAGTACAAATGAACCGGAAAGTGACTTTTTTGAAGAGATGATGTCCTTCTATAAAAGTGCATTCTTATCGCCCTGGAAATCAATCGGCAGACCTATTCATATGTCGACGGTTATCATCGCAGTTGGATTATTGTTATCAACGTTATCATTGATTTCGGTCCTGCGATTGATGACGGCATTTGATGGGTCTCCGCCGCCTGGTAGTACACCATTGATGCCGCTTGTTATAACATTTATAGTGTTTCTCATCATTCTGGCAGTAGTATTTCTTATCTACTATGGTCTTACATATTTGATGAATGTGATTGTTATCAAGGACAGAGAGCATTGGAAGCAGGTGTTCAGTGATTTCTCACTTCTTGCTGTCATTCTGAATACATTGTATATTTTATTTGCTTTATCAGTTGAAATACTTCCTTCCGCTATAGGACTTTTAAGCATATTGATCGGATTTGTACTGTCCATTTCTGTTCCGGTGTTCGTAGTGTCCAAATATGCGATGAATAATAATTCCAGGATCAATATAGTTTTACCGATTATAATCTACTACGGAATCGTTCTTACTGTGAATCTTGCTTTTTTTGGCCATTTTTTGACACCTTGTTCAATAATCTATTTTATAGCATCATATTTTTTTGAAGGTGGTCAGCGCGTTTGTATATGTCATTACTCAACTTTCGCACCTAGATAATCGGTACGCATTCAATAGGCACGGTTGAACATCGCGCTTGGTCTATAGTGCTTGACTTTGTTTTAAAAATTTAGGACTCTAAATTCAACTTTGGAATCTTTTATATAATCAAAAGTCTTATACATTATTCTTCTACATAATAGTCGGTATCCAGTTTTTGAACTTTGTACACATTCTCGGTAGTGACACCAACTTCATAAGCGATCATCAGATCTGTCAGTTTCTTTCCGTCAATCAGAATTATTCGATTATAAGTATTTCGATCAGCAAAATCAATGGCACCCTGACTGAATGACGAAGTTGTTATGAACACGCCCTTATTAACACCATGACCATTCAATGCACCTGAAAATTTCTGAATTTCCGGCGAGGTGACATTATTCTGCCAACGTTTAGCCTGAACGTATATATAATCCAGACCCAGTTCATCTTCTTTGATCAGACCATCGATGCCACCGTCGTGTCCAAATTGAGTATGGATGAATGAATCTCGGTTTTTACCACCATAGCCCATGTGGAATAACAAATCCAATACTAACACTTCAAAAAAGTATGGTGACATATCCATAATTTCATTCAGTATTTCTTCAGATAATTTTTTATGAAGTAAATTAATTGATTGCTCAATTTGTTCTTCCGGTGTGATTTCTGTTACTTCTGATACAATTTGTTGTTGGTTTTTATTCTTACTTTGAATAACAGTTTGAAATTCTAGAAAGCTGGGAGATTCCTCAAGGTGGATTCTTCGTAAATTTAAATCATGTTTTTCAAGAAATTTATGGCCAATGTCTGTTATTTTATAATGTCCGCGTTTCACTCTTTTTAATGCACCAGCCTTATGTAAGTAGGTCAGGGCCCATCCTGATCTATTCGCAACGACTTGCTGTCCTGAATCTATGCGTTCATTCAAGTCTTTCTCCTCGAAAGCCATCGATTCGTATACCAACTTAAAAATATCTTGTCGATTTTTCACGTGGTTATCTTGAAGCACCATTAATATGTGAGAAAAGAAATATTCAAAATTAGGTATAGACAAATTATACACCCTTTCAATCTGTTAATTATTTACATCATATCATAGACCACAACTTCTTCTAAATAGTCACACCATCTAATAAGTACAATATTTTATTTTCAACCACGAATTATCATGTAATATTTACCCAGTTTTAATCTTTGCATGCTATCATAGGGTTTTATAACAAGTGTCTAAAATCGAGGTAAAAAAGATGAAAATCAGGCTCATCATTATTATCATATGTATTGCTCTGATGCTGACAGTGGTGTCCATTATAGAAAGCTTCAATCACTCAAGGACCGACGAACCGAAAAGGGCGGATGCAATCATCATGCTCGGTGGTGGTGATCAGGGCAGGATGCAGAAGGCGGCGGAGCTGTATCATGAAGGATATTCCGAATATGTCATCATATCGCCGGCGATGGATGAACATTACGCCCAGTCGAAACAGTTTGCGCTTGACTTGGGAATTCCTGAAGCGGCGATCATCGAAGAGGAAGACGCAACCAGCACATATACCAATGCCACTGAAACACTGGCGATCATGGAAGACCGCGGGTTTGAAAGTGCACTTGTCGTGACCAGTGACTACCATTTGAAGCGATCGAAACTGATCCATGACCGTATCAATAAAAACCACTATGACGGCAAATTTGAACTCACATATATCGCAGCACTCAGTGCAGACGGTGAGCCGTGGCATGAACAGACTTACGCGAAAAACATATGGTTCAGGGAATACGTGAAACTGTGGGGCTATCGTTTAGGATTGTATCATTTTATCGATATACCTGATGATACGGATGCACATTGATGGTTTATGGTTATGATGTAATGATATTGAATTGAAATAACATATAATTTTGACAGCTCTCATCTTGAGAGTTGTTTTTATTATGGCAATATGTATTTATACATATACAAGAACACGTGCTATAATATGTATGAATACATAATTAATTTTACTCATTGAAAAATCTAAAGGGGTGAAAATATGGAGGAAACTTTCAATCCTGAAGAGTGGGGACTCTCCAAACAAGATCAAAAAACAATTGAATTAATCATTCAATTGGAACAGGAACGTAAAAATCTTAAACTTACTCAAAAACAAATTGCGAAACGTGCGAATATCACTCAAGGGCAATTATCCAGAATTGAGAATTTAGAAAGTGTGCCGTCTTTGGAAACAATTAATAACATTGCTGAAGCGATGGATAAAAAGCTTGTTTTGATTTAGTCGAAGCTCATAATTTAATATATGTCTGAAAACATGCATAAAAACTATATGATCGCTGCGCAATTTAGATCATAAATTAAAATAAATTGTTCCTCCAGGTATGTAATCATATTGAGCAATATGAATCCGTTTGTTTAAGTAATAAAAATATAAGTTATTTCATTATATGCATAAATAATCTGTGAAGGAGGTATATACTATATAAAGCGTAATTTTTAAACAATTTATCGCTTATATGATATATTATGATAACAATAAATTTTCTGAGAGATGAAAATGGATACGAACAAGTTGCGGATTTTATTGATGATTTAGGAGCTAAAGCGTTGGATGATGAAGTGGAAAATTCGCATGCTTATGCTGAAATGGCAAGTAGAATATATTTCGTATTAGACTATATGCGTGATATAGGGGTTCCACCTGAACATTTAAGGACTTTAACTACAAAATCACTTGAAGGGTATAATATAACGTTGTCTACTATAGTTAAAGAGTTGAAAGGCCACCCTCCTCTATTAGAGTTTAGAATAAGTACCCAAGAACTAGGGGCATTCAGGGCAATATTTTTTTACATAAATGACGATGATGGAAATCAACATATATATTTCACTAAAGCTGTTATTAAAAAGCAAAAGGAATCTCAAGAATTTGAAAACAGTGTAGTAGAAAGCAAAAGAATGCTGGAAAAGTTTTGGGCTGAAAATTAGGGAGGTTACGATTATGACAAGCAGATTTGATAATGTCATGAATAATTTAGCCAAAGTACCAGAAGTCGAAGAACATATGAACAAATTACATGTCCAGTTAGCAAAATTAATATCAAAACAACGCATTCAACAAGGTTTAACACAATCAGAACTTGTTGAAATTATTAAAGAGAATGGTCAAGATATTACCCAATCCCAATTATCCCGGATAGAAACCGGTGCTGGTAATATAAATATTAGCACTTATGAAAAAGTTCTTGGGGCTCTAGGTTATGAAAGTGTTGAAATAATGTTTAAGAATCAAAATGTCAATAGACAAATGAGACAAGGTTACAGAAAGAAAAAAGGAAGGCGAAAACCTTCCAACAGACTAATTAAAGCAGATCAAAAGTTAATTAAGTCCTAGTTATATAGCTGTATACTGACATTCAGTATGCAGCTTTTTTTCTGTAAAATAGATTAACTTTCAAAAAGTGTAGTCATTAAAGAGAGCCTCAAATCTGAATTCAGATTTGAGGCTCGGTTATATTAAACGAACAACGCCTTGGTTTCAAGGTAGTCTTCCACACCGTACAGTCCGTTTTCACGGCCTAAGCCTGACTGCTTATAGCCGCCGAACGGTGCGTGTGCGGAACGGGCGCCGCCGTTAATGAAGACGTTACCTGTTCTGATTTTCTTACCGACTTTCAATGCTGATTCGAAGTCCGGTCCTGTGACTGCGCCGGATAGACCATAGTCCACATCGTTCGCTAACTCGATGGCTTCTTCTTCACTGTCATACGGGACTACGACGAGTACGGGTCCGAAGATTTCTTCCTGGGCGATGGTCATGCTGTTTTTCACATTTGTGAACACTGTCGGTTCGACGTAGTAGCCGGTTCTGTCGACTTTGCCGCCGCCGACTAATACTTCAGCGCCTTCGTCCTTGCCTTTTTGGATATAGTCGAGCACTGTCTTCATCTGGTTTTCGTCGACGAGCGGCCCGATGTCTGTATCGTAATCGGTCGGATCGCCGATTTTCACATCTTTATAATATTCTTTGATCTTTTCATTCACTTCATCCAACTGTTCCCTTGGAACGAGCAGTCTAGTCAGTGCGGAACAGCTCTGGCCCTGGTTGTTGATGACGGTTTTAGCCGCCTGGTCGATGGCCTGATCGAGGTCGCCGCCTTTCAAGTAGACGAGCGGTGATTTACCGCCGAGTTCAAGGACGAGCTTTTTAATGTTTACTGCGGCACTTTCATACATTTTCTGTCCGACTGAAGTGGAACCTGTAAATGATACGACTGACACGTCTTCGTGTTTCGTGAGATAGTCACCGAGGTCGCCTCCACTTCCTGTAACGACGTTGAATACGCCGTCAGGGAGACCTGCTTCATCGACGATTTCTGCAAGCAGCATCGCAGTGAGCGGTGTCAGGCTTGCAGGTTTCACGACGACCGTATTACCCGCAAGAAGTGCCGGTGTCATCTTTCTCTGGATCTGATTCAGTGGATAGTTCCACGGTGTGATGCATGCAACAACACCGAAACCTTCTTTCTGGATGACTGTACCGTCTTTCAGTTTCTCTTCAAATTCGAAATCTTTTATATCTTCAAGTGTTGCTTCCATTTCATTGAGTGACAGCGGCACCTGGCCTTCTTCCGAGAATGTCTGCGAGTTGCCGAGTTCACTGACCATGATGTCAGCGAGTTCCTGTTTTTTCGCTTCGATGCCTTCCATTATTTTTCTGACATATTCGGCTCTTTTTTCCGGAGAAGTTTCATTCCATGCCGGGAATGCATTTTTCGCAGCTTCGACCGCCTTGTCCACGTCGCTGTGGCTGCCTTTCGGCACTTTTGCGATAATTTCTTCTGTAGCCGGGTTCTCTACTTCACTGAATTCACCGGAATCGGAGTTCTGCCACTTGCCGTTGTAGTAAATCTGATGCTCTTTCACAAAAATCTCCTCCTGAATATTGAATATATAATAAAAGTCGTTAATGTCTATAGTAGCACTTGCTAGTAATCTACCCTGACTTCGTTTTGAAAAAACATACTTTAATGCATATTAAATATATTTATCGGGTAAAATTACAAAAAAGAAATTTTTTGAAACGGGGCGTTATTATGATTTCATATAAAGAACTGAACAAATATCTGGATGACATCGAACTTCCGAAAACGATTGAGCTAGTCCTGTCATACAGGCATGTACTGGAAAACGGGGAGTACAGATTCATCGACAGTGCGAATAAATTTCTTAGGGAGCATGAGCATTACGAAACTTACAGAGAGAAAGAGGCACATTGTCTTGGTACGTGTCTGACGGATTTCACACATGTCGGAGTCTACTTCCTGCTTGAAGATGAAATCGTAACAGTGAATACATCCAACCTCAACAAGGATGTATAGAAATGGGAAGTCTTCCATTATCCATTTTTGGAAATTGATGATCTGGACCTTGTCATCGTCGAAGGTATGACCGAGGATGATTATGAAGCGGGCGTCCTGTACCTGAAAGTTCTGGACGAGCGGGGCAATGCACGTACACATGTCATCCGCAACGTCAATTTAAGACATTTCTACTGCTTCGATAAATTTTATAACAATATAAAAGAGAGTAAAAACATTTCCGGTTCCTGATAAAATGGATTGCTTCCTCCTGAATGTCCAGATGAAAACATCTGTATATTCAGGAATTTTTTAAGTTTATACGCTATCAATTGATAGCAGTATTTAATGTCGTGGTGTATAATATTATCACTAACCAACGAGCGGTGATGAGAGTGAGTCGTGCATCCAAAGAAGAAATTAATGAGTTTTTAAAGGAATTCAGAAAAATAATGATCCAACCTGGAAAATTTATATTCATTAAAAGGAAGTATGATTTTACTAGCCTGGGACTGACATTGGAACAGGCCAAATATGAGATACTTACTTTGAAATATATCCATTATGACCGCGGACCATCTTCTGATCATAGGGGTGATGGTACAGAAGTATGGGAGTTTGGCAAACCGATTGATGGAGATACGGCTTATATAAAATTAAAAATTGAGGACGATATTTGTAAATGTATATCATTTAAATCCTCCTCCGGCCCGTTCACACTGCCATACAAAAACTGGTAATTGATTATTCAGGTGAATCTCTATCATGTTACAGGAGGGAAAAAGTATGAATAATAAGATATTTTATTGTGAAGGCTGCAAAGATGATGTGTCTACGTATGTAGAAGACAGAGAAGAAATATTCAATGTTCGTGGGGAAGATATTACAATCAACAGTAAAGTCAGAGTATGTGACAATCATCACCACGATATTTACGATGAAGCACTGGACTCTAAAAATATCGAGCGGGCATTTGAAAAGTTTCGCTGGGAAAACGACTATTTAAAACCAATGGAGATAAAAGAAGCAAGAGAAAAATATGGTTTATCTCAAAGAGGGTTTGCTTCCCTGCTTGGTGTCGGCAGCGCTTCAATTGCCAGATATGAAACAGGGGCTGTTCCTACAAATTCTCACCATACACTTTTAAAAAATGTGAGGGACAATCATGAATTTGTAAAAGATTTATATGAAAATAATGCCGATAAATTAAAAAGGCTGGATAAACGAAGAATGGAAGAAAGGTTGGATTATGAGGACGCACAAAGTATTATGGAGGAAACGATTCAATTATATTTAAAGAAAACCCAAATAGAAAGTAATCCCATATACAATGGTTACATTGAGTTCAATTTTGATAAACTCATGAATCTCATCATATATTTTTCAAAAAACATTGGCAAACTTTCAAAAACAAAACTAATGAAATTATTATTCTATACAGATTTTCGTAATTTCAAAGAAACAGGTTTGTCGGTTACGGGTTTATCCTATAAGAAGTTGCCATTCGGCCCGGTGCCGAATCATCATTTCCTGATGCTTGATTCACTCATGGAAAAGGATGCGATAGATATTATGCCATTTGATTCTTATGATGGAGAGTATATAGTGCCTTTGATTGAATTTGATATGACCTGGTTTGATGAAGACGAAATGAATATCATTCATTCAGTCGTCAAAGATTTTAAATATACTAATGCTCAAATCATTTCAGATCATTCGCACGAAGAAGAAGGGTATAAACAGACGGAAATGAATGATTTAATATCTTATGAATATGCTGAGATTTTGAAATGACGTCTGAATTGAAGCTTTAAAGCGGAGAACGTTCATGTGGGGACGGTTTTTATTTCCTTAAGTTCAGGGTATAGTCACATAACATGAATTGAAAAGGGGCGTTATGGATGGTTTCAATCTATTTTGCGACTGAAAATAAAATTTATAAGGCGGTTGAAGACGACGGGAATTGGACGATGGAATCGATGGATGGGCCAGAGGAAATCCGAAGTATAGCGTATGATGAGGTGTCGGGAAGATTGTTTGCGGGGACGTTCAACGATGGTTTGTACGGCAGCGATAATGACGGTGAGTCATGGCAGCGGCTGGGTAAAGACGTGCTGCATGACCGGGTGATGAGCATTGCTGTGAGTAAGACGGAACAGCTTGGTGAGTTCAGTGTGATCTGGGCCGGCACGGAGCCGAGCATGCTGTACAGAAGTGAGAACGGCGGCATGACATGGACGGACTCGCCGGAACTGGTGGAACTGCCTTCAGAGCCGGGATGGAGTTTCCCGCCGCGGCCGGACACGCATCACGTGCGGACGATCCAGCCGGATTTGCATGAGGCATATAGAATTTTTGTCGGCATCGAGCTCGGCGGTGTGATGCGGAGCCTGGATCACGGCCAGTCGTGGGAGGACAGGAAGCCGGGGAGCTATCATGACAGCCATTCTGTGAGGGCGCATCCTTTTGTCGAGGACCGGATCTATGAAGCGGCCGGTGAAGGGTTTGCCGAAAGTTTTGACGGCGGCGATACGTGGACGAAGTTTAATGACGGCCTCGGTGATTACACATATATGGTCGATGTTGCGGCGGATCCGGGTGATGCGGATACGATGATTGCTTCTGTTGCGCGCGGCCCTCGTGAAGCGTATATGCCTGATCGGGCGTTTACCCGCCTGGTGCGGCGTGAGGCCGGTGGCGAGTGGGCGTTCGTCGACGAGGGACTTCCCAAATCTGAGGGTTCCTCAGTGTTTGCGCTGCTCACGGATTCCGATCAGCCGGGTGTGTTCTATGCGGTGAATAATACCGGGATTTATGTTTCGGAAGATGCCGGACGTTCGTTTCGGAAAGTGGACGCCCGGTGGCCGGCGGATGTCGGTTCGGAACGGATGCTGGATGCAGTCCTCGTGAAGTAGATGTAAAAAAACTGCCGGGTCAAAGGTGACCCGGCAGTTTGACTGTGTAAAAGCTATTTTATTGATTCATTCTGGAGCGGGATTCATATGTTTTTACATCTATCGGTCAAACGGCTCTTCACTTGGCCGATTATATTTGCTGTATCATTTCTTTATTCTTATTGGCGAAGGCTTCGTTGTGACTGGAAACGATGGCTTCCTCGGCCGCCTCGCCGCCGGTGATGTAGGTTTTGGCGAAGTTTGCTGCCGTAGCGGCTTCGGGGAAGCAGGTGGCGATGAGATGGACGCGGTTGTCGTAGGTGATCTGGTCGCCGCATGAAAACAGGCCGGGGATGCCGGTTTCAACGGTGTTTACGGTTTCAATCATCTGATGTTCGTTCATCGGGATGTGTTCTTTAAGCCTGCCGATGAATTCACTGTTGGCGTCGAAGCCGTGGTTGATGACGACGGCGTCTGTGAAAATTTCCCGGCCGTCTGTCAGCTGGACGCTCTGGATATGATCTTCATTTTCATCAGGCATCAGTGTATCGATCGTCTCGCCTCTGATCACGTGGATATTGTACCTGTCCAGTTTATCCACCATCGCTTCATGGCCTTTCAGCTCGTTTTTACGGCATACGAGTGTAATTGAATTTGCGATGCCGCCGAGATCATGGGCCCAGTCTACGGCGGTATTGCCACCGCCTGAAATCAGCACATTTTTATCTTTGAACATTTTCAGGTCTTTCACGGTGTAATATAAATTCGACATTTCATATTTTTCCGCACCTGAAATATTCAGTTTGACAGGCGAATAAATACCGCGGCCGGTTGCGATGATGACGGATTTCGCCTTGAACTGCCCTTTGGTTGTCGTCGCGATGAACACACCGTCCTCTTTGATGATGTCCTCGCATGTCGTACCGGTTGAAATATCGGGGCCGAATGTATATGCCTGCTCGATCAGCTGACGGACGACTTCATCGCCGGTATTTGCAGGCATTCCGCCGATATCCCAGATGAATTTCTCCCTGTAGATGTCGAGTTTGCCGCCTAAAGTGTCATGGTGTTCGATCAATTTGACGGTCATTCCCCGGAGGCCGGCATAAAAGGCCGCATAGAGGCCGGCGGGTCCGCCGCCGATGATCAGTGTGTCAAAAATCTTCATATATATATTCCCCTTTATGGTTGTAAAGTCGTTTATTATATTTAATTATACTTTCAATGAGAATGATTATCAATCGATAATCATGATGATTTATGAATCGGGAGGATTCTGCAAAGGAATAAATTTCAGATTTTCCAATGTTTTTTTTCTGTTAACGGTTATAATTTTTTCATATTTGGGTATAATGAGTTATTGAAATAAAAATAGGAGTGAAATTATGGCAGAAACGAAGAACCTGGTACGCCAGGAGCTTGACAGTACGATGTCAAAACGTTTTATATGGGCGGTTGCATACGGTTCATCCATCGGGTGGGGCGCATTCATACTTCCCGGTGATTGGCTTGCATCATCCGGAACGCTTGGAGCGACACTCGGTATTACGATCGGCGGTCTGCTGATGCTGGTCATCGCGGTGGCATACGGGGCGCTGACGGCGAAATTTCCGGTATCCGGCGGTGAGTTCGCATTTACGTATGCCGGATTCGGCAAGTATTTCAGTTTTATCGCATCATGGTTTTTAGTACTCGGTTACATATGTATTGTGGCGCTCAACGCCAGTGCATTCAGTCTTTTATTCAAATTTGTACTGCCCGACGTACTTGAAGTGGGCTATCTTTATACGATTGCCGGCTGGGACGTGTACATCATGGAAGTCATTCTGTCCACGGCGGTGCTTGTAATTTTCGCATACATTTCATCCAAGGGATCGGGGTTATCCGGTAATCTGCAGTTCATATTCTGTTTATTCATGGGACTGGTCGTTGCAGGATTGTTCGCGGCATCATTCCTCGTCGGAGACTTTTCATTTGAAAATGCACAGCCGGTATTCAACGCGGAAAACGGTGTATGGACATCGATCATCCTGATCGTCGCCATCGCACCGTGGATGTATGTCGGGTTCGACAACATCCCCCAGGCTGCGGAAGAATTCAAATTCCCGGCGAATAAGACGTTCAGACTGATTGTCTTCGGTATTATCGCATCAATTTTGACGTATGTCGCAATGATACTCGTCACGTCATGGATCTACGCTGACCAGAACGCGATCGACGGCGCGATGTGGGTGACGGGCTCCGTCGTCCAGACATCGATGGGCACAATCGGTTTGGTTCTGTTGGCATTCGCAATCACATTCGGTGTATTTACAGGGCTGAACGGATTCTATCTGTCATCCTCCAGGCTGATATTCGCCCTTGGACGTGCGAATTTCGTCCCGGCAATATTCGCTAAAGTGCATCCTAAAAATAAAACACCGTACGTCGCTGTATGGTTCGTCATGATTGTGACATTGGCCGCGCCGTGGTTAGGTCGTACGGCACTGAACTGGATCGTGGACATGTCGTCGGTCGGCGTATCCGTTGCATTTTTGGCAACGAGCCTTGTTGCAGTGAAATTCTTCAGCAAAGGTGCTGAGAAGAACATGGTCTACGTTGTGTTTGGTGTACTCGGCGCCATCATTTCAGTGGTGTTTTTAGTATTGCTCCTGTTCCCGGGATCCCCGGCAGCACTCACAATGCCGTCACTGATTGCACTTGCAGCATGGATCGTACTCGGCATCATATTCTTCATGACACAATTTAAGAAAATCAACGCGATGACGAAAGAAGAGCTGGACTATCTCATACTGGGACAGGAAAACGGAGATAAGATCGAGTAGAATAGTTGAAATGGCAGGCACCTCTTGTGGAGGTGCCTGTTTTTTTGGATTAATTGCGTTTAACAGGTACTCGCGGCAATCACGAGTGCCTGCAGAAAGTTTAATAGGTATTCGCGGCGGTCACGAATACCTGCAGAAAGTTTAATAGGTATTCGCCGCGCTCACGAGTGCCTGCAGAAAGTTTAATAGGTATTCGCCACACCCGCGAGTACCTGCAAGAAGTTTAACAGGCACTCGCGGCGTTCACGAATACCTGCAGGATTCAAAACTCCTTATGAATGATCAAATTATCTGTCATCCCGGAGCTGGCAAATAACAAGATGCATTTAATTATTACAGATGTAAGCCTTTTCATAAAATAGTATTTTATTTATATTACAAGTATGTTACAATAATTACGTTATACATACATGAATATATTCTATCTATCTAGGAGCAATAATTATGATTAACCGGAAAATAGTATGGTTGTCAACCCTGATTTTTACTATCATTCTGGCCGGCTGCAATGAGGCGTCGGGCGATGTTGAAATTGCTGAAAATAAAAACCATCAGGCCTATGGACATGATGTTAATAAAATGACGGGATTTGCGCTTGAGAATGATGCGGACGGGCTGAAGATCGATGATGAGAATGCGGCACCGGCGACGCTTGATTTTAATCCCGTTTCCACTGTCGACGGGCAGCCGGTGGATTCGAGCCGGAAGGTGGAAAATTTCGTCGGGGAGCTGATTTCTGCGAAAACTGCTGTCGGGGATATATGGGATGAGGATTTTAACAGTCTATACTCGAATTATCTCAATCATTCCTACATATTGCAGAATGAAAATATGACACTCACCGAAGTTCAGACAGAGGAGATCGCCACCCGGATCGAGGCGCTGCATACGCAGTATGCCGAGCTTGAAGATAATCTGAAAGAGTTGGAAGTGCCGAAGTCCATGGCGGAAAACAATATGGGCGCTGTGGAGACGGTGATTGACGAAATCACACGTGCGGTTGAAAACCGGACACTTGCCCTGATCGAGTTCAAGTCGATCTATGAAAAAGATGATTATGTAAAACATGAAGAGCTGCTTGCGATTCATGTCGAGAACAGCAATGATTATATCAGCCAGGCAGATGAGAGCATCGATGATCTCATTTCAGCCGTCTATGAACAATAAAGAGCAAAGCTGAGTGAACAGCTTTGCTCTTTTATGTTTTAATTACTGTAAAAGGATAATTCCGGTTACAGTGAATAAAAAAACCGATATTTTATTTTTCGTCTTCGTCTTTGTCGTCCTTTTTGTCTTTCTTATCGTCGTCATTGCCGCTTTGATCAATTTTATCAACGACACTGTCGCCTTTTTCCTTTACGTTGTCCCAATTTTCACCTGCGTTAGATGCTGCATCTTTCGCTTTGTCAAAAAATCCTTTGTCTGCCATAATAAAACTCTCCTTTTTGTAGTGTTCTATTGTTTACAGTGTCAATTTACCCAGCATGGACAGGCATAAACATATAATGCACGAAACAATATGAATTTCTTCAAATTTTTTATGATCTGTCTGGAGTTAAAAGGCATGATGTTTATTCGACCCATCAAAGGGGTACACAGAATTATGAATCATAAAATAAGGAGAGATGTTTTGTGAGTGAAAAAGTAGCGGTTTTAATGGCTGACTATGTAGAAGAGATTGAATATACAAGTCCGAAAGAAGCAATCGAAGCGAAAGGCTATACGGTAGAAGTCATTTCGCCGGACGGTAAAGAGATAAATGGCAAGAACGGCGAGAAATTCACGTCGGATAAAAGTATCGATGATGCCAAAGCAGAAGATTACGCAGCGATTCTGATCCCGGGCGGATTTTCACCTGACGTACTGCGCGGCAATCCGAAAAATGCTGAATTTGCCAAACACTTCCTTGAAAATAAAAAGCCGACATTCTCAATCTGTCACGGCCCGCAGTTCCTTGTCGACACTGAACTGCTGAGAGGCTACGACATCACAAGCGTTGCCAACGTCAAAAAAGACCTGGAAAACGCAGGCGCCATCTATCATGATGAGTCCGTCATCGTGTCGGATAACCTGATTACGAGCCGTACACCGAAAGACCTGGAAGACTTCAATAACGCAATCCAGGAAGCATTGACCGAATAATAAAAACCGTCCCCTGTTCTTAGTAGCAGGGGATTTTTGCGTCCGGAACGCTGCCGTTTAGACAGCACCTTTTATTCACATTTTTTGGCACTAAATGTGAATATAGTGTGGAAATCAGTGCCATCTTCACAGAAAGGGGCCCCAGCTGTTCAGTTGAGGATAGATTTTAATCTATCTGCACAGCAGCCGGCTTAAATTCAAGCTTCATCTGAACCGGAACGCTGGCGCCCGCGATCACAAAAAATCCCGATATCCTCACAGGAGGACATCGGGGTTTATTTTGTAAAAGCTATTGAACTGTGATGGTGCGGGCGTGGGCATGCGGGATTTCGAACTGGTCGAAGACGGCGTAGGCGATGGTGTACTCTCCGGGTGTTTCGGTGTCGACTTCACCGGAAATGTAGGCCGTGTGGGTGATATCGATGCCGTCGGTGTCGATAATCTGGATGCCGCTTTTCGGATCGAAATCGGCACCGGCGTTGATTGTCGTATCGTCCATATTCTTGAACTGGACGTCGGTCGTCCCGCCGTTCTCACTGCCGCCGTCATCTGACGATTCGCCGGTCAGCTGTTCTTCGGTCGGCGGCACCATCGGTACGGTATCTGTCGGTGCTTCGGAGACGGTGATCGGTCTCGTGTACTCGAACCAGCCGTTGCCGCTGTTTTCCACACGATAGTTGACGGTGTAATTGCCGGGGCTTGAAGTGTCGACGTTGTTGCCGGATACTTCGATGTTGTCCGTGATATTGCCGTCGATATTGTCGAGTGCGTAGACGCCGGCCATGGGATCGAAATTATCCCCGACCTGGATATTTATGCTGTCCATCCCTCTGATGGTCGGGGTGGAGCTTGAGTATCCGGCGACTTCCTCTTCCATCGTCGGTCCTTCATAATCCGCATATCTTGAATCGGCTTCTCCGCCGCCGTCCTCGCTTTCCGCGCCGGTTTCATAGGACGGATCATCCTCCAGCATGTCTGCCGTAACCGGTGCAACGGGCAAGAGACCCGCCATCAGTTTCACTATTAAACTTCCATTCATGGGCTCACCTCATTAATGCTTTGGGTAGTATATCCTGTAAAGTATATTGTTCCAATGTGTTGATGTAGTTGTTCAGTGCGTCGTTTAACACATACTGAAGACCGCAGATCGGTGTCAATACACATTCATTGTCGGGTCTGAAACATTCTGCGATATAGAAATTATCTTCTGTGTTTCTGACGATCTGTCCGACATTCAATTCTTCTGGTTTATATTTTAACATAATCCCTCCGCCGCGGCCACGCACAGTATGGATGTAGTCGAGCTTGGCGAGGTTATGGACCACTTTTGTCAGGTGGTTCCGGGAAATGTTGTAGTACTCGGAGATTTCATCTATCTGGACTTTTTCGTCAGGTTGACGGGTGCCGAGATACATCAGCACTCTCAATGAATAATCAGTATACATTGTCAGCTTCATTTTATTCACCTCGTACTTATATTACCATGAAACGCCCGGTTTTCGAATAATGAATAAACTATGACATCTTTGTGAAATTTGTTACATATGCTTGAAATTAACACTTTTGACCTTTACTATTAAAGGTGTATAAAATATATATCTTAAACAAGGGAGCGTTTTCATGGAATCTCATAAGAAAGAAATTATTAAAGCGACGGTACCGGCACTGGAGCAGCACGGTACGACAATTACAAAAGTGTTCTATCAGACAATGTTTGAAAAACATCCGGAATTGCTGGACATGTTCAACCAGACGAACCAGAAAGTCGGCGACCAGCCGAAAGCACTTGCATTCACAGTTCTGCAGGCGGCGCGTCACATCGACGACCTGGAAGCGATCGTACCGGCAGTCATCGGCATCGCACATAAGCACCGTGCACTGAATGTCAAACCTGAACACTATCCGATCGTCGGGGAAAATCTGCTGGTCGGCATCAAGGAAGTGCTCGGCGACGCAGCAACGCCTGAGATCATGGACGCATGGGAAGAGTACTACGGCGAAATCGCGCAAGTATTCATCGACGTTGAAAACGGCATGTACCAGACTGCCGACTGGGACGGATTCGTGCCGTTCGAAGTGGTGAAAAAAGATCATCTATCCGACGATATCGTCCGTTACACAGTGAAGAACGACACTGTTGAATACGATCTTCGGGCCGGCCAGTACATCACTGTCAAAGTGGATCCGGAAGATTATCCGAACGAGGCACTCCGCCACTATTCCATCTGTTCGATCAACACGGACGAAGGGCTTCAGTTCGCAGTCAAGAAAGAGGGCAGCGGGGAAAAATCCGGTGTCGTTTCACACTATATGCATGACGACGTCAAAGTCGGCGACACGCTTGAACTGAGCGCACCGGCAGGCGACTTCCTGCTCAACCATGAAGAGGACAAATTCCTGTTCATCGCGGGGGGCGTCGGTGCAACACCTGTGATGGCGATGATCGAAGAGGCGATTGCTGCAGACAAGGACTCGAAGTTTATTTACAGCGTGCAGAACGAAGGCATGCACCCGTTCAAAGATGAGATGAAGGCATTCGGTGAAGAAATCGATGTGAAAATAAAGTACTCGGACACTGAAGGTTACCTGACTCACGAGGATTTCGAGGGTATGGAGGACCGCAGCGTCTACATCTGCGGATCCATGCACTTCATGAATGCGATGATTAAAGTGCTGACGGAAGTCGGCTTCGAAGAAGAGAATATCCACTTCGAACCGTTCGGTCCGAAGATGAGTGTCATCGGCGAAACAGTCGCATCATCAAATTAATATTATACAAGTTTTATATGTTTTGGCTCCTGGCGGACTTCATTCTGCCCGGGGTCTTTTATTTTCCTGAAAAGTGGGTATAGTTAGGAGAAACTTGACTTGGGAGGAACTTCTATGACTTACGTATGGCTTGTGGTGGGATTTGTGCTTCTTATAAAAGGGGCGGACTGGTTCGTGGACAGTGCCTCGACGATTGCTAAAAAATTGAGTATTTCACCGATTATTATCGGTTTGACCATAATTGCGTTCGGGACGAGTGCGCCTGAAGCGGTGGTCAGTATTATTGCGGCGCTTGAGGGCAACGGGGATATGGTTGCCGGTAATGTGGTCGGCAGTAACATTATTAATATTACTTTAGTGCTCGGCCTGACGGTGGTTGTCGCGCCGATTGTCGTTGAGAAGGAAGTGGCGAACAGGGATATTATATTTGCGCTTGGTGCATCTGTTTTGATGCTCCTTCTGATCAGTGAAAGATGGTTCGGCGCTGAAGGCGGCAGTGTCATCAGCCGTCTGGACGGTGTAATCATTCTCGGTGGACTTTTATTTTATATGTTCTACATATTTAAGAAAGCGAAGCGTGCGAAGTCGATTACGATGGATGACGCGGCGAAAGCCGATAGTACCGAGGAAGGTCAGAAGTTTGGCTGGGCGAGATTGATTGTTGTTTTGATCATCGGGCTCGTCGGCATTGTACTCGGCGGGGAACTCGTCGTATCCAGCGCCACCGAAATCGCGGTTGCGCTCGGCATGAGTCAGGCGCTGGTCGGTCTGACCATCATCGCGCTCGGGACGTCGCTGCCGGAGCTCGTCACTTCAGTGATGGCTGCGTTTAAAGGTGAAACCGAAATGGCGATGGGCAACCTGATCGGCAGTAATATATTCAACATACTGCTTGTGACGGGACTTGCTTCTTCCATCATGCCTTTGGATGTGACCGGTGTGATTGTCTTTGATATCATCCTTATGATTCTGATTACGGTCATGCTGTTCATCTTTGCAAGAACCGGCTACCGTCTGAGACGTACGGAAGGTATTGTGCTTGTTGCGATTTACCTGGTTTATTTCGTTTATATTATATTGAGAGGGTAGATGAGGTTTATTTAGATTCATCGTTGCTTGCGATAGATTCCGATTCTTTGACCCTTGACAGTTAATTATTTAATTCAAGAAATTTAATAAACCTGACATGAGAAAAAATCAAATCTCCTGTTTTTCGGCATATATATATGAGGGGTTCTTTTTTACCTTTTAAAATATATTGCCGGGACAGGAGGTTTTTATTTTGAGAAATAAAACTTTGGAATATCAGTGGCTGCATATATTGTGTGCGCGGGGCAGCGGTGATGATAAAGATGTGCAGAATTTGAAGCGTCTCGCCGCGGGTTATGCGGGGGATTGTGAGTTCGACGACTGGCTGTCGAGCTACGGCCGCCCGCACTGGAGAATTTTCAAGGATATCTGGATCGACGCGGGCGGCACCACACAGATTGATACGCTGCTTGTGACGGGCGAAGGTGTGTATGTATTTGATGTGAAGAATTATTCGGGCGCGCTAGAGTATGTGGACGGGAAATGGTTCAGCGGCGGCAAACGTCTGAATAAGGATATTTTTATTCAGCTGAAGCGGTCGATGGAGAAAGTGAACTTGATGCATTACCGCATGGGGCGGCCGGGCGGATTGCACAGTTCAATCGTGTTTATCAATGAGCATAATGATGTGAAGATTGTCGATGAAGTGGATGTTGAGGTGATGATGCGTAATGATATTAAACGGAAAATCCATAAAATTGCGGACGAGGAGAATTGGAATGGCAGTCTGGATATAGAGCAGGTCGCACGAGGTGTGGAGACATTTATCATCCCGTGTCCATATAAACCGCGTGAGCTGGAAGATGCAGAATTTGAAAGGCTGCGGAGCGGGATCTGCTGCGCAGAATGTTCGGGATTTGATGTGGCGGTCAACCGGTATCATGTCCGGTGCGGATGCGGCCATGTGGAGTCGAAGGAGAAGGCAGTACTCCGGACGATTTGTGAATACGGCGTGCTGCGGCATGACAGGGAGTTGAAGATCAATGAAATTGAAAAATTTCTGGGCAAAGTTGTCAGTAGACGAAGATTAACCGAGATTTTAAGAAAGAATTTTAAATTAGTTGCCGGTGGAAAGTACGCCAGATATGAAAATCCGCGTGCGGAGTATAGACAGGTGTTTAAAACTAAGAAATTTCGTTATGAGGAAAAAATATCATGATGAAATTATTGCTTATAGGCACTCGCCATGCTCACGAGTACCTACAGGAAGTTTAATAGGCACTCGTGGCGTTCACGAGTGATTGTGTCCATATAATTGTGTAATAAAGAAAAAATGAGTCAAATCATTCTCTTTAGTACAATGTTAGTTACCACACCACACATTGATTGGAGAGAAATGAAATGACTCAATTCAATTTTAACTTAGATATGGACCAATTAACAGAAGAGATTCTTGGCAGTGATTTAAATTCAGTGACCAAAGGCTTAGCCGTCGCGGTATTTAATGCATATATGGAAGCCGAGCGGGATGCGTATGTCCAAGCCAAGAATCGTGAACGCAGTGAAGATCGTCAGGATATGCGCAATGGTTATTATCAGAGAGACTATAAGCTGCCGGTCGGCCGAATCACTTTGAAAGTGCCGCGCACGCGTTCCGGCGAGTTTTCGACGGAACTGTTTGAACGTTATCAACGCATGGACCAGTCATTGGTCCTAACTTTGATGGAGTCTGTCATCAGCGGTGTTTCGACCCGTAAAGTGACGAAAATCGTGGAAACTTTATGTGGGGAATCAGTGTCCAAATCATTTGTTTCAAGCGTGATGGATCGACTGGATCCGGAAATCGAGGCATTTCAGAATCGTGCCTTACACGCGCAGGATTACGAGTTTCTGTACGTCGATGCCATGTACATCAAAGTCCGTGAAAACCATCGTATCGTGTCAAAGGCGGTGTATATTGCCCAAGCTGTGACGACTGAACATTATCGTGAAATCGTCGGCTTCATGATCTCCGGTGAAGAATCTTTTGAATCCTGGCAAACATTTTTTCAAGATTTACGTTATCGCGGTATGAATGATCCTAAAATAGTCATATCAGACGCCCATGAGGGCTTAAAGAAAGCGGTAAAGTTTGAATTTAAGGATGCGTCATGGCAGCGCTGTACGTTCCACTTTCTTCAAAACATCGTTAAAACCCTGCCGAAAAAAGGCAGTGAGGAAGCACGCAGACTGTTAAAAAGGATATTCAGAGCGGAGTCAATGATGATGGCAGAACAATACAGGGATGAGTTTTTTGAGTATGTTGATGGGGATCCAAAGTATGAAGACGCCGTCAAGAAGTTGGATGCCGGCTTTCATGATGCGACCCAGTTTTTGACTGAGGCCAAAAAATACCACGTCTCTTTAAGCACTTCAAACAGCTTGGAAAGAGTCAATAAAGAGGTCCGCCGGCGTGAAAAAGTCATCAATATCTTCCCTAACTTGGCATCCGCTGTCCGACTCATTGGTTCAGTACTGATTGATATTGACGAAGAATTTCAATCACCGAGACGAAAATTATTCCAAGCCAACGACTAGAGACCGAAGTGAAAAATTTCCCTCCCCAGCCATGGCTGGGGAGGGAACACCTCACATATTAGGTAACGGCATACATGTACTATAATCCTTATTACACATAATTATGGACTTGACTCTCGCAGTGTTCACGAGTACTTGCAGAAAGTTTATTAGGTATTCGCGGTGCTCACGAGTTCCTGCAGAAAGTTTAATAGGCACTCGCCATGCTCACGAGTACCTACAGGAAGTTTAATAGGTATTCGCAGTGCTCACGAGTACCTGCAAGACCCAAAAAACAGCTATAACTCACAAAAATCCGAAAATAATCACCCCAGCCACACAAAAACCCCGGTCGCCTGACCGGGGTTCCCTCTTACATGTATTATTCGATGCCTTTATTCCATTTGGCAGCGAGCAGTGTGTTGTTCAGCACCATTGTGATTGTCAGTGGGCCGACACCGCCTGGAACTGGTGTGATGTAGCTTGCGACTTTTTCTGCGGAGTCGTAGTCGACATCACCTTTCAGTTTACCGTCTACCATTGTGTTACCCACGTCGATGACGACTGCGCCTTCTTTCAGGTCGGAACCGGTGACGAGTCCCGGCTGGCCAACAGCTGAAACGACAACGTCGAAGTTTTTCAGTTTAGCAACCATGTCTTTTGTGCGTGAGTGCATCAATGTCACAGTTGCGTTCTGGTCTGTGAGTAATTTAGCGACCGGCTGGCCGACGATGTGTGAGCGGCCGATGACTGCAACTTCTTTACCTTCAAGCGAACCGGTGTGCTTCAATAATTCCATGATGCCGAGTGGCGTACATGGAACGAATGTGCGCTGACCTGTGTACAGGCGACCGATGTTGATCGGGCTGAATCCGTCCACGTCTTTTTCCGGTGAAATCGTTTCAAGTACTTTGTTTTCATCCACCTGCTTAGGCAGTGGCACCTGTACGAGAATACCGTGTACATCGTCATCATTGTTCAGACGTTCAACTTCAGCAAGCACCTCTTCTTCAGTCGCACTTTCTTCCATATGAACAATGCCTGAAGTCATGCCGATTTTTTCAGCAGCTTTGTTTTTAGATTTAACATAACTTAATGAAGCACCGTCATTACCGACGATGACGACAGTCAAGTTTGGAGTGATTCCTTTAGATTTTAAATTCTCTACTTCTTCTGCAAGTCCTGCGCGATAATCTTTGGCGATTTCGCGGCCGTTTAAAATTTCAGCAGTCATAAAAATTTTCCTCCTCGTATATTAAAGATAGTTAGTTTTTACTAACTATAATTGTTATATATTTCTTGATGTATAATAGTTATGAATCAGATAGAGGTCGTCGTTCTCCTCCTTGAAGTCCAATCTTCGCAATTTAGACTGACGCCTCTGTCTTTATAGAAATATTCGCATGAGCTGGATGATACATTGTTATCGCATATCTAACGAGGCTGAAGGTCTATAAAGATTAGAGGATGACCCCATCTGATTAATTTCTTTAGGCGGTGTTAAATATGTTCTATCTTGGTATTGATATTGGTAAACGGAATCATGAAGTCGGTCTCATTAATCATTCAGGTGATCCTGTAGGTAAGACCCTGAGTTTT
>NZ_FNFY01000003.1 GCF_900101075.1 Lacicoccus qingdaonensis | reverse complement strand
CGGCACCATAAGCGCCTTTCAACTTTACGACCGGTGTCATAAAGGGTCATCCGGTATTAGCCACGGTTTCCCGCGGTTATCCCAGTCTGATGGGTAGGTTGCCTACGTGTTACTCACCCGTCCGCCGCTCGATCATGGGGAGCAAGCTCCCCAATCTCGCGCTCGACTTGCATGTATTAGGCACGCCGCCAGCGTTCATCCTGAGCCAGGATCAAACTCTCCATAAATGGAAAGCTCTTCTGAGCTCGGTCGATACTGCTGACAGTATCTCGGTTGCGTGTTGTGTTGTTCGCCTCAACTTTTTGTTCCTATATAATAGGAACGTTTATCGGAATTAAACGTTGACATATTGTCATTCAGTTTTCAATGTTCTCGTTTTGGTGTTGCTTTACTATCTTATCACAGCTCTAAAATCTTTGCAATCATAATTTAATATAAGTTTAACAAAATTAATATTCGCTGATTTATGCTGCTTTTTTAGTCCCTGTTTAAAGCGACTACGTAAGAATACCAAGTTTCAAAACCAACGTCAACACATTAATTATATCTTTTATTGTAGTTTTACCAGAATGCGTTTTCACTTCAAAGTAAAATAAGAAAGCCGTATGAAACATGGTTTCATACGACGGCTTTACAAAAACTTATTATTCACTTCTGTACTATTAGCTGTCTTCTTTCTTGACACTGCCTCTTTTACGATCTTTTGCCTTCTTCTTATTATTGCTCCTGATGTCTTTCTTCTTTTGTTTTGCCAATCTTTCACGTTCAGCTTCTTTGTCCCGTTCTTTTCTCAGTTCTTTACGCTTTTCTTCATTAATGTCACTTTTTGTGATTCTGCCCCGCTCCTTCTTTTCTTTTTCAGAAGCCTCTATATAATCCGGCAGCTTGATCAACTGATAAGCATTCATCACTAAAATCGCAAAAACAGATCTGAAAATCCAGGAAGTATCATCAACAACTATGAAGGGAATCATAGTAACAGCTGTAATGAATACCATGAAGAATAGTGAAGGTATGAAGATATTCGTATCTTTGACCTGCTTATTCTTATAACGGGCGACCACTATACCGACCGCTATCATCAATATTGGTATCCACATGAAGCCCCACACAGAACCTTCTTCCACACCGACTTCATAAAAACGGAAATAGAACAAATCGAAAATGGCATATATGATAAGAAGCAATTGGATGTACGGCCAAAAACTTTTAAATATCCCCAAACCTAACGGGTGTATAAAAAGATAGATGAAAAATGCAACCTGGCTGATTGTCGCGATGAGTAATCCGAATGTGATGAACCACACCAGACCGGCTAAAAATTCCCCGATGTTGCCGGTGAATAAATAACTCGTCACATTTTCATATTCCAATATCAGACTGATAACAGTAGATATGGCTGTACCAATAAGTAAAGTAGTAAAATAAAACTTAACTAAATATTTTGATGTCATAAAGCTTTTCTCCTACTATTCTTTACTTTGTTCATCTTCACTTTTTTCAATAATACTGTTGGCGATTTCTGTGTAAATATCACTGATTTTATCATCTTTATAAATTGACGGTGCAAAATCATCATGATCCCACTTCGGCTGTCCAAGAGGTACCTGCCCCAGCAAAGGCACATCGAGGTCTAAAGCAAGCTTCTCTCCGCCGCCCGTACCGAATACATATTCCTTCTGACCGCTGACTTCACTTTCAAAGTAACTCATATTTTCAACCACACCGATTATTTCGTGGTCTGTGTGCAATGCCATCGAACCTGCACGCGCTGCTACAAATGCAGCTGTCGGATGTGGTGTTGTAACAATAATCTCTTTACTGTGCGGCAACATCTGATGTACGTCCAGTGCCACGTCTCCTGTACCCGGCGGCAAGTCCAGAATCAGATAGTCCAATTCGCCCCACTGAACTTCATTAAAGAAGCTCGTCAACATTTTACCCAGCATAGGTCCGCGCCAGATTACCGGTGTATTCTCTTCTACGAAGAATGCCATGGATATCACCTGTACGCCATAACGTTCCACCGGAATGATCTTTTCACCTTCGACTGCAGGCTTATCAACAATTCCCATCATGTCAGGAACACTGAAACCATAAATGTCCGCATCAATGATGCCGACCTTTTTACCGGCCTTTGCCAGTGATACCGCAAGGTTGACCGATACCGTTGATTTACCAACGCCGCCTTTACCAGAAGCAACGGAGATGAATTCAGTCTTCCCGTCACTGAATTGACTTTCTATCGGAGATGCCTCATTGCCTCTGTGCTCATTGATCAGATCATCTTCCAACTCTTCAAAACGGATGCCGACTGTTGCAAAACCATTTTCTTTTAATAAATCAACAACCTTCATTTGTAAATCCAGCTGCTCCTGTCCACCTAAGCGTCCTATGGCGAGTTTAACACTGACGTGTTCTTTTTCTTCTTTGATCTTAACTTCCACGACCCCCTCAGTTTCGCTGAAAGGTACGTTTAAAACCGGATCATTCATCTCGCCCAGAAGCGCTTCTACTTCTTTAGTTGATAACATCGTTTTTCTCCTTTATCTACAAAATTCAATATAACAATCATAACATAATCAACATACGAACATTAAAAAATATCCGAACACTTTATGATAAATGTTCGGATATTCAGACTTAAGTCTTAGTTATTCATTTTTGTTGTCTTCCGAATTGACTTTACGTTCAAATTTGGCAAGTTGTTTTTCTGCAAAAGAGCGTCCGCCGATACCGAATGATATTGCAAATGCAACAGCAACTGCACCAAGAATTAGAAGGAACGCAGCATTTACGATGCTTTCGGCAAAGTTCAACTGATCCAATGTCATAAATACCGCAACAATAATCAGCAGGTATTTAACAGCTTCACCAAAGAATCGGTTGCCTGTACTTTTAACGATGACAGAGGATATGATATTCCCTCCGACAAAACCAAGCGCCAAAATGATTGCCGCTGAAAGTAGCAGAGGCAGATATGCAATGATTGCCGCACCGATTGTGTTTAAGATTTCTAAATTCAGTACACTTAAAGCTTCAACTACAAAGAACAGACCGATAAGCGTTGTAACAATCCAACCTGTTGCAGACGGAATATCCACTGCGTCCTTATTCTGCCCGAAGTTTACATATCTGTTATATTTACTTGCATTGATGTTGGCAAGAAGATTTTGGACCAGCGTCCCCACCAATTTGGCAATGAATAGACCGAGAACCAAAAGTACTGCCGCAATGAGCAATGTAGGCAGGAAGTTCAGTATGTTGGTCATCATCTGACTGATTGGTGATGCTACCGAATCCATGTTAAGCGCTGAGAATACTGCCGGTAAAAATAAAATGAATACCAGATAGTAAGCAATTTTACCAAGAGTCTGTATGAAACCATCAGAAGCCTGTCCGCCTTCAGTGGCACTTACAAGACCTTTTTTCTGCAGCCACTCTTCAAAGCCGAGTGCACCCAGACCTTTTACAATAATGTTCTTAATGACCGTGGCAATTATCCAGGCCAGGATTAAGTATAATAATGCTGCGATTAAGCTTGGAATGAAATTAATGATGTTTGAAAACATATCATTAAATGCACTTCCGATGTTGGACATAAATATAAACACTCCTTATTCGTTGATATAAATTCTTTTACCGTAAAAAGTCACTTTTAAACAGAAAACTCCATAAAATAGGAAATACTTACTGAATTACCACGTTTGTGTAGGCAATTATAATACACCTTATATGCAATATGAATGAAGTGGTGCATTAATTGTACTGAATGGTATTTTCCAATTTGTATTTTTGTCTTTTATCACTCACTATTATTCTGAAAATTCCGACCATAGCATTGATTTTATCTCCGATATTCTATAATATTTGTTTAAGTCATTTAAGTTTGTTTTGACTTATGATTTTAAAATTGAATATGGGGGATGTTTGAAATGGAGACGATTACAGCAATATCTGACTTTCTCTGGGGTTATCCGATTATCATCGCTCTTCTTACAGCAAGTGTTTTCTTAACGTTTCGTTTAAAGTTCTTCCAGTTCAGAAGACCGTTATATATTTTCCAGCAGACGATTGGACAAGTAGGTAAGAAATCTAAAGGCAAAGGAACTATAACACCTTTCCAGACATTGACGACAGCGCTGTCATCCACAATCGGTGCTGCAAATATCGTCGGTGTGCCTGTGGCAATCATGCTAGGCGGTCCCGGGGCGCTGTTCTGGATGTGGGTGATCGCTTTTCTCGGAATGGCTTTGAAATTCGGGGAAACAGCACTGGGTGTACATTATCGTGAGAAAAATGCCATCGGTGAATATGTTGGCGGACCGATGTACTATATGCAGAAAGGTATCAAGTGGCCGAAAATCGGTAAGTTTCTCGCAGTCTGGTATGCTTTCTTCCTGATGATAGAATTAATACCCAGCATAATGGTACAAAGCAACTCCGTCGCAAGTACTGTCCAGACCACATTCTCCCTGCCTCCGCTGATTACAGGTATTATCATTGCTGTACTGGCTGGTATTGTTGTGTTTGGCGGGGTCAGGCGCATCGGACAGGTCACTTCATACTTGGTTCCGATCATGGCCATTTTCTATATCATCATCGGCTCCATCATCATCCTGATAAATGTCGATATGGTGCCTCAAATATTAACACTGGTAATTACAGAAGCATTCAATCCGACTGCTGCACTTGGCGGAGGAGCCGGGGTCGTATTGGCAGAATCCATCCGCTGGGGTTTTGCCCGTGGTATATACAGTAACGAAGCCGGGCTCGGTACTTCTCCGATTGCCCACGCCGCCGCAAAAACCGATCATCCGATCCGGCAGGCTTTTTGGGCTGTCATCCAAATCATGGTCGATACACTGATCATCTGTACAATTACTGGGCTCGTAATATTGATGACGGGTGTCTGGCAGCATAATGATGCTCATGAGGACAGTGTCAGAGAATCATTGACAGCACGTGCTTTTGAAGAGACTTTCGGAGCATTTGGAAGTGGGCTGATTGCCGTTGCTTTGATTTTCTTCGTTTTCTCGACAGTGACGGTCGTTATCTTTTACGGTGCGAGACAGGCAGAATTTCTATTTGGACTATGGGCAGGAAGCGTCATTAAAATGGTCTACATCATTTCCATCATAATCGGTGCCATCGGCGGGGCAACATTCTTATGGTCTCTGCTTGATCTGACTTTATTCTTTGTAGTGCTTCCTAACTTAATTGCCGTAATAATTATGTCGCCAAAAATTGTAGAACTCTACAACGAATTTTTCCATACAGAAGATAAATATTATAAAAAGGATACGAAAGAATAACCATAAGAAAAAGAGCTACTTTCGTAGCTCTTTCTTTATTGGCCGACCATTATTTCATTTAATTCCTCCGCATCCTTTATATCGATGCCGAGCTTATCAAGAGTCAATCCAATCTCAAAATAGTTTCTTTCAAGCAATACACCCGTCAGTGTAATAACCGAGTCCATTACAGGCGTGTCGACACCGACCGCATCAGCAATACTTGCCCACAGTACAAGCCCGCTCTCCACATCTTCAGTGATGTAACGGTTTTCCAGATCAGTCGGCCCAAGTATATCTTTCAGCATTGGAGATTCGTTGAATTGTTCAAGAAGAGGCTTACCTTTTTCAAAATAACCGCTTCTCTCGCTGCGGGAAGACTTATCTACAGCCTCGTACCCCAGCACTCTGCATATTTCCTGGCGTTCCTCATCAATTTTATGGACGACATTCACCGTATGCTCAGTGATACCCTCTTTATATAAATAAAAAGAATCGCCTGCATAGTCGATACGTCCCGCATTTAAAATAGAAGGGCCGGGATGGCTTTCAGGGTTGCCGTTATTCAATGTCACTTCAATGATCGTGTCCGCTTTTACAAAATCATACATTTCACTTAATACTTCCAGCATTTCATCTGTATCTTTGGCCGGATATGCTGCAAACAGATTATGCTGATTGTAGCCGATCAGGTTCGCTTCATTTGTTTCTGCATTGTATCTGGATGCATATGTGAGTGACATGGATTCACCCACTTTGACATCTTTTTCTATGCCCAGCTTCTGAAGTACATTGCGTAATCTGATGCTGCACATGGCGCTTGCACTGTTAATGTATATATGCTGACCGTCCTCCAGATGCGGGGCGAGATTTTCAGTCACTTTTTCGACAGCCGGTGCGGGAATTGCCAGCATCAAAACATTCTGCCCGCTGACCGCTTCTTTAACATCTCTCGTAAAAGAATGGATTTTAACCGCTTCACCATTTAAAATGATTTCATTGTTCTCACTGATTTTATCCAGGTTCCTTTGTGATTCTGCAGATTGGTATAAAGTCACTTCATGTCCCATCTTAGTCAAATCTGCCGCGGCAGTCACACCGCCATGTCCTGCTCCAAAAATACCGATTTTTAATGTCACCTATATTCCTCCTTTTTGATAAACCACTTCACCATCTATTATTGTATATAATACTTCTGCTTCCAATAACTCATCCGGTTCGACATTCAATACATCTCTGTCGAATACCGCAAAGTCTGCCTTGTATCCCTTTTTGATCAGTCCGGACCTGTCACCGCGGTGGACGATTTCAGCCGCATTTTTAGTATACATCTGCAATGCTTCAAAGACACTGATTGTTTCATCTTCGTTATAGACTCCGGTTTTCCCATGCCGTGTAACCAGTGCATGAACGCCCTTGAGCGGATTGACATCTTCGATCGGAGCGTCCGAACCGCCGCCGAGAAGGAGCCCTTTATCAAGCATTGTTCTGAAATTGTACAGACGCTCCGCTCTTTCTTTACCGATATAGTCTTCCACCCACGGCATATCGGAAGTCAAAAATGTCGGCTGTATATCACATATGACATCAAGTTCTGCCATCCTGTCCATCATCTCTTCATCAAGAAGACTGACATGTATCAATCTGTCATGCTGCCCTTTTTTAACAGGATGCCTCTCTATTACATCGAGTACGAGTTCCGTTGCCCGGTCGCCTATTACATGAACGGCAACGGCATCTCCGTGCTCTCTTGCTTTTTTAACCAGTTTCTCTAAATTTTCTCTGGTATGTATTTGCAGTCCTGTATCATCAGTGCCCTCATAAGGTTCTTTCATCAGGGCTGTCCGTCCGCCGAATGCACCGTCGGCAAAAATTTTCATCGCATCTTTTTCGACCCAGTCTTTTTTAAATTCCGGATCTTTGGCTATCATTTCTTCATAGACCGCTGCATGCCTCAACAGATTCACCCTGAACTTAAGCTGATCTTTACCGATCGTATTCAAATAGGCATTGAGCGGCACATCGTTAGGACCGTATGCTGCCATATCTTCAGTGTGGACACCTGTCACACCCAGGGTGTATAAATACTTCACCGCCTGTGTGATATCATCACTGACCGTTTCTATCGTATCATCCACCTGGGCTGCTCTGAACTGATCGAACGCCGTATCATATACCCAGCCCGTCAGTTCTCCGTTTTCGTCTTTTTCATAAGAGCCGCCTTCAGGATTTTCAACATGTTTATCAATACCGAGTTTTTCCAGCGCTTTAGTATTCACTATTCCAGCATGCTGGCACACTCGCGCAACGATTGTCGGTTTATCCGTCAATTCATCCAGTTCGGCACGTTTCAGCCTGTAGCTGTTTTCAAAATTATTTTCATCATAGCCGAGAATCAAGTCCCACTCTCTGCCGGAGCGATGATTTCCAATCAATTCTTTTACATGATCAATATCATTTTCATCATATAAAACAAGTGACTTCAATTTTTTACCCAGCATCACCAGGTGCATATGAGTATCATTCAACCCCGGCAGCATCGTACTGCCTTTCAGATCGATGATTTCATCCGCTTCAGCATCCACTGCATCCACTTCTGTAATGATTCCGTCTTCCACAACTATATTCCCGAAAGTCTCACCTTCCGAGTTCATACTGTATATCTTTCCATTTCTGTATAAAGTCTTCAAACCATCATCCCCTTTAAAAAATACTTCATATTATATTAATATAATATGAAGTATTTCAATATCACTCGTCGTCTTTACTCAGTTCTTCACTGCGGCTGGCCGCAGCGTTCAACGTTTTAATCAGTATTCTCTTTAGTCCATCTCCATCAAGGGCATCCAGACCGGCTTCAGTCGTACCATGTTTCGATGTAATATTTTTACGCAGATCACTGAATGACAGTTCTGAATCCTCAACCATTTTGCCTGCCCCGATTACTAGATTACGGGTGAGGAACATCGCTTCTTCCTCATCAAAGCCGAGTTCCATCAGGCTTTCCGCATACATTTCATATATATAGTAGAGAAACGCAGACCCTGAACCGGTTGCCGCTGTTATATTATGCATTTCATCTTCTTCCACAGTCACTGTAGTACCGAAACTTTCCATCAGCTCTATCAGTTCATCTCTGTCAGTAAAGTTACCGGAATATGATATACCGTTCACTGAATGCTGTACCATCGCGTTTGTATTCGGCATTATTCTCGCTATTGGATTTTCAGTTTTAAGCTCACGGCGTATCGTCTTTATCTGGGTACCCGCCATGACTGATACGACTTTTGTCTCAGGTTCAAGGTATGGCCGTATTCTGTCTGCAACAGAAGGAAAGCTCTGCGGCTTGCTCGCAAGTATCACATAATCTGCATCTTTTAATAAATCCTGATCATCATATGATACATTGACACCCAGATTTTCTTTGAAAAACATTATTTTTTCCTGCATGCTTCTACTCGTCAAGTAAATATCCGAAGGCGCTACGACACAATTCTCGATCATGCCGATAAAAATAGCACTTGCCATGTTTCCCGCACCATAAAAGACAATCTTCATCAAATCAACTCCATAAAATTTTTGACCCAAGGTTCATCTTAACAAACTGATATAAAAAGTGAAGTTTATTCTGCATTAAATATAAAATACGATGGCAGCGTAATGTAATCCACTTGCAATGATTATAAAGAAATGCCAGATCATATGGAAGTAATTTCTTTCCTTTTGAGAATAAAACCATGCGCCGACTGTATAGCTGATTCCGCCAAGCAGGATGAGTGCGATGAAGATCCAGCTGGTTTCCCTGATGATGATCGGTGCGAATATGACAGCCATCCAGCCCATCACCAGATAAACTATCATGCTGACTTTGGAGCTGACTTTTGGGCTCAGCACTTTATAAAGAATGCCGAGAACAGCTGCAATCCATTGAATAAGTAATGCAGTCATGCCCCAAAAGCCGCCTATGACAGAAATGGCAATCGGGGTGTACGTGCCAGCAATGGCAATATATATGAAACTGTGGTCCAAGAGCCGCATAATATATTTATGCTTCGTGTTATGCGTCATCGAATGATACAAAGTCGAAGTCAGAAACATCAGGAGAATACTGATGACATATATCGAACCTCCGACTGCATACTCGACGCCGCCGTCTATATACATGTAAACCGACGTAAAAGGCAGCAGGAAGATGAAGATCAGGGCAGCCACACCGTGACTGACACTGTTGCCGACTTCTTCGCCGAAAGATAACGGGATTATACCGCGCAGTGAGCGTTCTAATTTCGTCTCTTTATTTTCTGTTGCCTGATTTACGGTCCCGTCATTTTTAGTCATTAAATCAATCCTTCAGATTTCAAATCCTGATATGCTGTTTCTACACTGTCCTTGCCTTCCTTATTTTTCAGTGGAGAGAATTCACCTTTTCTGTCCACCTGAAGTGTATTATGCTTTTCAGCATATTTGAATGCATCAAAATAAAATTTCTCGAACTTCAGTACTTCTTCTTTCACTTCATTTAAATCATCATCTAAAAAGTCGAGGTTCTTCAATGCCAGATGATATGGCATTTCAGCTTTACCCACAGTATCCAGAAAATCTGTCGAAAATACGTGAATCCCAATGTTACCGTTTAAAAACTGCCTGTCCGTACCTTCCGGCAGTTCCGTATACTCGACCACGGCCTTGACACCGTCGACCAGACTCAGACGGCCGACACTTTCCCCCGGTTTCGGGACGATGGATTTGGAAGTGATTTCATTGTCCTCTTCCAGATGCAGTCCCATGAGCAGAGTATCCAGCACTTTAACAACCGCATTATCCACATTGTTCATGAAGACGTGTTTGACTCCGCGGTTCTTCATATCATCGAGCATACCCGAGTTGTATAATGAAGCGAAAATGCCGCCGTTGCCATTTGGCGTCAGCATGATGTCTTTTTCCGGTGTCAGCAGTAAAGTTTTATCTTTTTTTACCGGCGGAAAATGTTCCTGTTTGAAAAAGTGGATGTTTTCTTTCGGCAGGTCGAAGTATTGATTTTCTTTGAAAAAACTTAACGTTTCATCATGATTGATGTCACTTGTCATGATATACCAATGTACCGGCGCACTTTCCGATGTGATATACCGTTTTAATTGCCTTGCCTGCAGTTCGAATAATGACACGCCGTCAAAAGAGAAAGTCCCCTTTGGGCCGGGATGCTGAAGACGTGTGCCCTGTCCGCCGGCCATCAGGAGAACGGCAAACTCCCCTTTATAGATGGCGCTTTCTGCTCTTTCCCTTAATTGCTCCTGCTGGAAATTTTCTATATCATCGGCGGATACGTACCCGATTTCTTCTATCTTTTCCACATCAATCGTTTTCGGGTTTACAAATGTTTCTTCATATACTTTTTCAACATGTCCAATATCCAGCGCTTTGAATGATTCATCCAGATGCTGCTGTTCCGACGGGTTCAATTTGTCATATTGAGGTATCCATTTTTCAATCATAGTTTAGCTCCTCATTAATTATTCAGTGATCACTTTTCGAATCAGTTCTATATTCGTCTCATTGTCACCAATCTTATAATTTTCGAGTATTTTTTGTTTGACCGCTTCGACATCTTCACTATTACTGTAGATCGTAACAAGAGATTCTCCGGCTTCGACACGGTCTCCCACTTTTTTATTGAGCATCAGACCGACGGCAAGATCAATGACATCTTCTTTAGTCTGTCGGCCGGCACCCAGCATGCTTGAAGCGACACCCATCGCCTCAGAACCGATCCGCTCGACAAATCCGGACTTCTCTGCCTCTACTTCAAATGTATACTTCGCCTGAGGCAATTTATCCAGATCGTCGACCATCGACACATCGCCGCCCTGATTTTTCAGAAACACTTTAAATTTCTCCAGGGCACTGCCATCATCTATTACTCCCCGGAGCTTGGTACGTGCCTCTTCGAGTGTTTCAGCTTTGCCTCCGAGGACGACCATCTGGCTGCCCAGTTCAAGACTCAGTTCAGTCAGATCTTCCGGACCTTCTCCTTTAAGCGTTTCAATCGCCTCTTTCACTTCAAGTGCATTACCGATTGCTCTGCCAAGCGGCTCTTCCATGCTTGAAATGATTGCCATGGTGTTACGTCCCACATTGTTGCCGATGGACACCATCGCAGTCGCGAGTTCTGTCGCATCTTCCGTCGTTTTCATAAACGCACCGTCTCCGACTTTCACGTCAAGAACGATCGCATCGGCACCGGCTGCAATTTTTTTACTCATAATCGAACTCGCAATCAGCGGGATCGAGTTCACAGTTGCCGTCACATCTCTGAGCGCATAGAGCTTTTTATCTGCAGGTGTCAAGTTGCCGGACTGTCCGATTACCGCCACTTTGTCACGGTTTACGATATCTATGAAATCCTGTTCTGTAATTTCAACATGGAAACCTTTCACCGTTTCCAATTTATCAATCGTTCCACCTGTGTGACCGAGTCCGCGTCCGCTCATTTTTGCGACCGGAACATCCAGTGCCGCAACAAGCGGTGCAAGGACAAGCGTTGTTGTATCGCCGACACCGCCGGTGGAATGCTTATCCACTTTCACACCGTCAATCTCAGACAGATCTATCTGGTCACCGGAAGCCACCATCGCCATCGTCAAATCGGCTCTTTCCTCATCATTCATATCATTGAAGAAAATAGCCATCATAATACTTGAAACTTGATAATCCGGAATTTCATCATTCGTATATCCTTCGACAAAGAATTCAATTTCTTCTTTCGTCAGCGGCTCGTTATCACGTTTTTTCGCAATAATGTCCACCATTCTCATAAAATCACTCCTTTACAGTTATTGACTGTTAACTTCTGCCCACCGAATGGTGGTCTCTTGCATCTTTATAGTAATCCAGCAATCTTTTGGAGGCGTTGTCCCATGAAAACTTCAGCGCTTCTTTTCTGGCCTCTTCTTTTATTGCTCTGAACTTCTCTGTTTCATCGATGACCTCGACTGCATCCAACAGACTGTCCAGGTCTTCATTTTCATACAGCATGCCATTTACTTCATGTGAAACCTGCTCCATGGTCGGGCCGCTTTTGGCTGCGATGATCGGCAGCCCTGACGCCATGCCTTCCAAAATGACCAGCCCCAGTGTTTCCGAGATGCTTGGGAAAATAAAAGCATCGCTGGATGCATAGGCTTTTGACAACTCTTCACCGTGCAGGAAGCCGGTGAACACCGTCCCTGTGCCTTCGAAAACTTTTTCAAGTTCATCTCTTGCAGGACCGTCACCGATGATGGCGAGACTGATATCAGTCCGTTTTTCAAGCATCGGTAAAAGTTTATGTATTTCTTTTTCAATTGCCAGCCTTCCGATGAATACGAGAAGTTTATTCTCTTGCTTACCATTCGTCAGACGCGCTCTCATATCTGCATCTTTGAATTTTGGATGGCGCTTTTCAACGTCGACGCCACGGGGGATGACAGAGAGACGTTCGATACCTTCCTGATCGAGTTCTTTCTTTATCGTTTCTGAAGTCACCAGATTGATATCCGCATTTTTATGCTGCCTTCTGATATACCACCATAACAATGGTTTGGCCGGCTTATATATTTTATAAAAATCCAAATACTTGGGCAAATGAGTATGATAGGAAGAAACGAGCGGGACATCCAGCTTCCTGGCTGCTGTAACAGCACTCGTCGCGAGGAGCACCGGGTTCACTGCATGGACGACATCCGGTTCAAATTTCTTCAGCTCATGATGCACTTTACGTGATGGGAAACCCCATTTTCTATACCTGTAAAAAGGGAAAGTGACTGGTTTTATACCAATCACTTTCGCTCCTTTGTACTCCGTCACACCAAGGTCCGGTGCGATGACGAGCACTTCATGGCCTTCACCTAAAAAGTATTCGATTGCCTTTTTAAGCCTTGTTACTATACCGTCGGTTGACGGTAAAAATGTTTCTGTTACAATCGCAATCTTCATCCGTTACTGCCTCCACATTTCTAAACTCTTATTTCCAGGTCACTTTCGGCAGCACATTATCAACGATGATTCTGTCTTTATGCTGCAGTGAATACGTAAGTATCTCTTCAAGCACTTCATCAGTCAGAAGATGGGGTTCGAGACCCAGATCAATCAATGCTGTATTGACCGCATTATAGTAATGCTCCTCTTTTTCAACACGCGGGTTTTCGACATTTGAAACTTCCACGTCTATATCAAGGCCCTTTGCAACACTCTGAATTTTTTGTGCAAGTTCCAGAACCGAGAATGACTCTGTAAACTGGTTGAACACTCTGAATTCACCGCGGTCTGCAGGGTTTTCAGCCGCAATTTCAACACAGCGGACAGTATCTTTAATATTAAGGTAGCCTCTTGTCTGGCCGCCTGAGCCGTATACTGTAATATCATGTCCGATTGCAGCCTGAGTGAGGAAACGGTTCAGAGCGGTACCGAAAATCGCATCATAATCCAAACGGTTTACAAGCACAGGGTCTTTCAATGTTTCTTCCGTATTCAGACCATAGACGACACCCTGGTTTAAGTCTGTAGCACGGATGCCCCAGATTTTACATGCGAACATGATATTGTCCGTGTCATGCACTTTTGTCAGGTGGTAGAAAGAACCCGGCTGTTTAGGGAATGGAAGAACATCTTTTCTTCCTTTATGTTCAACTTCGATATACCCTTCTTCGATATCGATGTTAGGCTGTCCGTATTCACCCATTGTGCCCAATTTGATCAAGTGGCAGTCCGGTTCAAATTCCTTGATGGCATACAGCACATTCAAGTTTCCAATAACATTGTTCTCGTGTGTATATACTGCGTGCTCTCTGTCTATCATGGAGTATGGTGCTGAACGCTGTTCCGCAAAATGAACAAATGCTTCAGGTCTTTCCTGCTTGAATACAAGGCTCAGGAAGTCATAATGGTTTAAATCACCTTCGTAAACCTTGATTTCCTTTCCAGTCAATTCCTTCCATTTTGCAACACGGTCTTCCAGTGATGCAATAGGTGTAACTGAGTTAGAATTAAGCTCTTTGTCATACTCTCTTCTAACTAGGTTATCTACTATAGTAACTTCATGACCTTTTTCAGATAAATAGAGTGCAGTCGGCCATCCGCAGAAACCGTCTCCTCCAGCTACAATAATTCTCATTTGAACATCCTCCGATTCACTTCGTATAATTTTTAAGTATACTTATGTATACACTTCTATTATAAGTATTATTCCTCTGACTAACAAATTATTCTATCTTTACAACATGTTATGTCTTTGTAAATATCAGGTAAATATTAATATTGAATAAGCAGATACAAGTTTGCTCCAGCCGGAAACCGGCTTTTATTTTGTAGTGGCTGTCCAGTCCTTGCTGTTTCTGTATCTTTTGATGTGTGCATAAATATTTTCCCCTGCATAATCTTCATTGGTATATACTGTAATATCAAAATACTTGCCTGTTTCAGACAGTTCTTCTTCCATATAAAAATCTTTCAGATGCCCGAACAGGTTTTTCATCTGATCCATATTGAGACTCGGGTACTCACGCAGCACCCTTTTTTGAAGCCCGCCCGGTTCATCGATGATTTCCTGCACAACGATTACAAACGTTTCATCCTCTTTAATGACATCATCAAAAATGTTTGTCTGCCCAAACTCTGCCACGGCTCTTCCTCCTCATTATAATTCTGTGCGTAAATCCCACAGTTCCTTGAAAAAATATTTGTCTATCACTCTTTTTAAATAATTCACCCCTGAACTGCCGCCCGTACCTGTTTTGAAGCCGATGATCCGCTGTACAGTCTTCATATGCCGGAATCGCCACTGGCTGTACCTGTCTTCTATGTCCACCAGCTTCTCCAGCAGTTCATACAATTCAAAATGCTCGTCAGAGTTAAGATATATCTGTTTGAATGCCTCTTTCACAGAGTCATTCGGTTCATAATCCTGTGTAACATCACGGTTCAGGACCGCTTCATCAATATCAAACCCTGCCCGGTGTACCGCCTTGATCGTTTCGTCATATATGCTTGGTTTTTCCAGCTGCTCCTTCAGACGCGTATACACTTCCGGATCTTTCTCATATATTTTCAATGCATGAGTCGTCTTGAATCCAAGACAGTATTCCATCATACGGTTCTGATATGACTGGAAACCTGAGGCATTCGCCAGTATATCCCTGAATTTCAAATAATCGCTCGGCGTCAATGTTGACAGCACGTCCCATGAAGAAATGATCTGGTTCTGCGCATTCGCCACCCTTGCCAGCTTTTTGAAAGCGACCCTGAATTCATCTTTGCTGATATCTTCTATAGCTGAATTCAGTTCATGAATCATCAGCTTCATCCACAGTTCCGATACATGGTGGATGATGATGAACAATTGCTCATCGTGTTCATCCGACAATGGATTCTGCGCAGTCAATATCTGCTCCAGCGACAAATATTCCCCGTACGTCATATCTTTTTGAAAGTCTGTCTTAACACTTTCCCCGCTCAAAGTCTTATCCTGATACTCAGCCATTCAAGCTCCCCCTTTTTCTGACGGCAGCCCTCACCGGCGAGCCGTCTGCACCTTCTATTTTAAGCGGCAAAGCGATAAAGTCATAATAACCGCCCGGCGCTTCACTCAATACTACATTTTCTATGATCATGATATCGTTGTCATAAAGTGTATGGTGAATCTTTAAATCTTTGGAATCAATATCATCGACGGATGGAACATCAATGCCAAATAACTTGATGCCGAGACTGGCAATATATCCAGCCGCTTCTTCATTCAGGACAGGGACTTTTTCTGGAAAAATACCCGGCTTATAAGTACGCTGCGTTTTCACAAGCAGAATAGTCCCTTTAATATCGTATTCTGAAAGCACAGCTTCTGTAATTTCTTCCTGATCATACACTTCTATTATCGTTGCTTCTCCGATATAACGGCCGATATCCAATGAATCAACTGTTTCCCCTTCATCATCAAAATGGAAAGGTGCATCAATGTGCGTCCCTATATGTGTGCTCGTTGTAATCTTTCCAATATTGACGGAACCTGTATCCTTTTTAGTCACCGGCACTTCGTAATTGAAAGGGGTGTCCTCCGGCCAGTGTGCAATGTCATTCGTCAGTGTCTGGGTAATATCGATCCACATTATGCGATCACACCCCGCTTATTATCAAAGTCTTCATATTCTTTCGTTTCCATGATTTCTTTTAAAATTTTCATCGTATGATAAACATCTTCAAAAGTATTATAAAGTGCAACCGGTGCAATACGTACATAGCTCGGTGCCCTGAAGTCAGGTATGACACCTTTTGCTTTTAAGGCGGCATTGATGCCCGCTGCATGTTTGTGGCCGATCAGTATATGGCCGCCGCGTTCTTCATGACCGCGCGGTGTCACCACTTCCATATCATACTCTTTGAATTCCGCATCCAGTATTTCCAGCATGAAATCAGTAAGGTTGAGTGACTTGTTTCTGATTTCATCCATTCCCGCTTCGTTGAATAAAGAAAGTGCCCCGAGCAGCGGCGCCATGGACAGGATGTGCGGCGTGCCGATCTGATATTGGCTGATATCCGCTGCTGCGTCAAATTCGTGATTCATGTCGAACTGGCTTTCTTTATCATTTCCAAACCAGCCTTTCAGGGATACTCCCAGATGGTGGTGTCTCGGGTGGACATACAGACCGGCAACAGAACCCGGCCCGCCGTTTAAATGCTTATAAGTGCACCATACGGCAAAGTCGACATCCCACTCCTCCAGATGATGGGGAATTGCACCGATTGAATGACATAAGTCAAAACCGATGATGATTCCTTTTTCGTGTGCCGCTTCCGTCAATTTCTCCATATCCAGAACCTGTCCGCTTCTGTATAAAACTGCCGGCAGCAGTATGAGGGCGACTGATTCATCCATAAGGCCAATGATGTCTTCAGTTTTTAAAGTATGACCGTCGCGGCTTTTCGCTTTCAGCATGCTGTCCGGATTTCCGTGATCATCAAGGACAGCCTGTACCGCATATATATCTGACGGAAAGTTCAGCTCATCCACTAAAATTTTATTTCTCGATTCTGTCGGCTGATAAAGCGTTCTGACCGTCTGGTGGATATTCGTCGTCGTTGAATTTGTGGCCAGCACATTTTCCTTATCTGCATTGATGAGCGATGCCATGTATCCGCCAATCTCTTCCGACATATAAAACCACGGTCTTTCCCCGCCTGTCCACCCCTCGATTGCGAGCGTCTTCCAGTCATTCAAAACATCCAGCACCGACTGCTCGGCACGCCTGCTCATCAGACCGAGAGAGTTTCCGTCCATATAATGTATATTTTCTCCGAGATAAAATTCCTGTCTGTATTTCTGAATAGTGTCTTTTCTGTCATATTCCTGTGCAGCTTCCAGCCACTTCTCCATCTTATTATCTCCCCCGTCATTGTCTATATCCTGTTAATTTTATTTTATATAAATACAAATGCTTTATCAATGATTGATAGGCCGCCCTTTGATACAATGACAGTAAATAATGATAGGAGCGTTTATATGCAAAGTTTACAAGGTAAAAATGCAATTGTTACAGGCGGCAGCCGGGGCATCGGCTACCATACTGCTTTAGGCCTTGCCAATGAAGGCGTGAATGTCGCAATCATTGGACGGGATCAGAACGCACTGGGCACTGCTGAAAAAGAACTTTCAGGCACCGGTGTGAAAATCATGTCCGTAAAAGCGGATGTTGCCGATGAGGCAGATGTCAAAGCAGCTGTATCAAAGATTTCCACAGATTTCGGTTCAATTGATATTTTGGTCAATAATGCCGGCATGATGGGCAGTGGACCTTTTTTAGAGTCCACAACGGAAAATTTTGAAAAGATGATGCAGGTAAACGTCTTCGGAATGTATCATATGTTAAAAGCCGTCCTGCCATCGATGGTGGAACAGGACAGCGGGGATGTTGTCAACATCGCTTCAGTCTCAGGACTGCGTTCAGGTCCGGGCGGCTCTCTGTACTCTGCAACAAAGTTCGCTGTCATCGGAATGACCGAAGGTCTCCTCAAGGAAATGAGACCACATAATATACGGATGTCCTATTTGACACCTTCTGCGGTAAATACTGCTCTGATCGGCAACAACAGCCTGCAGGAAGACTCCATGACCCAGCCTGAAGATATTGCAGATATCATCGTGAACAATTTAAAGATTCATCCGCGTACATTTGTTAAAAATACTGAAATGTGGGCGACAAACCCATTACCAAAAGAAGACTGAGAGAGGGGATTTTAAAATGGTAGGACCGGCTTTAAAGAAATTCGATTCCCACAAGGCAATTCATGACGCAGGACTTGGCGGTGCGAAAGAAAGAATTGAAGGCATGAGGGAGTTGCTTGCCAAGGAAAAATATGAAAATTTGACCGAAGAAATCACTTCATTCATAGAATTCGTAGAAGGTAAAATCATCGTCCATGCCGACACCGAAGAGGAAAAAGGCGGCCTTTACACACTGGCAGTCAAGAAAAATCCGGATCTTCACGACAAAGTTCAGCATTTGATCCGTGACCATGATCTGATGAAAATCATTGTTGACCTGATGAAGAAAGAACTTGAAAATGAGGAGAAGGATTTCCAGAAACTTGTTGATTTTTCAAGTTCGATCATCATCGTGAACGAAATTCATTCACGGGATGAAGAAGAAGCACTGTTGGAAAAATGATTTGCTGTGAAAGCACGCTTATTCTGGCGTGCTTTTTATGTTACACTTATATGTGAATTTCATATACAGAGGATGTGTAGAATGTGAATGGAAATAGTAATCGCTGGAACCTGATAGATAAAAGGATTCTGATTCCGGCAGTCATCATTATTTTGATCATTAGTATCCCCTTTGCGTTATATGAATCGGAATCACTTGAATTACTCAACCAGATATTCGATGCAATTGTGACCAATTTTGGCTGGGGATACATCTGGTATGCAAATATTTTACTTATTATCGGGTTGTACCTTTCTTTTTCAAAATACGGAAAAGTTGTTTTGGGCGATCCGGCCGAAAAACCTGATTTTACTTTGTTCCAATACTCCTGTCTGCTGATTGCCATGGGCCTTGGTTCGACAATTATGAGGACAGGCATGATCCAGTGGACGGAGATTGCCAACAATCCGCCTGTCGGTATTGAAGCGGGCGGTCCAGAGGCGATGTTGTGGGGAAACTCCTATTCCATGTTCATCTGGAGCTTCCAGACGTTTTCAATATTTGTCATGGCGGCACCGGCAATCGCCTATATCATTCATGTAAAGAAGAAACCGAAAATGCGTATTTCGGAAGCGACAAGAGTATTGTTCGGTGATAAATTCACTGACGGCATCGGCGGTACACTGCTGGATATTTTATTTCTGGTCAGTATTTTATCCGGTGCAGCGGTAACGCTCGGACTCGGTACGCCGATCATCACTTCCAACCTGGCATCACTGTTAAATACCGAAGTGACATTTACCATGACTCTGATTGTCACTGTCATCTGGGTCATTTTATTTTCAATCAGTGCGTATGTGGGAATTGACAAAGGTATAAAGCGCCTGAGTGTGATGAACATGTACATGGCCGGTGCTTTTGCAGTTTTTGTACTGATTGTCGGCCCGGGAATATTTATCATGGATTTCTTTACTGATACAGTCGGTCATCTGTTATCCAATTATTTAACTTTTTCATTCTTCACTGAATCAACTGTAGTCGAACAGACGGCCTTCATTAAAAACCATCTGGTTTTCTGGTTTGCCTATAATGCCACTTGGGCAATGCTGCACAGCCTTTTTGCCGCAAGAATATCAAGAGGCCGGACTGTAAAAGAAATGATTCTTACTTATCTGGTCGCACCGACCGCTCTTTCATGGATTGCTACAGGCGTACTTGGCGGCATCGGCGTACACCGTCAGCTGAACGGCCAGCTTGATGCTCTTTCGCTTTCAGCTGAAAATGACCCGGTTTCAATCATTCCGGACATTTTGGAAACTCTGCCTTTATCGGGCATCGTAATGGTACTGTTCATCATTATCGCATTAATATTCCTGACGACAACTTTGGATTCGACGACATTTACCATTGCAGCCTACACAAGTAAAAATGATATGAGTGAGCAGGATCCGTCCAAATTTGTACGTATTCTCGTATCTTTAATCATCACTGTGCTTGCACTGACGCTCATGCAGATCGGCGGACTCGCCCCTCTCGAGGTCATCTCGGGAATGATGGGCATACCGATCATTGCGATTCAGTTCATTCTGATATATGCAGCAATCAAAATGATGGATAAGGATAAAGCATGGAAGTATAACATCAGAAAAGACGATTAAACCGATATATCTTTAAACGGCTGCAGCGGATGGCATACCGCTGCAGCCGTTTTTTAGAGTTGACTAAATTTAATATTTAGGGTATCCTAAACGTTAAATTGACTGATATATTCATTCACTGGAAAGAGGTTTACTGATGAGAAAAATGCTATTATTCATCGTAGTTTCAGCTGTATTTCTGACAGCATGCGGCGCTCAGAGTGACAGTGCCGAAACGGATGACAGAACCCAGATTGCTGTCACAACAACTTTTTTATATGACATGGTGTCTGTACTTGAAGAAGATGTCGATTATTTCAATATTGAACTCATCATCCCTGCCGGCGAAGATCCTCATGTATACCAGCCGAAAGCCAGTGACCTGAGAAAGATAAATGAATCGGATTTTATTTTATACCAGGGATTGAACTTTGAAGGCCGCATGATAGATCTGCTTGAGACAGGCATACCTGTCGCTGATGACCTTGATACTTCATCCCTTGAAACGATGGAAGAGGAAGGCAGTGCTGAAGTCGATCCGCATTTCTGGTTCAATATAGATCTGTACAAGGAAGCCATGACAAACGTATTTAATATACTGACAGAGATGAACCCGGACGGCGAAAAAGCCTATCAGGATAATCTGGATGCTTATTTTAAGGAACTGGATGAGCTGGATGATTATGTGTCGGAACGCATCGCAGAAGTGCCCCGGGAATCACGTATTCTGATTACGCCCCATGACGCATTCGGCTATATGGCTGCAAGCTATGATATAGATGTACATGCACCGCAGGGTTTCTCCACCGACTCTGAAGTATCGAACAACCAGATTCAAAATACGGCAGCGCTGATTGCCGAACGTGATATCAACGCGATATTTCTCGAATCCACAACAAATCCTGACCGTATGAAGCGTCTGCAGGAAATCGTTGCATCAGAAGGTGTCGAAGTGGAAATCATCAGCGGAGAAAATCAGACGCTGCTGTCCGACTCGCTCGCACCCCGCGGCGAACCCGGCGACACGTACATCAGTATGTATAAACACAATATCGACCTGATCGTCGACAATTTAAAATAGGAGCTCTGTTATGACTGAAGATATTATAAAAGTAAAAGATCTGATCGTTGCCTATGATGAGAAGCCGGCAATATGGCATCTCAACATGACGCTGCAGAAAAACAGCATCACAGCAATCGTCGGTCCGAACGGGGCCGGCAAATCGACGCTGATCAAGTCGATTATGCAGTTGATAAAACCGGTATCCGGCGAAATCCAGATTAACGGTTCAAAAAGTAAAAAAGCATTGAAGGATGTTGCCTACGTACCTCAAAAGGGGGAAGTGAACTGGGAGTTTCCGACTACGGTGCTCGATGTAGTGCTGATGGGCAGATATGTGCATAAAGGATGGATCAAACGCCCGAATAAGAATGATCATAAAATTGCCATGTCCGCTCTCAGGGAAATGAAGATGGAAGCATTCAGAAACCGTCAGATCAGCGAGCTTTCCGGCGGCCAGCGCCAGCGTGTCTTTCTCGCCCGCGCAATCTGCCAGGACGCTGACATCTATATTATGGACGAACCACTTCAGGGCATCGATATTACAACGGAAAAACTGATCATCAAAACAATCAAATCCCTGCAGCAAGAGGGCAAGACATTTTTGGTCGTCCACCATAATCTGGACACGGTAAAAGAATACTTTGACCATGTCATCATCATGAATAAAACCATCTTCGCAGGCGGGAAAATCAGTGAAGTATGGACGGAAGAAAATATCGATAAAGCATACAACGAAGTCAGTGCGGTGAGATAATGGAACTATTGACAAGTTATACATTTCTAATTGTCGCCATCGGTACAACGCTGCTGTCTTTTGCGAGTGGAATCATCGGGACTGTCAGTGTCATCAAGGGGCAGAGTCTGATCGGTGACGCCATCGGTCACGCGACATTTCCCGGAATCATCCTCGCCTTTATGATTGTCGGTGTCACAGATACACTGTCGCTGACAATCGGTGCCGTCATTTTTGGTGTCATTGCGTTTTTCTTCATCCAGGCGATCACCAGTCATTCAAAAATCACTCTGGACGGTGCACTTGCGTTGATTCTGTCATCTTTTTTCGGGTTAGGAATGGCACTTAAAAGCTTCGTCCAGGGCAACCCTTCATTCCATAATACGCAGGGCATCGATGATTATATATTCGGGCAGGCCGCATATATGCTGCGGTTGGACGTTTATCTGATACTGATCGCTTCAGTCATCAGTCTTTTATTATTCATCATCTTTTATCATCAGATACGGATTTATACTTTTGATCCCATTTACAGTTCGACTGTCGGTATCAACCCGTCCCTGATCAATTTTCTTGTTTTATCAATGACCATATTATTGATTGCTGTCGGTTTAAAAGCTGTCGGTGCAATATTGATCGTTAATCTTTTAATCGCACCCGGCGTCATCGGCCTGATGTGGTCCAACCGGTTTAATATCGTCACCCTCATCGCCGGACTGGCAGGTGCGGCTGCGGCATTCACCGGCACTTATATCAGTACGGCATTTGCAGGTTTCCCTACAGGGCCTTCAATCATCCTGGTACTCAGCGCATTTGTGCTTATATCCATGCTGTTTGGCAGAAAAGGCCTGGTCACACGTCAAATTATGAAAGTGCGGGGTGAGTCATCATGATAGAAGTTCTGTTCGTACTGATCATCGCCTCGCTTGCAACCAGCGTGCTGGGGGTATTCCTTGTTCTGAAAAACCAGGCCATGACGACTGATGCCATCAGCCATACTATACTGCTCGGCATCGTCCTTGCGTTTTTCATCACACAGGATATCCGTTCACCATGGCTGATTATCGGTGCGGCGCTGATCGGCGTACTGACCGTTTATCTCATCCAGCTGATCAACCAGACAAACCTGATTAAAAATGATGCCTCGATCGGCATCGTCTTTACAGCTCTCTTTGCGATTGCAATCATCTTAATATCCAGATATGCCGACAACGTCCATCTGGATATAGATGTCGTCATCGCAGGCGAAGTTTTATTTGCACCGCTCAACAGAATAGAAATATTCGGGTTCAGCATCCCGAGGGCACTGTGGCAGCTCGGTCTGTTACTGATCGTCAACACCGGTTTTGTCGCACTGTTCTATAAGGAGCTCAAAGTCTCCACATTCGACCCTAAATTTGCCTATGTCATCGGCTTCAGCACGACACTGATCTACTATATGCTGATGACGCTTGTATCCGTGACCGCAGTCGTCGCTTTTGATGCGGTCGGTGCCATACTTGTCATCAATTTCTTTGTAGCGCCGGTGCTCACCGCTTATCTGCTTGTGAAAAAGCTGAGCCATATGATATTTCTCACTGCTTTCATTGCAGTTTTAAACAGTACACTCGGCTATTTGATCGGCTATAATATGGACTTGTCAATGTCCGGTGCCACTGCTGCTGTCGCATTTTTAATTTTCATGACAGTGTTTCTATTCAAGCCTGACGGCTATATCATTCTTAAAATAAAGAAACGCCGTCAGAAAAAAGAATTCATGCATGCAATGATTCTGATGCTGATGAGCGAGGATGAACATGAAACGATTTCACTGGATGAAATATCGAAACACTTCAACCTCAGCCGGTCTGAAACTGAAAACCAGCTGGAGACGCTCGAAGTGGATGGATATATCGTAAAAACCGACGAGCATTACATGCTGACACTGCGCGGTGAAGAGTTTACGCATTATTCACGTATAAAATATGAGTTGACACCTTACTGATGATGCAGCATATTATGATAACGAAGAGGTGGATGATTTGAGCCCGACTAAAGAAGATTATATTAAAGTGCTTTTCGAGCTTGGCGGACGCTTCAACCGGGTATCCAACAAAGAAGTGTCCAACCGGCTGGATATTTCCCCGCCGACAGTGACCGAAATGATGAACAGTCTGGTAAAAGTTGAATGGGTGGAATATACCCCTTATAAAGGCAGTATCCTGACAGACAAAGGGACGGAGTATGCGAAAGAAATCATCAGAAAGCACCGGTTGTGGGAAGTATTTTTATTTGAGAAACTGGGATTTGATATAGAGGATGTACATGCTGAAGCGGAGCTGCTCGAACATACTACAAGCGATGATGTCGCAGATAAACTCGAGTCATACCTGGGTTATCCAGAATACTGCCCGCACGGTGGAGCGATAAAGATCGATCTGATGGATATGCAGGAAGATTACACCTTTACGATATCCGAAGCAAAAGCCGGGACTGAAGTCGTCATTTCAAGGATTGTCGATGAAGAAAAACTGCTTAAATACTTTAAAAATCAACACTTGAATATAGGTGACCGCATTACAGTCACTGACATAGATTCATCTATCGATCTGATTACACTCACAGCTGAAGAAGATAAGGAAATACAAATCAGTATTTCACTGGGAAATTATCTGTTCGTTGAACCAATTTAAAAAGGAGGAGCATCTGCTCCTCCTTTTTCACTGCTGTTATTTTGAAACATCATTTCCCAAGTATGCCTGCAGCATCCAGTTGTTCTTTTCGATCTCCTGAATGTAGGCAATGTACATGTCGGCTGTGGAGTCGTCGCCAGCATCTTCAGCTTCCTTCACACCACTTCTAAGTTCTGCAATGATTACTTCATAATCTTCTATCAACTGTCCGACCATCGCTTGATCGTCCAGGCCGTATTCCGCCTCATCAATGCTTGATTCTTCGAGCGCTTCTTTCAGCTTGCCGACCGGCTGTCCGCCGATGGCTAAAATTCTCTCTGCAATATCATCAACGATGACCGAAGTCGAGTCATAAAGTTCTTCAAATTTCGTGTGCAGTGAAAAGAAATGTGCACCTTTAACATACCAATGGAAGTTATGAAGTTTGCCCCATAAAACGATATGGTTCGCCAACTGCTTGTTCAATGATTCAATGACTTTGTTCTTTTCAGTTATCTGTACCATGAAACCACTTCCTTATTTAGAATTATTATAAATAACTTATGTGTATACTATACCATATTAAAAATGCTGTCGCAACATTATTTAGAATTATTATAAATAAGTTTCCGTAGGATGACATTGCTTCTGAACCATATAAAAATCCCTGCAGAGCTTCTGTCCGCAGGGACCTTTTCAATCATTATTTTGAGACATCTTCGCCAAGATACGCCTGCAGCATCCAGACATCTTTTTCTATGCCCTGGATATAGGCGATATACATATCTGCAGTCGAATCATCACCTGCATCTTCTGCTTCTTTCACACCGCTTCTCAGTTCTGCTGTAATGACATCATAATCATCCACAAGCTGTTTGACCATCGACTCTGCACTTAAGCCATACTCACCTTCGTCAATGCTTGATTCCTCGAGTGCTTCTTTCAGTTTGGCGATCGGCTGGCCGCCGATGGCTAAAATTCTTTCGGCAATATCGTCCACTATTACTCCGGTGGAATCATACAGTTCTTCGAACTTCGTGTGCAATGAGAAGAAATGTGGTCCTTTCACATACCAGTGATAGTTGTGAAGTTTGCCCCACAACACTGTATGGTTCGCCAGCTGCTTGTTCAATGACTCAATGACTCTGTTCTTTTCTGTAATCTGTACCATGAAATCACCTTTCTCAAATAATTGATTTTACTATTCAATTAAAAGCATTATAGACAACTTGATCTGTAACACTATACATCTTCCCCATAATCCCGGTGATAAACATGACAGATTTACACTTTAAATCAGATTCGCAGATTGCAGGCCATGCATGATTCCGTTATCTTCAACGCTTTTAGTCACATGTTTCGCCTGCATTTTAATCTCATCCTGTGCATTGCCCATGGCAAAACTATTCGGCACATACTGCAGCATTTCTATATCATTCGGACCGTCGCCGAAAGCATATACATCATTGATGTTGAAACCCATCTTATCGACGACCTTTTTTATACCTTCAGCCTTCGAGCCGTCTCTCGGTGAAATATCCATCGAGTATGCATGCCATCTGATGAACTGGAATGAATCATCAAAATGCCTTTTATAATGGTCTTCTTCTTCTTTGGTACAGAACAGCAGTGTCTGGTAAATATCACGGTTGATATGATATTTTGGATCATGACCGGGCATGAAGCCGAGCTTCAATGTTGAGATCCCTTCAGTCATGTATTCATGCTCGGGCATATTGGACAACATATTTTTATCATCCAGATATACGAGCGGATGGTCATTTTCCATGGCGACTGCGGTAATATCCTCAAGCCGCTTCGCATTCAGAGGGTTTGTGTAGATCAGTTCATCCTCATATACTACGTAGTTGCCGTTCATGCTGACAAACGTGTTGACATCCAGTGATTTACGAAGATCTTCATACATGAACGGTGAACGGCCGGTCGCAATGGCTACGATATGTCCTGCATCCTTGACCGCCTTTACGGCATCTTTAGTGGATTCCGGTACGACCTTTTCATTGTTGTAAAGTGTTCCGTCTATATCAAAGAATATTATTTTCTGATTACTCATATCAAGCACCGCTCCTAATCATAAATTATGCGTAAATATCAAATCTTGACAGCCCAAAATATAACACCACAATCAGTATCAGCCACACGATCACCATGAACAGATGTCCTTTATCATGAAATGCAGAGTACAGTTTCAAGTCGATGAACATACTCAGTACAAACTGCCACGCCAATACCGTCGCAAGTATCCATATTGCGGCCGGATGGTCGGTAAAGATGAATACGGCCAAAGCGGCAAGGTAAGTAACAAGCATCAAATATAAAAACACCCGTTCAAGTTTCCCGATATTGAGCGCATGTATTTTCAGAAAATCATCTTCTTCACGATATCGTGAGTCATCAAAAGCGAAGTAACGCTTTTTCTTTGAAAAGTAATGGGTATAGAACGACTTGATGACCAAGCCTGCAAATAATAAAAATAATATGATATACAAGAGTTTCATTCCTATCCTTAAAAACTAAAGTCCCGGCAGCAATTGTAATAGATATCCTGCGGCAACTCCAAGAATAACTATCATCCAGGCGGGTACCTTCATTTTATATAATAGGAAGAACAATAACAATGCCAGGAAGAAATCTCTGCCTGAATTGATTCCGCTTATAAATACCGGGTCGTAGAATGCAGCAAGCAGAATGCCGACGACAGTCGCATTGACCCCCATCAGAACACTTTGGAAGTTTTTATTGCCTCTCAGAAGATTTAAAAACGGCAATGCACTCATGACAAGCAGAAATGACGGCAGAAACATTGCGATTGTTGCGATGATTCCGCCCGTCGTACCCAGGATAACCGTTCCGAGATAACTTGCAAATGTAAATAAAGGTCCCGGCACCGCCTGTGCCATACCATAACCGGCAAGAAATTCATCCGCTGAAACGAGACCGGTCGGCACCACTTCCCTTTCAATCATCGGCAGGACCACATGTCCGCCACCGAAGACAATGGAACCGACGCGGAAGAATATATCGAATATATTCAAATACTGATTGTCAAACAGTGAACTGAGCAGCGGCAGAAATACAAGCAGTCCGATCAGTGTACTGAATGAGATGATGCCTATTTTTCGTGTCAGATTGAATTTAAAATCGGCCAGTTTATTTTCAGCCTTATTTTTAAACAGGAAATACCCGATAAGCCCGCCGAGAAGTATTGTCAAAATCTGAATCCATGCATTCGGATAGATCAGCATCATGCCGGCAGCAGCAATCGCCATCAGCATTCTAGGAATGTCCGGCGCGAGGTTTTTGCCCATGCCGAGAAGTGCATGCAGCACCACCGCTACAGCAACGACTTTTAAGCTATTGATGAATACAGCACCTTCCAAATCCAATGTCTGATATAACAGTGCAAAAATGATCAGTACTAAAACAGATGGCAGTGTAAAGCCGAGAAAAGACAAAATCCCGCCCGGTATGCCGCCGCGCAGCATGCCGATTGAGATGCCGACCTGTGAACTTGCCGGCCCCGGCAGAAACTGGCAAACCGCAATGATATCAGCATATAATTTATCATCGAGCCATTTCTTTTTATTTACATACTCTTCTTTGAAATAAGCGAGGTGGGCCACCGGGCCGCCGAAAGAAGTGAGCCCGAGACGCAGTGAGGTCAGTAATATTTCAATCAGATTGCCGCCTGACTGAGAATTGTCATTAGAGTTTGGGTGATGAGCCATATTTCCCTCCGTATAATAAAGTTGATTTCTTCAAATTTACCAATAATTTATATATAAATCCATACGTATCACAATTCTATACAAACTCTTAACATCTGCAATGTATGGCGGCGAAGCACAAAAAAAGCATGCAGCACTCAATGTGCTGCATGCCGGCTACTTCACTTACAGTAATTCTTCAGACAGTTCGACGATATATTTGATTTTATTCCACTGGTCCTCCTCAGTCAGGATGTTACCGTGGTGTGTCGAAGCGAAGCCGCACTGCGGGCTCAGCGAAACCTGCTCTGAAGGGATGAACTGAGTCGCTTCTTCGATGCGTGCCTTGATCGTTTCCTTGCTCTCAAGTTCGCCATGCTTCGATGTGAACAGCCCCAGCACCACCTGCGGCCCGCCATTCGGAATTTCATCCAGCGGCTGGAAGTCGCCTGAACGGTCATCATCATACTCCAAGAAGAAACCGTCGACTTTTTCTTTGGCGAACAGTACCGGTGCAATTTTTGCATAGCTGCCTTCAAAGGCCCATTTGGAACGGTAGTTGCCCCGGCACAGGTGCGTCGTGACAACAAGGTCTTCCGGCTTGTCTTCAAGTACGCCGTTGACGACACGCAGTGCAAGGTCGATCAGTCTTTCCCTGTCGAGACCGCTGTCGTTGAACGGCAGCTCTTCAGCATTCAACCCTGCGATATATACATCATCAAACTGAAGATAACGGCAGCCGGCATCGTAAAATGCTTTCACTGCATCTCTGTAAGTCTCGATGACATCGTCTGCATAAGCATCAATATCAGTGTAGTATTCAAGGTCTCTGATACCTGCGTTGAACAACTGGTTCGGGCTCGGAATCGTCTGTTTGGCAACAGCACGGTCACCGACTATCTCTTTAAATAATTTGAAGTCCCTCACATGCGGATGATCCTGATTGAAAGAAATCTTCCCTTTATTGCGCACATCCCATGCCTCAGTTTCTTCACCGACAAATGCATAGCCGGTTTCAGGTACATACCCTTCGACACCGTTTAAATTTTCAAGGAAATCAGTGTGCCAGAAACGGCGTCTGAATTCACCGTCGGTCACAGCTTTCAAGCCCGCTTCAATCTGCTTATCGACCACTTTTGCGATCTCTTCCGTTTCAATATCATATAGTTCACTTGATGAAAGTTCATTATTTTTATATGCTTCACGTGCCTTGTGAATCCGTTCCGGTCTGAGCAGGCTGCCCACATGATCTGCTTTGAAAGGTCCAGTTTTTACATTTGTCATATTATCCGCTCCTAAATATTTTAATTATAAATAAATCCCCTTCTTATCTTTGATAAAAAGAGGATAACGTCCGTCATCTCTTCTCATCTCAAAGCTTTCGCTCCAGGAATTAGCACAGTTCCATAAATGGTCTGCTGCTGAGGCTTCAATGGGCCGGTCCCTCCACCTCTCTTGATAAGAAAGTATTATTTAATTAATCCATATACTATCACTCGGGATAAATAAGGTCAATGATTTATTAGAAAATTTTTAAATAAACAAATCTTTAATCATTTCATGTGTGCATTCCTCTAAAAAAAGTGGGTATATTTTTTAACCGGGATAAAATTAGAAACCTCGAAATATTTGCACTCTTCTATAAATAGTTATAGGATGAAAACAATGACAGATTGCCATCAACATTAAGGAGTGTGTGTGATATGAAACTTACAGTTACAGACAATGCATTGAACTGGTTCAAAGAAGAAGTCGAATTGGAATCCGGCAGCAAGGTGCGCTTTCTTGTCCAGATATACGGTGACAGTAAAATCCGTGAAGGTTATTCGCTTGCTTTTACACTGGATAAGGATGACAGAAAAAAAGCTGTGGAATACGAAAAGGACGGTATTGAGTTTTATATCAATGAAGCAGACCTGTGGTTTTTTGATGGCCATGATTTATCAGTCGAATATGATGATGAAAATGACGAAGTTTTGTTCGAATATATAGAACAGTAAAAATGAGGGCTGCTTTTTAGCAGCCCTCATTTTGATTTCTCTGTCTCTTCAATCATGACACTACATGATTTTGTCACGGAATAAGTTCCGGAAAGCCTCGCCATCTTCCTTCGAAAACGGCTTCGGGCCTTTCGTCCTGCCCCCGCCCTGCCTGATTGCAGCACTGATATGGCGGGTGTGTAAAAGATGATCGATGTTCATATCATCATATTCAAAACCTTTATGGTGGAGTACCCTGACTCCTTTCGGCAGAAGGAGCGATGCCAGTCCGTAATCCTGCGTGACGACAATATCATCTTTAGATGCGAAAGCAACGATTTTGAAATCCGCCGCATCCCGGCCCGCATCCACATAGATGGTCTCCACATGTGCAGGCACGTCCTGATTGGAAAAATGCGATATGCTCGATACCAGTGTGACAGGGATATCTTTCCCCTCAGTTTCTTTGAAAATGATATCCTTCACCGGACACGCATCCGCATCGACTATGATTTTCATTTTAGGTACACCTGCCTTTCTGATTTTTTAGTGTTAATGGCCCATCGGTTAGCATGCGGTGAGCCATTGGAAGCCCAACGGTCCGTCCCGCAACAAGCGATGAGCTGTTAGAAGCCCAACAGTCCGTCCCGGCACACGCGATGAGCTGTTAGAAGCCTAACGGACCGTCCCGCAACAGTCGACGAGCCGTTGGAAGCCCAACAGTCCGTCCCGCAACAAGCGATGAGCTGTTAGAAGCCCAACGGTCCGTCCCGCAACAAGCGATGAGCTGTTAGAAGCCTAACGGACCGTCCCGGCACACGCGATGAGCCAATAAAAATTCACCCTGATATATTCCATCGATCCATTCTCCAAATTATAAAGAGGCCCTCATGAGCCTCTTTTAAATCTGATCTATATCTTTCAACTGCACTTCATCTTCTTCAGTAACCGGTCCACGGGCATTTTGCCAGTACTCATGCATCAGTCCTGCCATCTCATCCACTCTGATTCCTTTTGCCGTTTTTGGGCTGATCAGTACATCCGCATAGCCAAGTCCTTTATTCGCCTTGGCCATCAAATTGCCGAATCCACTTCTTGCATCACTTGCAAGTTCCGGATTTCTCAAAGATACTGCAACAAAGTATTCAGATGTCACATGGATAATTCTGATATCCGTCACTTCATCCCACGGAATCAATGTGTCGTTTGTGGATATTGCGCTTGAATACTCATAAAACCCTTCTTCATTCATGATTAAAATATGCTTGCCTGTCACTATGAGTTTCAATGCGTAAAATGTTGTAAACCCGAAGAATAACGTACCGATGACACCGATGATGATCAACAGCCAATTCATTTCATTGAATCCCAGGATAAAAAACAATAATGAGAGTGCGAACATTATGAAACTGAGTATGGCAATCACAGTCTGCTTGATCTTGTTCTGCCCAATTTTCACTTCCTGCAGGTTTTCAGTATCAGTCATAAGAATTCCCCCTGATGTTCATGGTTATAAAATGAATCTATATGACTCAGATAACCCGTTATATTTATAGATAAACATCCCGGAAATCCTCATTCGTCACCATCAGTCATCAATCAAATTTCAGACCTTTCAGCTGTTCTGCCAGTGCGTTGTTGATCGGTTCTTCCTTTTCATCTTTTTTCAGGTATTTATTCACTGTGCGTTTATCGACTTTCCCTTTTTGCGCCTTATCCCTGCGTGCTTTGAAAGCCGACAGTTTCTCCCTGTGACCGCATGTACATGTGAATATCTGGCCGTCGCCTTCACCGCTCAGTGTCATCTTCTTCTTACAGTTTGGACATCTGGCATTGGTGATTTTCGCGACATTGCGCCTGTAGCCGCACTCACGGTCCTGACAGACGAGCATCTTGCCTTTTTTACCTTTCACTTCAAGGAGCGGTTTGCCACAGTCCGGGCAGTCGCGTCCCGAAACGTTGTCGTGTTTGAATGTCTTATCACTGTGCTTCACTTCTCGGACAATGCTCTTTGTATGCTGTTTCATGTCTTCGATGAATTTCTGTTTATCCAGCTGGCCCTTTTCAATCTGTTCGAGCTGCTTTTCCCATACTGCAGTCGTCACAGGAGACTTTAAGATTTCCGGTGCGAGATCTAGAAGCTGTCTGCCTTTGGACGTGATTTTAATCGCCTGGCCGTTTTTCTCCAGATAAAAAGTATTGAATAATTTATCGATAATATCTGCACGGGTCGCGACGGTACCGAGTCCGCCGGACTCGCTCAGTGTCTTCTTGTGCTCTTTATCCATGCTGAAGTATTTCGACGGATTTTCCATCGCCTGAAGCAGTGATGCCTCTGTGAATCTTGGCGGTGGCGTCGTTTCACCGGTCGTCTTATTGACACCCCGTACTGCCATCTCTTCTCCTTTTTTCACTTCCACGGTCTTGCCTCCGGCCTCTTCTTTATAAACGACTTTGAACCCTTGCTTCAAAACACGATTATATTTTGATTCCAGTGTTTCACCATTCACTTCCGCTGTAACGGTTGTCTCTTCAAATTCATACGGCGGCAGCAGAACACTCATGAAACGCTGGATCACCAAATCATACACCCGCTTCTCCCTTTCGCTGAAATCACTGTAATGCACTGTACTTTCAGTCGGTATGATCGCATGGTGGTCGCTGACTTTACTGTCATTTACGAAGGAGCCGTTGCCTTTGATCGGCGACCTTAAAATTTGTGTGGCCACCTTACGGAAGTTGCCGATACCGCTTGCCTGAACCCGTTCTTTTAAAGTCGGTACGATATCGTTGGAAATAAACTTCGAATCCGTCCGCGGATACGTCAGCACTTTATGGCGTTCGTACAGATTCTGCATCGTCTGGAGTGTTTCTTTTGCGGACAGGCCGTAAATCTTATTCGCATCTCTCTGCAGTTCGGTCAAATCGTATAGTCCCGGTGCGAACTGTTTCTTATTCTTTCTGGTGACATCTTTTACCTTCAGACTGTCAGCTTTAAGCTTTTTATGGATATCTGCAACTTTATCCTCACTGAAAGTCGAATAGTTGTTTTTGTCCTTCCATTTGAATTTCAGTTTATCCGTGTTCACTTCAAGACCGTAATATGTCTTCGGCTTGAAATTTTTTATTTCTTCATCTCTTGCCGCAATCATACCGAGAGTTGGCGTCTGCACACGTCCGCAGTTCAGCTGTGCGTTGAACTTTGTCGTGAGCGCACGGGTTGCGTTCAAACCGACGTACCAGTCCGCTTCACTTCTCGCGACTGCCGCCTGGTACAGATTCCGGTATTTATTGCCCGGCTGGAGGTTTTTAAAGCCCTCGGAAATTGCTTTGTCGGTTACAGAGGAAATCCATAAACGTTTAATCGGTTTGTTGACTTTGACATAGTCGATGATCCATCTCGCAACGAGTTCACCTTCACGTCCGGCATCCGTAGCGATGATGATTTCGTTCACGTCTTTCCTTTTCAGCTGGGTCTGTACCGCTTTGAACTGCTTGGTCGTCTTCGGGATATGAGTCAGTTTCAAAGGACTCGGGAGCATCGGCAGCTCATTCAGATCCCATTTCTGATATTTTTTGTCGTAACGTTCAGGGTCCTGCAGCGTCACAAGATGCCCCAGCGCCCACGTCACTATATAATTATTACCTTCAAGAAAACCATTTCCTTTTTTACTGCATTTCAGTACCCGGGCAATGTCCCGTGCGACTGAAGGTTTTTCAGCAAGTACTACACTCTTTGCCAAAATATTCATCCTCTCTCGTTCTTCTTATCACTTAATTATACTGGTTTTATCCAAAAAAACATACCGCAGGCAGCAGCCCGCGGCATATCATATCTAATATTTCATATTCAGTTTTTCATATTATTTCGCTTTATATGACCATGTCCACTCTGCGCCATCGGATGCAAAGTGATATACATACTTCTTATCCGATAATTTAAAATCATACTTGCCCGCCTTCACCGGGTGCTGATTTAGTACTTCTGGATCGTTGTGTGCAAGATACATCAATTCTTCATCTGTGAAATCATTTTTCACTTCTTCGTATGACCATGTCCATTCATAGCCGTCATAAAAGAAGTGGAATTCATAATCACCATATACGAACTGATAGTCATATGGTTCTTCGTGTATCGGTGCAGCATCAAGTGTACCCGGGGAATTCAATGCCAGACTCGCCAGGCTTTCCTTGGTCACGTCAATTTCCATATGCTCAATATATTCATTGGGTCCGTCTATCTGGCTAAACTGTTGCTCACGAAATACTGATGCCACTTTTTCGTTGTACTCAACCTGCGATATTTCTCCCGAACCCCTCATTTCCGTAAGATCTGCCACTCTGTCCTGTGCTTCCTCTGACATCCAGGCAACATCAAAACCAGTATTTGCCCAGCCGTCACCATCCGGATCAGTATCCGCAGGAAGTGTTTCTCCCCAAACCGTCTTTGCGCCTTCTTCTTCATCCGCCTGTCCAGTGTCACCGGTTGCTGTAAACGTCAACGCGCCTGCGACAAATAAAGTGCTCAATAAAGTTACCTTTTTCATAAAAGATCCCCTTTCTGAATATCAAACTTTATTGTCAGGCTAAAATAACACGAATAAAATACTATTGCAATTATATTACATAGATTTCAGTAATATTACTTGCGGACTTTATCCACGAATTTTTTCGCATCGACGAGCGACATGCCGGTTTCATCCCGGATAAACTTCACTGCTTTGACCGGGCCATCCTTTTTCACAACTTCCCTTGTTTCATTGATCCATTTATCCTGGCCGATTTCCACCTGAAGCTTACCGTTGACTTCTCTCAAGTGCTGCAGTTCTTTACGCTGGGCGATAATTATAAAACCTGCTGCCAGCACAAGCAGCAGTAATCCCATTGACATAAAATCCATCTTTAACTCTCCTTGAGCATATATAAGTTAAGTATTCCACTCTCCATTAAATTATACCATTACATCATTGACCTCTGCATCATCTCACTGATGTAAATTTCGGAGACTTGACCACTCCGATGAAGTTCCTGATGATTTCCGGACCATGTGCCGAAGCGAATGATTCCGGATGGTACTGGATGCCGTAATGCGGCATGACGAGATGTTCAAATGACTGGATGGAGTCCTCAGTTTCACCAGTCACTTTCAGATCAACGGGAAATGTTTCCCTTTCACTGATAAGTGAATGGTATCTCATGATTTCAATCGTTTCACCAAGTGAATCGTACAATGCCGACTCACCGACCACTTTCATTTCATCCATCTTGCCGTGCTTGACGACGGTGCCTTCAACGACTTTACCACCGTAGTATGTGGTCAGCGCCTGGGATCCAAGACATATGCCGAGTATCGGTTTGTCCCTGTAGTTCTCGATGATATCCATAAGATTTTCATTGTCCAGCGGGTGACCGGGGCCGGGGGAGATCACCATCCCGTCAATGTCCAGTGACAGCACATCTTCATCGTCCGGGTATCTGACGACCACTTCATCAAATGCTTCTATCATATCGACCAGGTTATAGGTAAATGAATCATAATTATCTATTACAAGTATCATGGGTGCACCTCCAGCAGACTTTTGACTTTCAATTTCGTTTCTTCCAGCTCTTTTTCAGGCACTGAATCATAAACGACACCGCAGCCCGCTTCTACATTGACATATTCATCATCGACCAGCATTGTGCGTATGGCGAGCGCAAAATCGAGTTCCTGGTCACAGTTGATATAGCCCACTCCGCCTGAGTATATTCCCCGCTTCTCGGGCCGCACTTCATAAATACGTTCTATTGCACGGAGTTTTGGTGCGCCGGATACGGTGCCGGTCGGCAAAAGACTCGTCACCACATCAATCGGAGAAATATCCTTTTTCACATCACCGGTCACTACGCTGACAATATGCATGACATGCTCATATCTTTCTATTTCCATCAGACGGTTAAGTTCCACACTGCCCTGTTCACTTACGCGGTTGACATCGTTCCTGCCGAGGTCGACAAGCATCCGGTGTTCACTGAGCTCTTTTTCATCATTTGCCAGTATCTCAGCGTTCTTAATATCCTCTTCGGCATTTTTACCCCTTTTAATCGTCCCGGCGATCGGGTTCGTCACCACTTTTCCTTTCTGCACTTTGACAAAACTTTCAGGTGAGCTGCCGACAATGATCGGTTCATCGAGATTCAGATAATACATATAAGGACTCGGATTCTGCCTCTTCAGGTTTTTATACAGCTGGAAAGTGAGAGGATTTTTATTTTCTCCGAAACCATGCTTGTACTTATATAGTCTTGAAGGAACCGCCTGGAACATATCTCCTTTTTGGATCAGTGATTTAAAATATGACACTGTTTTTATAAAGTCACTTTCAGTAATATTCGTTTCTATTTCCCGGGTAATATTCTCAAATGGGATTACCGGATGATACAGTCTGATTGATTTGATGTCTGCCACCATATTGCTGAGACGGTCTTCGAGCGCTGACGCGGAGATTCCTGAAAACAGATTCGATGTGATGACATGGATCTTCTCTTTATAATGGTCGAAGATATATACGCTTTCCACCATATAGAAAAGCAGGTCGTCCGTCGTATTTTCGACTTCTATCTCCTGAAGCTTTTTAAACGCATGACGGACCAGATCAAAACTGCAGCTGCCGACAAAACCGGAAACGAACGGCAGTTCCGCAAGTACCGGATCTTCAATATCCGCCTTGTATTTGTTAAGCAATACCTTAAGCTCATCGTATGGCTTTTCACTCTTACTGAAGATCCTGTCCGGATACTCGATGGTCAGAGTATCACTGTCGAGTGAAACTTTGCCGTAGTAATCAAAGGCGACGATCGAGTATCTGCCTTTCATCTCGTGCTGCGAAGCACTTTCGAAAATGGCTTTCTTCTCCCTCATCTGCGCCAGTGCTTCCGGCGTAAACTCTGCATTCAACGTTTCATATATAATATCCATCCCAATTACCTCCATTTAATATAAAAAAATAAGCATCCTCACAATAGGACGCTTACACGCGGTACCACCTAAATTGGGACTCATAAAATCCCCGCTTGACGATTATAAAATTTTGCACCGATAAAACCCACTTCATTCAATATCCATGTCAGTTCACATCAACCACTGACTTTCTGGAACTATGAAATATTGAACTACTCATTTTCATCTGAATCAAAAACACCACGGCAACACATCCAAATAAGGACGCGTCACCGTGGTGCCACCTTAATTAACAAATTAATGTTCACTCTTGATCAATCACTTAAATTTTAAAATCTGTCCAATTCACAAATATCATGTGCTGATTTTCATCGGCCATCAGCTTTCTTTGGCTACAAAATATATTTGCTACTGATAAATAAAATATATAGATATTTTGATGATATGTCAACCGTTATTATAATATTAAGATTATTATCCATCAAAAAAAGCACTTTCCATATCAGAAAGTGCCGAATATGTTAGTATTCTATTCTTCAGGCGCATCAAACTGCCTTTTTGCCATCTCCTGCTCATAAACATATAACGCATTGCCGTCGTCTTTCAATCTCTCCAAATAATCGATGTGTGTTTCGAATGTCGCTTCTTCTTCAACTTGTTCATCCAGGAACCATCTGACAAATGATAATGTCATATGCTCTCTGTCTTCTGTTGCGATATCGGTAATCTGATAGAAATTTTTAGTCACTGTACGCTCCTGTTCAAGACCTTGCTTGAAAGTATCCAGCAGCGAATCGTATTCATTTTTTGGTTCAGGGATGCCCTGGAATTTTGCGTGAACGCCTCGATCATTCAAATAATTATAAATCTTCGTGCCATGGTATCGTTCTTCTTTTGCCTGCTGCTTATAAAAATTCGCAAATCCATCGTAACTGCGGTCCTCACAATAGGAAGCCATCGCCAGATATTCATGGGCTGCTGCAAATTCGTGGTTCATCTGATCAATTAAAGCCTGCTTTAATTTGTCTGATAACATATAGAGTACCTCCCTTTCTTACAACCATTATAATTAGTTTCATGTGTAAATATCAAAGGAAAGGGCCTGGTTGTTGATAATTATTCTAATTTATACGGATGTTTACTTGCTGACATTTCTCTTCATATCACTCGGCAGCTCGAAGAACGGCTGGATGTCCTGCACATATTCAAGTATGCCCATAAATTCATCATCTTCGTCGAAAACTGCCTTGTAGGTGATGTGTATGTACTTGTCCTTCGTCTTAAACCACATCGTTTCGGTCTCTTTGACCTTATTTTTCAGATCCCGTATGACATACATCACCTTTTTTAAGCTCTTTGGCGGGTGGCAGTTGGCGACATTCCTTCCGATAGACAACGGGGTTCTTATGAACATCATTTCTGATGATTCAACAATATTGTTGAAGTATTTGAACAAGCCGTTCTTATCGACAAATGTAATTTCCACCGGCAAGTTGTTGAGTATCAGATTCGCTTCTTTCGTAGTCAGATAGCCGCCGCCAAACTGCAGCTGTTCGGTATCGTTCAACGGTTTGACTCTCTGATTGCCGACATAGCCCCGGTAGCGGCCATCCAGCTCTATAGAATATCCAAATGCTGAACTTTCATGTGCAATGGCGAGCCAGTCCTTTTCTTTAAATAATATTTGTGTGATCGGTATGATCAAAAAATCCTCTTCAAGAATCATCTCTTCACATTTAGTTTTCAAATCATCAAAAGTCCTTCTGATATTGCGGAATTCTATACTGTCAATTTTCTGCAGACGGTTGCCAAGCCCTTTAATCAACAGACGGATCTGGTCATGCTGTTTCCATATCGTCCGCGGCAGCGGATAGATGCCGTATCTTTCAAGTATTGGAAAATACAATTTTTCCTTGCGGTTAAAATGGCAGTTGATCTCACCCAGCCTTTTCACCTCGGCAACCAGCGTATCAATCAGGTTCTCCTCGCCGTTTTCAACATCATCGACGAGCAGCTGGATGATATTCAGAGAGTCTGAAAGGAGATGGTTCTCTTTTTTCAACACATGCAGCGGATGATTCATATCATCACTGATATGGATTTCGCTTACATCGTGACCGTATAAGTGCTGATGAATCTCAAAAAATCTTTTTATATCGTATATCGTTATATCTTTATTCGTATGATTCACCTGCAGAACCGCTTTGAAAACATTGATCAGATCCAGCTTTTCCACGTGGTCACTGTAATCCGGCTTAATGCTGTCAATCTGTTCACCATCCCGTACTCTTGTCAGAAGAAACTGTATACTGTTTACATCTTCCATTATTTTAGACACTCAATCACCTCATACTTGTATTTGATGCTACGGTTTAAACATATATTTATAATACATCTATTATATATCATTTAACCTCTTAATGAATGATTTTTCATAAAATTTAACAATTTCATCACTTATGACCCTATGTTAAAATAAGTAAAAAGGATATTGATGGGAGGTACAATTTTGAAGAATTTCCTGCTCTTCATTATCAGCTTTGTATTATTGTTCGTGATACTCCAAACTGCATCAGGAATGATTATCACTGCATTGTCTCCAGCCGCTGTGGGAGATGCATGGAGTCAGAGTGCCGTTCTCCCTCAGGAAACAACGGTATCAGGCAGCATTTTCACACCTGTCATCACTTTACTCACCGGCCTGATTGCTGCCGCAGCCGCTTATTTCATCCAGAAAAAATCTTTCAGAGAGACAAATGATGTCAGATGATCACAGCAGACTGATGTATAGCACAACCCCCTTCCCATCTGGGAAGGAGGTTGTGTCACCATTTATTCTTTTTCCAGCTTATCAATATAATCTTTCAGTTCCTTTTCCTTATCTTTACTGATTGTCGGAAAGTCAGGATTGATTTCTTTCAGTTTCTCATTCATCACTTTCGTAATCACCGCTCTCGATAACCATTCGTTGTCGGCAGGCAGCACATACCACGGTGCGTAGGAACTGGAAGTATTGTTGAGCACATCATTGAAAACCTTCTGATAATCATCCCAGTACTCGCGTTCTTCCACATCATTAAATGAAAATTCCCACTGCCTATCTTCATTTTTCATACGTTTCAGCAGTCTGTCTTTCTGTTCACTTTCTGAAACATGAAAGAAGAATTTGATGACGTGAATATTATTCTCGACCAGATACTTTTCATGATCATTGAGCTGACGGTATCTCATCTGCCATACGTCTTCAATTTTTGTACCGGGTGGATATTCATAGTCCTCTATATCATTGTGCACCTGTTTTACAATCACTTCTTCATAGTATGAACGGTTCAAAAGAGATATTTCTCCCCGCGCAGGAAGCCCGTCGTGCAGACGCCATAAATAATCATGTTTCTTTTCCGTTTCACTCGGCTTGCCAAATGAAGTCGTCCGGAGGCCCTGTGCGTTTAAATTCGAAAAGACGAAGCTGATCGCCTCATCTTTACCTGCAGCATCAAGCGCCTGCAGAACAACCATGATGCCGGACTTGCCTTCCGCAAAAAGTTTCCAGTGCAGCGCCTTCAGTGTTTCCACAAGCTATGGAATATATTCTTTCTTAATATCCTGTTCCGACTTTTCCAGGTTCAGAAAAGTCGGGTAGTCGTTCAAGTTGAATTCTTTTGTGGCTGGTACTTTATAATCATTGGTGTTTATTTTCATCAAGAAACCACCTTATGTTATATTTGGTATCAACGTGAACTACTATTCCACCCTAACGTAAATATGAAACATAGACCTTCCTGAGATTGAATTAATATTCCAATGTAACAGTAATGCGCTGCCAGAGTTTTATTCTGACAGCGCATATTTTTATAATCATTCCATTAAGGATTGTTGGACCATAATCCGGCATGTTTCAGAACGACACGCGGATTCAATTTCAGCTGTGCCACAATCAGTTCTGCCATGTCTTCCGGCTGCATGACCTTTTCAGGGTTGCCGTCCGTCAGATCAAGTTCGACAGCCATATCTGTCGCCACCGTGCTTGGCGTCATCGTCGCCACGCGGATATTCTTCTTGCGTACTTCCATCATCAGGGATTCACTCAGGCCGATGACTGCAGCTTTTGATGCAGAGTAGGCACTTGTAACGGGGCCGCCTTTCTGCCCTGCAGTAGATGAAATATTGATGATGTCACCGCTGTTTCTCTCGATCATTTCAGGCAGTACCGCACGTGTCGTGTAGTACACGCCATTGACATTGACATTGATGATATTCGTCCATTCTTCAGGCGTCAGGTCCATAAAACCGCCGAATTTTGAAATCCCTGCGTTGTTCAGCAGAATATCGATCGGACCGAGTTCACCGCGGATTGTCTCCACCGCTGAAGTGATGGCTTCCATATCCGATACGTCCGCTGCCGCCACTGCAGTTTTAATATCATAGCCTTTAAGTTCTTCCTGTACTTTTTCCAGGTGCTTAATCGTGCGCCCGACAAGTCCAATGTTGACGCCTTCCTTTGCAAGCGCAATCGCTGCCGCACGGCCGATGCCTCGTCCCGCGCCTGTAATCAATGCTGTTTTACCGCTTATGTTTTGCATATATAAATCTCCTTCATATCTTATCTTCCATTGATAATTTTAGCATGATTTGCATACATAACATAACTTAGACATCCAAAATACCGCTCAGATCATTTAAATGGCTGATCTCCATATCCGCTTCAATTTCAGAGTTGTTTTCCAGACCGTACGGGTTATACCAGCATGATCCGATGCCGGCAGCATTTGCTCCCAAGATATCGGAAATCAGACTGTCGCCCACCATCAATATTTCAGATGTCTCCAAACCCGTCCTGTTCAGGCATTCTTTGAAATAATTGATATCCGGTTTCTGATAGCCGATATCATCGGAGACAAACAGATCAGTGAAATATTTTCTTAATCCTGACAGCTGCAGCCTGTTCTCCTGCATCGCCAAAACACCGTTGGATGCGGCATAAATTCTATATAAGCCGGACAATCTTTCAAGCATAATCTCAATGCCCGGTTCCATAATATATTGCTGTCCGAGTGAATGGGCAAAGTTCATCCTGACCTGATCACTGTCATAATCGAGTCCAATCTTCTCCTTGAGCTGGACAAAACGCACATCAAGCACTTCAGCCACACTCATTTCATTTCTTTTCTGCTTTGCCCACAATGCTTCGTCAATATCAGTAAATACATCATAGATGTTTTCATCATATTCCAGTTCCATCTTTGAAAATGTTTTTTCCAGTGCTTTTTCACTGCATTTTTTGAAATTGAATACCGTATCATCGATATCCAGAAAAATAGCTTTATACATGTCAATGCTCCTTGTAAATAGTTATGACTTCACTGTAAAAAATCAGGAGATTTTATGCAGTCTACATCCTTGTCATCTTCGTCAGCCCGTCGGGCAGCATCTCAGCTATATAAATGTCGTCCTGTTCATCGACAGTGACCCCGTGGCCGAATGTACCAAATGTACGGCATCTGCCGAGGAATTCATCGTCAGGACTAAAAACGTGCAGCGACGGCACCTGGTCCGTCACGTATATAAAACCGTCTTTATCCTGACATATATCCATCGGATGAAAAACATTGGACAATTCCTTCAAATAGTTCCCACTGTAGTCGAAAATCTGCACCCTGTTATTTTCACGGTCGGTCACAAGCAACCTTTCTTTCTGATCGACCAGAACTGCATGCGGTGTAATGAAACTGCCTATATCTATACCAATCCGTCCCCATGTATTGAGAAGTTGTTCTGATTGATTAAAATGATGGACATGCGTATTACCGTAACCGTCGGATACAAAGAACTCCCCTTCTTTTGTAAAGGATATATCTGAAGGATGATTGAAAGGTCTGCCGACATTTCCCGGGTTATATTTATCGCCGATAATTCGGAGCATTTCCCCCTCCCTGTTAAAAACGACGACTCTATGATGATCTCTTTCCACCACATAGACCTCGCCGTCGGGACTGATATCAAGATAGTGAGCATCTGTAATTTCTGGATTGCTCCACTGGTCTACAAACTTTCCTTCCGTATTGAAAACAAGCATGAAAGGGTCGCTTCTCTGCAGGACGTAAATATACCTGCCTTTATCACTGGCAACAGCCGAAACATTATTGATGTACTGCCTTGCATCATCCGCCCATTTACTATCCACTCTGTATCTTCTGTCCCCTAATCTGAATACCATGTCAGTCATATTCATCACTCCTGATCAAAATCATCTGTTATACATTCACATCCATTCTACCAAAAAAGAACGCTCATTCTTCAAGGAAACAGGAACAAAACCAGATTGATTGATTCACGCACTGGGTATAGCCATTGTGAGACTGATATCATAGGAGGTATTAAGATGAAAAATATTAAACTGAATGATCATGTTGAAATAGAAATTGTCGGAAGCGGCACTAACACATACGGTAAAGAAGGAAACGAATTCAAAGGCGCGTTAAGGGGCGATACTGAGGAAATCGACTGGGCAATCGACAACGGCTACCGTCATTTCGACTCTGCGCAGTTGTATAACAATGAAGAAGTGGTCGGAGACGGACTGGCAAAATCATCTGTTCCGCGTGAAGAGTTCTTTATTACTACGAAGCTGAATACAATGGAAGGTTATCATGGTGCCGACTGGGCCCATGCAGAGATTGAGAAGAGTCTGGAGAAATTACAGACTGATTATTTTGATACATTCCTGATCCATTTCCCATGGGATGATAATGATGAGATTATTGAAGCATGGAGTATCCTGGAAGATTATTATGATCGCGGCGTATTCAAATCAATCGGTGTGTCCAATTTTGAGAAAGAACATCTTGATCTGATACTTGAGCACGGCAAAGTCAAACCGGTTGTCAACCAGATCAAATCCAATGTCGGTAATTGGAACGATGAACTGATCGATTATAATAAAAAGAATGATATTGCCACCATCGCATGGGGACCGCTCGGCGGCTTAGAAGGTGATGCCGAAAAAGTTCTCGATGAAATCGGCGGCAAGTATGGGAAAACACCCGCGCAGGTCGTTTTGCGCTATCAGATTGAACGGGATGTCATCGTCATTCCTAAATCCCACAACAAAGACCGCCAGGCACAAAGCCTGGATATTTTCGACTTTGAACTGACGGAAGAAGATCGTAAACGCATCAATGCGTTATAAATACGAGTCAATGCATTAAATGGCAAATACAGGGGCCGGAGAAAATCCCGGCCCCTCTTTGTATGAACCCACAGTATCCTTCTAGGCGTTCAGCATGTTTATAATTTCCTTATCCGACTGTTCGTTATACAATTGCCCGATCAGATAAGGAATATCCGTTTCAAACTGCACCCCGTAGCGGATTTCTTTGTTGGACGCGTTCGTCCTTTTGATCACTTTATTTACATAAATCACTGCAATTTCCATCGCACGATGTACAGATTTTCCCTGAAGCATCAAACCGGCCACCACACTGGTGAACAAATCGCCTGTGCCTTCAAAATGACCTGCTATGAAGGGTGCATACTTTACATCGAATCCTTCATTGGAATAATTGAAACTCGCTGCACCCATCTGGTCTTCTGTCTTTACACCTGTGATGATGACATGTTTCTGATTGATTGACGCCATATCATGAATGAGCTTCGAAATGTCTATATCATCAATTGATTCAAATTCCGTCCTGGTCAAAAATGCCGCTTCTGTAATGTTTGGAATGATGATGTCTGCACGCGCACTCAGTCTGCACATCTCATCAACATATTCTTCTGTGAAACCGTCATACAGTTCACCGAGATCCGCCATCACAGGATCCAGAACGAATAAACCATCCTCATTCAAAAATGTATCCACTATTGCACGGCTGCGTCTGATCTGTTCCACCGAGCCCATATAACCAACCAGCACGCCGTCAAAAGTTCTGCCCAGCTCCTGCCAGTGTTCGAGAATTTTGTCACTTTCCTCTGTCAGATCAAGGTATGTGTAGTCCTCAAAGCCTGAAGTCGTATGGGTGCTGAGTAAAGCTGTCGGCAACACATTCACTTCGTTGTTCAGAACACTGAGAATCGGCTGGGCAACATTCATTGATATGCGGCAGCTGGCGGAAATATCCTGAATCACTAATACACGCGGTTGGTACAATGATATCACTCTTTCACTGTTGATTAACACTTATCATTGTAACAAATCAAGAGCACAGGTACTATTCATAATTTTTCAGTAACCGGGTATAAAAATGGCGCAAATGTTCTTTATAATGAAGTCACCACAACTCATCAAAAGAAAACATTTGCGCCTATGAAAAATATTATAATATCTTAAACACTGATGAGACCAAATACTACAGCTACAACAATCAATACGAGGCTCAGTCCCCACAGCCAGAAGAATGAATAACGGATATGTTTACCCATTTCAAGGCCAGATAATCCAAGTGCCAGCCAAACTGCCGGTGCCAATGGACTGATGAACGTACCTACGATATTTCCGATAATCATGGCATAGGCAGTTGACAGGGAATCGACTCCGACTGTCGAAGCAATCTGCTCTATAATCGGGAATAATGCGAAATAATAAGCATCTGTACTCAACAGCATATCAAAAGGTATACCTAAAAATCCGACAATCAGATGAATATATTGCGTCACGCCTTCAGGAAGTATCGTTACGAAATCTTCAGCAATGGCATCCAGCATACCTGATCCTGTAAGTACTCCTAAAAACAGACCGGCTGCGAGGATGATACCTGCCATTGTCAACGCACTGGGCGCATGGGCACGTAATCTGGCCGTCTGATCTGTTATATTTGGATAGTTAATCAACAATGCAACAGCTACCCCTAACATGAAGGCAAAGCCTGATGGAATAACACCCGAGACCAGAATACCGATGACAGCAAGCGCCAGAATCAAATTCACCCAGATAAGTTTGGGTCTTTCAAGTGAATTTCCTTTTGAATCGGTTTCTTTGCTGTTAGCCTCATAAGGACCTTCATCATTTCCTTCGGACGTCTCTTCCTGAGCCTTGGCACCATCAACCAATCCATATTCATTTTCAATTTTGCGTTGTTCCCTGAAACCAAGTAAAACAGCAAGCCCGACCATTAAAAGTAAACCTACAATTTGAACAGGAATCAGCGGCTGCCAAAGCTCATTTGCATCCATTCCCAGTACAGAAGCAGCACGTCCGAGCGGTCCTCCCCAAGGGACCATGTTCATAATCGCCGCGCTCCCCGCTATCAGTAAGAGAAGTAAGTAAGGATTCATCTTCAACCTTTTATACAACGGCAAGAGTGCCGGTATCGTTATAAGAAATGTCGATGCACCTGAACCGTCCAGCTGACCGACCATTGCAATCAGCACGGTCGCCACAGCAACTTTTACTACATTACCGCCTGATAAATCTATCATTTTATTGATTATCGGTTCAAAAAGACCGGCATCCTGCATAATTCCAAAAAATATTATGGCAAATATGAACATGACCACAACATTCATAACCTGGGCAATACCATCTTCAAAGAAGACGCCAATTTCCGCGACACCAAAACCGGCGATCAGAGCACCGACGACCGGCAGGATGATCATTATAATAATTGGTGAGGTTTTGTTCCAGATCAGTAATGCAACGATGGTTAAAATCGTTAAAATTCCAATTAAACTCAGACTCATATTCTTTTCTCCTGTTAATAAAACTTCCTTATGAATGAACGCGCTTTCATTTATAACTGAAAAATAGTATTCGTTTTATAATGAATTAGTCCAATATTCAAAATCTTATTAACATCGTATAACATAACTCAGTCTATGTAATGTTGTGATTTTATTGTTTTTTAAAACTATTTTCCTGTGTTTTCTTTGGTTTTAATGAACAAAACACATAATGGTTTAAAACCATTATGTGTATACAGAAATCATGTGTAATTGAAACGCTTCATCCTAATAAATATTTACGCTCCGGGCGCCCGACTGCTCCATATTCCACCTCTGAACGACACTCATCTATGGAAATCAAATATTCCAGGTATCGTCTTGCTGTCGTTCTGGAGGCCCCCATTTTCTCACCTATTTCCTCTGCAGACAAGCCGTCCTGACTGGTCTTAAGGACCTCTAATATATTATGAAGAGTGTTGGCATCGATACCCGTTGGCAGCATCTGTTCATTTTCTCTTTTATGTTCCTCTGAATTCTTAAACAGCTTGTCCACAACATCTTGATTTACTTCTTCTTTATTTTTTAATAAATTCCTGTCTTTAAGATATTGCTCTATTGTATTTGTAAACCGATCAATTGTAATAGGCTTAATTAAGTAGTTTTGCACACCGTGCCGCATTGCTCTTTCCACGAATGTTTTATCCGTCGCTGCTGTAATCATAATAATATCAACGTTTTCATAATTTTGGCGGATAGTCGGAATGATGTCTGTTCCCAGTTGATCCGGCATATAAACATCAAGCAGCAGCAGGTCGACCTCTGTGGTATCTAGAAGCTCAAGAGTTTTCTCGGCATTTAAGGCTTTTCCGACCACCTCTATACCGGAGATTTTTTCAAGAAACTTTTCATGAACATCGGCTACACGATAATCATCTTCTGCGATTGCGACCTTTAACGTCTCCATTGTCGTTTCCCTCCCATTGTTGTTCTTTAGGCAAGTATACCGTAAATACAGAGCCTTCTCCGATTTCACTGTGAACTTCAACCAGTCCTCCAAGCTGGGTGACGGTTTCAAGAACATTTGCCAGTCCATAACCTCTCCGCTCATGAGATTTCTTTTGAGTGAAATCCCTGGTAAAAAGAAGCGCCTTATTTTCTTCGGAAATACCAGTGCCGTTATCATGGACTTCAAAAATGATATCATTCCCAAGATCTGTCGCAAAAAACGTTACATAGGAATGGTTGTTATCCTCAGCAACCGCTTCAAACGCATTATCTAAAAGATTCCCGAGGGTTACGATAAGGTGCGTCAATTTGATATGTTCGGGCAGTGTTTGGAGAGAACTGTTTGAATCGATGTCAAAGTCAACTTTTTGCTCGGACGCTTTCCCCATTTTCCCCAATATTACAGCTTGTATCTTTGTGTCCTCAAGCTGATTAAAGAGTATACGATTTTTAATCTGTAAATCTGCCGTTTCACTTTGTATCATATGAACCGCTTCGTCGTATTCACCCAACTGCAATAAACTCGATAATACATATAATTTATTTGTAAATTCATGGGTTTGCGCACGTAAATCTTCCGAGTAACTCTGTACTTCGGAAATGGTATTGAGCATCTGTTCAAATTCAGTTTTATCACGGAATGAGGCGACAACCTCCTTCACTTCATCTTTATGAAATATCGGCGTCTGGTTTACAATCAATGTCTTATCTTCCAATAACAATTCCTGGTCCATTTGGGGTTCTCCCGTTTTAAAAACCTGGCGAGGATCGGAGCCGGGCAATAAGTCTTCGATTTTGGAATCCTGAAAACTGCCCTCTACATTCAACAGTTTTCTGGCGGGCTGGTTCATCATCGTAATCCCGCCATCTATGTCATATGACAAAATACCTTCTCTGACTGATTGCAGGATGGCATCCCTTTCTGTGTATAATTTGCCTATTTCATAAGGTTCCAGACCCATTGTGTCCTTGCGGATATTCCTCGACAGCATGACACTGCCCACAATGGCGATTAAAAATACAATAATTGATTGGTAAATCACATTAATCACATCATCAAAGATCCGCTCTTGAATATCTTCCACAAGGAACCCGACTGACACAATCCCGATAATTTCACCATCCTGATCAAAAATCGGTGATTTCCCTCGAAGCGAGGGGCCTAATGAGCCGTCTGCCCTTGAAATATAATATTCACCTTCCTCAAGCGCCCGATGATTATCTCCCCCGACCATCTCCTCGCCGATTCGTTCAGGCCTGGTGTGGGAGTACCGAATACCGTCTTCATCTCCTATAACAATAAACTCAGCATCTATTTGTTTTCTTATTCTTTCCATAGCCGGCTGAATCACTTGTGCGGGGTCGTCTGATTGGAGAACATCTGTCAATTCAGGCATGAAAGAAATCGTCTTGGAAATCCTTAATGCCGTCTGTCCCCTTTCCTCCTCTATGTCCTTTGCTTCGGAATAAGAAAAGGAAGCCGTTAAAATAACAATGACAAAAAGTACAAGTGATAATACCAGAATCAGTATTTTAGTCTGCAGTGACACTTTCAAAAGCTTCAACTTCCTTTAACATTTAAATTATCTTTTTAATAACTTTTATTCAGAAATGGTTCCCCTTCTCTATAACTCTGATTCGAATCTATTCCTTTACAATGATGTTCAAATAATTAAAATACAGTGATGTAAATAGAGGATATGATTTAATTTTAAATCATCAGCAGCATCACTTCTATATCAGTTATACTATTTTACCGAATACTTATCCAAATGCGTCACCTTAAATACATAATGATCTGGTATTAGCAGGACTACAAAAAAACACTCACCATCTTCGGGAAGTGCCCCCTTAAAGTTGCACTCCAAATTCAACTTTAAGGAGCCTTTTATATGCGAAAAAATATGAAAAAATATTCAATAGAATTAAAGCTCAAAGTGGTGAATGAGTATATGACTGGTGATTATAATTTTAAACGATAACAACACGAAATTGGAGATCACACCATGCTCCTGTCATAAAAAAACTCCCAGGTGTACAGAATTTTCAATGAACCTGTACACTCGAGAGGTAATATTTTAATCATTTACTCTTTTCCTAGTTCAGGAAGGATGGTTTTTGAAATTTGTTCAGCCCCCACTGGGATGGTGTCCCTGGATCGGCGAGGTAGATGGACAGGTCATTCCGATTGCTTATCGATTGCCAGTTGGAGAATTCCTTGCCGCAGTCGAAAGTGATGGATTTGAATGGGCTTCTGGGTATCTTTTAACACCATGTAATGATGGTAAGCTCGACATCCTGCGCCGTTCCGGCCTTCTGGTTTTAGTGTAACACCTGCCGTTGTAAACGACTGTCACGACTGCGTTGAATTCACTGTATCATAATCGTTATGAAATCACTGAATAGGCTGGTAATGTACATCGTATCGACATAAATGATATTGGGTTATGCTGTGGAGGATCACCGACAATGTTACGGGCTGAAGCTATCGGACAAGACACACCCAATTCGAAGTATTTACCAGATATGAAAAAGCATTATTATAATTACATCATTAGACTCCAAGCCTCCCTCAATTCAATACTGTAAAGTGGTCTAAGAACAGCAATATACGCTCCTCATTTTCTTTGAAAAACCTTTGAGGAAACGAAGAAAAATATAAGGTCTGACATACATTAGATGAACAGTACGTCAGACCTTATCAGTTTGGCATTTTTCCTTCAGGAACACCTTAAAGGGTACGAGGTCTTTCAGAGTACGCCGGAAAAAGGAACTGCCTGAACCACACACCGAAAGAGAATTCTTGACTTGTTGAAACAAAATAATTACAGGTATTCATAATCACTATGTTCATCACTTGAATGTAAAGTCAACCTGCGTGTTTTCCTGGGTTTCATAACCTTTCATATAGTCAATGCGACGCTGTGCTGATGCTTGACTGACTTGCTCATCTGCATGATAAGAAGAACGGACAAGCGGGCCAGACTCACAATGACGGAAACCTTTTGATAATGCAATCTGTTTCAACTCCTCAAATTCATCTGGATGATAATAACGCTCGACCCGCAAATGTTTTTTCGTCGGTTGTAAGTACTGACCGATTGTCATGATATTCACATCATGTGCCAATAAATCATCCATCGCCTCAATGATTTCTTCTTTCTCTTCTCCCAAGCCCACCATGAGACTTGATTTCGTTGGTACGTCAGGCGCAATTTCTTTCACACGCTGAAGCAGGGTTAGTGACCTATCATACATTGCTCTAGCCCGCACTTTTTTTGTCAATCTTCTCACAGTCTCAATATTGTGGTTAAAAATATCTGGTTCACTGCTCATTAAAGTGTGTAAGCTCTCGTAATCACCTTTCATATCAGAAGGTAGAATTTCGATGGTGCAACCAGGTTGTTTTCTGCGGATCGCCCGGACCGTCTCGGCAAAAACCGCTGCACCGCCGTCTTTTAAATCGTCTCGAGCGACGGCTGTAACAACCACGTGCTTCAACCCCATTATTTGTACAGAATCCGCGACACGTTCTGGTTCATTCCAATCTAATTCATTCGGCAATCCTGTTTTAACCGCACAGAACCGGCACCCACGTGTGCATGTATCACCAAGAATCATAAATGTAGCAGTTTTACGCTCGCTCCAACATTCATAAATATTTGGACATCTTGCTTCTTCACATACCGTATTTAATTTCTTATCTCGCATCAATTTCTTTAATCCTGAGTATGATTCATTAGTATTGATTTTAGTTTCTAGCCATTTAGGTTTACGCAGGTACTCTTCTTTTTTAGACATCGAAAGTACACTCCTTCAGTAGTTGATATAATGTAAGTAGTTGTTTTAATTCATAATTTGCGTCTCGTATTTGCTTTTTGCCAATTGATTGATTTCATCCCACTGTGCATCGGTTAATGTCATCGGTTTAAACTTGACATCCAAGCCAGTTTGAAAGCCATGATAAAAAGCGTCCACTAACATATCGTATGTGTAATTTTGATTTGTAATCGCATTAATAGCGATGGCCTTTTCATAAAAAGAAGTACGCTTTTTCTCTCTCATTCTTTCAGATGGAAAAAGGAAAAGATCAAACAACATTTTTTCATTAATATTCATTGGAATTGAGCCATGTTGTAGTAAGACATCATCTTTGCGTACTTGAGCATTGCCTGAAAGTTTTTTATCATCAATAATTAGTTCATAGTAAGTAGCCTGTTCAAAACAAACCGATGATCTGCCTTTAATTATTTCTTCTCTCGATGGGTAAGCATAATCAGCTTGTATGCCCAAATTACGATACCCTTCTAAGATCCCTCTTGTTAAAATATGGTACGCTTCACGAACAGATGTGGGGATGAATGGATGATCCTCCGTCACGACAATACTATAGGTTAGCTCGTCATCATGAAGTACGGCGCTACCGCCCGTCAAACGCCGAACAAAATCGCAGTTATATCGCTCAAGTGCAGAAAAATCAATCCGTTTATCTACTCTTTGAAGTCTTCCTACGGATAGGCTTGGTGCTGACCAACCGTAAAATCTTAATGTAGGGGGGATAACTCCTCTACTATGCCAATTTAATAAAGCCTCATCAATTGCCATATTCGTAGCCGCATTGTTGTGTCCTGTATTCAAAAATCCCCATTCTTCTGGCATCATAATCCTCCTCGTATATTAGATCCAACCTAATTTTTTAAAGTGATAGAAGAAATACAGATATTTTCTTATTATTAAATTCGCGATAAAGGGATGAAATCACATGACGCAAATTAATGATAACATGCCACGCCGCAACGGCAAACACTTAACTCGTGATGAGCGGATACAAATCAAAGTTTTAAAGGAAAAAGGGGATTCGAACCGTGCCATTGCCCGGGCAATCGGTTGTCACCGCCAAACAGTCAAAAATGAACTGGACCGCGGGTCGGTGTCACAAGTGAAGGCACAGAAGCAAAATGGTAAGACATATCGCTATACTCATACGGTCTATTTCCCGGATGCCGGGCAGCGGCAGTACGAAGCCAATCGGTTGCACTGCGGCTGCATGCCGAAATGGGTCGATATCCCCGCCTTCATGGAATGGGCGGATGAAAAGATTGAATATATAAAAACATACCAAGAAAGAAACAGTTGAATAACTTTGATGAAGTATCATATCAAGGTGGTGGAACTTCAACTTCTGTATTTTTTTCATTATCACGAACAATGCATATTGAAACTTAAATTTGAAATAAGTGCTACTTCTTTTTAATGATCGATATGTAGAACGTAATATTGTAAACCATTTAATTATAAAGGTTGACAATTATCCCCCTTTCGACTAACATAATTTTAGTCGAAAGGGGGACGTTTACATTGAATCGACAAGGTAATAAACTGAGAATTATGCTTAAGATCGCTATATTTGCCGCTATAACTGCAATACTTGCACAGGTGGAAATTCCGCTTCCGCTTATTCCAATCAGTGGCCAGACACTGGCAGTAGGGATTGCAGCAACTATCCTTGGAAGCCGTCAGGGATCATTGGCAATGGTGCTCTATATGGCGATTGGAGCGGTCGGCCTTCCGGTATTCGCTGGATTCAGCGGGGGACCACAGGTGCTTGTAGGCCCTTCAGGTGGATATATTTTTGGGTTTATAGCCGCAGCGTACGTTACTGGTCTCATTTTGGAAAAAACAAGGTTTACAATCCCCATGGCTGTCATCGCAAATATCATGGGAATGTTTGTAACACTGGTTTTTGGTACTATTCAATTGAAACTTGTACTGGATCTTGGATGGAGTGCTTCCTTGGCTGCCGGAGTATACCCGTTTCTTGCTGTAGGATTCATAAAGGCATTTCTAGCCAGCTGGATTGGCATTGTTGTCAGAAGACGTCTGATACAAGCAAAACTCCTTGGAGATATGCCAAAAGAAGTTGCATAAGTTAAAACACTAATTGAATAAAATAGAAGCACCATAAAAGTGTCACTTTGACCGATAATTTGCACTTATTTAAAGCGTTATTTGCATAATCCGGTTATAAAGCTCAGCTACCTTTACATAAGAAGTTTAGCTGGGCTTCTTCCATAAAAGGTTTCACTATACTGTCGTAAAAAAAGGTCATGTTCTTCATACGAATAGGTAAGAGTTTGACGTTATCGCCCTCTTTTCCCCCTCGTTAGCACCGTACGTGCGACTTTCATCGCATACGGCGCTCCAACTAATCCAATTCATTCAGTTCAATGACATGATGAAGCACGTTTATTTCCTAATCAAATTGTGTAATTATTGCACTGTTTCCGTAGTTCATTGACTTTACCTATTTGTTTATTGTTTAATTGTAAAACATCAACTAAGATTTTGATTTTACCAGCATCTTTTAGATGTAAAAGTCGGTGTACCGATTCATGTAATACTATCAAATTTGAATAACTATCATCTCTGGAGAGATGATAAGGCTTTTTATGATGACAGTGCCAATCACTTTTGCCAAGTTCAATACCTGTGACAGCACATTTCCCGTATTGTGCAATAAATCTACTAATACGATTATCATTATATTCAATCGTTCGATATGGAATAAATCTTTTCATGACGGAACTTAATACATTTTTGTTAATTGCTTTAAGGTTGTCGTGAATTTTAGTCCTGCCGTCGGCAGTATAGTTACAAATGTCCTGAGAAAAACAAAGATTTGTTTTATGCCGTTGGGCATGGATTGGAACAAATACCATATCCTGTATCTTATACAACTTTGCTTTACAACCTTTATAGCGTTTTTGTAAAGTTTTGGTCATATCGGAAAACGTTGCTTCTTTTCTTAAGTCCTTTAGCCGATTATATAAGGTCTTACTGTGAATTTTTCTACCAATTTAAACGTCCCCATATACAGTAAAATCCCCCAACCATAAATGGTTGAGGGATTTGCAAGTGTTGATTTATTAACGTTTTGAGAACTGTGGTGATTTACGAGCCTTCTTGAAGCCTGGCTTCATACGCTCTTTCATACGTGGGTCACGTGTCAAGAGGCCGGCTCTTTTAAGTGGTCCACGGTACTCTGGATCTGCTTCGAGAAGTGCTCTTGCAATTCCGTGACGGATTGCCTGTGCCTGTCCAGTGAAGCCTCCGCCTTTAACGTTTACCAGTACATCGTAGTTACCTTCTGTTTCTGTAACTGCGAAAGGCTGGTTTAAATCCAAGATCAAGCTTTCAAATGGAAGGTATTCTCTCATATCACGGCCATTTACCGTTACATTACCTTCTCCCGGTACTAAACGTACACGTGCTACTGCGTGCTTACGACGACCTGTTCCATAATATTCTACTTTAGCCATTTAATCAATTCCCTCCTAATCTTATCCGCGAAGCGTATAGCTTTCTGGTTGTTGTGCTTCATGTGGATGCTTGTCTTCTGCATACACAAAAAGTTTGCCTAACTGTTTACGTCCAAGTGAGTTTTTAGGTAACATTCCTTTAATGGAATTTTCCAAAAGACGCACAGGGTTTTTCGCTTTTAATTCACCGGCTGAAATTGATTTCATATTACCGACATGACCTGTATGTCTGTAATAGATTTTGTCCTGTTCTTTGTTACCAGTCAATTCAATTTTACCTGCATTAAGAATAATTACATAATCACCAGTATCAACATGTGGTGTGTAAGTTGCTTTATATTTACCGCGCAGGATTGATGCAACTTCTGAAGACAGACGGCCGAGAGTCTCTCCTTCAGCATCAATAACATACCATTTGCGTTCAATGTTTGCTTCATTTGCCATAAATGTCTGACGCATTATTTTTCCTCCTGATTCACACTATATTTCCCTAAAAATAAAAAAATCTCGCTTTTTTCTATATACTCTTCACAATAAGTTTCCGGGGCTTATCATGGGAATGATATAAAATTATACCGTTAATTATAATACTACTATACTGGTCATTTGTCAATATTAATTACTAATTCAGTTACTTTTTATAGCTTATTCAAAGTACACTTTTTCTAAATAAAGACCTTCCGCCGGTGCGGTCCTGGGTACGATCGTCCGGTCTTTCCTTGAAATGATCTCTTCGGTCGCCGCTTCTCTTTTGCCGGCGCCGACCTGAACGACGTAGGCGACCATGATCCTCACCATATTATATAGAAAGCCGCTCCCCGTAATGACGAAGTCGAAGCCGTCAGGCGTCTCTTCGATTCTGAATTCAGATATGGTCCGGACTTTATTTTTAATCTCCGCTTTCGCACTGGAGAAGCTTGTAAAGTCATGCGTACCGATGAACGGCGCCATCGCTGCCTGCATCTTCTCTTTATCCAGTCGATCCGGATAATGGGTCTTCAGTCCGAAGTGGAAGGGATTGACCGACTCAGATGTATATATACTGTACCTGTATGTCTTGCCCTTCGAATGAAAGCGGGAATGAAAGTCCGTGGATATCTCTTTCACTTCCCGGACGCTGATATCATCCGGCAGCAGCCTGTTCAAAATGTAGTGCCACTGATCCGGTTCGATATTCAGTTCCGTATCAAAATGACAGTACTGTTCGAGTGCATGCACACCTCTGTCCGTCCGTGATGATGGGTGGATCCTGACAGAGGTCTTATGCATCTTCTTCAGAGCTTTCTCTATGACACCCTGGACAGTTCTGTAGTTGTGCTGATACTGGAAACCATGAAAATCCTTGCCGTTATAGCTGAGTTTGAGTAAAATCCGCATTTACCCGGTTCACATCCTTACTAAAAATAACATCACACCGAAAAGTATGATGATTACGATCGCTGACGTATCCTTCAGCCCCCACTTCAGTTCACGGTAGCTCGTTCTGCCTTCCTCACCTTTATAGCCCCGCACTTCCATGGCGACGGCCATTTCCTCCGCCCTTTTAAATGCGGAGATGAACAGCGGAATAAAAATCGGGATCAGTGCATTGACCCTCGATTTCAGCTTCCCTGTCATAAATGTGGACCCCCTGGCACTCTGCGCCTTTATGATCTTCTCCGTTTCATCCATCAGCGTCGGTATGAACCTCAGGCTGATTGAGATCATCATCGCAAGTTCGTGCATCGGCACTTTGATCTTCTTAAGCGGTGCACCAAGGTTTTCAATGGCGTCTGTAAGTTCTATGGGACTCGTTGTCAGGGTCAGAATCGTTGTGATGATCAACAGCATTACAAGACGGATCGTAATGTATATACCGGTTATGACCCCTTCAGAGTCTATTTGAATAAAACCCCACTCGAACAGTGTCGTACCGCCTCTTGTGAAGAATATATGCAGAAGAAACGTGAATATCAGAATGAAAAACAGCAACTTCAATCCATTGAATAAAAAGAATATGTTGATCTGTGCAATCTTGATCACTGAGAGCATGAACAATATAAGCAGTAAATAGCCCAGCCAGTGGTTTGCAAAAAATACGATGACCATGAAGAACAGTACTGAAATTATTTTTGCTCTGGGGTCCATCTGATGGATGAAACTGTTCCCGGGTATATAACGTCCAAGCAGCATATTACTAAGCACGTTCATCCCTCCATTTCTTGTAGAGGGTGATGAATTCATCAGTATTGCGCGGCATCCTGTTGAGCGCCACGCCTTTTTTGCTGACATCATGAGCCAGTCTCACAATGTCCGGAATCTCAAGATAATGGTCGGTCAGCAGTTTTTCGTCGGTTAAAATATCCAGTGTCCTGCCTTCTTTGATCAATTTTCCAGACCCGAGCAATTTCACTTCATCCGTATATTCGAAGACATCATTCATATCATGGGTGACGAGTATGATGGTGATATTGAATTCCTGCTGGATTTCCTTGAACAGCTTCATAGTCTCGATATGACTTTTCGGGTCAAGCCCCGCTGTCGGTTCATCCACGATCAGCACTTCAGGCTCCATCGCAAGTATGCCTGCAATGGCAATTTTACGCATCTGCCCGCCGGACAGATCGAAAGGTGACCTTCCGATCTGGTCAAGCGGTACGCCGAGCAATGATAAATATTTTTCGGCTCTTTCTTTTGCTTCTTCCTGAGACAGTCCCATATTGAGCGGTCCAAACATCACATCTTTCAAGATCGTTTCATCAAACAACTGGTGTTCTGGAAATTGGAATACCATGCCTACATGTTTTTTCACCTGATGGATCACTTTCTGCTTCGTTTTTTTCTTCAGCACCAGGTCGCCGACCCGGACATTGCCTCTCGTCGGCAGGATCAGTCCGTTCAAGTGCTGGATCAAAGTAGATTTACCGCTGCCGGTGCGTCCGATAACTGCATAGTACTTTCCCTGTTCGAATGTCGTTGTCAGCTCATCCAATGCGATATGTTCAAAGGGCGTCCTATGGTGATAAATGCTGGTCAGTGCACTCACTTCAATATTCATAGTTTTTCCACCAACTCACCGTGTGTAACATATTCACCCTTTAGAAGCGCACGGGATATCTGCATTTGGTAGGGAAGTACAAGTCTGCTTTTGATCAATGTATCGGTATCACTGAAAATATGTTCAATCGATCCCCGATTCAATACTTCCCCGTCTTTCATAATGACGGCATAATCACTTTTTTCGATCTCACTCAAATCATGGGTGATGTATATCAATGTTGTTTGCCTCTCACGGTGGATGTCTTCCAGAATATTCAATATATCTTTACGGCCTTCCGGGTCAAGCATCGAGGTCGCCTCATCCAGTATCAGAACATCAGGTGCCATCGCAAGCGCCCCTGCGATAGCCACACGCTGCTTCTGTCCGCCCGACAGCCTGGCCGGAGCATGCCTTCTGTATGAAAGCATGTTGACGGCAGTCAGCGCGGCCTCGGTCTTTTCAACCATCTCCTCTCTCGCCACCCCCTGGTTTTCAAGGCCGAAAGCGACATCATCTTCGACAGTCGCTCCGACAAACTGGTTGTCCGGATTTTGGAATACTATGGCAAATTTCTCGCGGTAATTGGCGATATTTTCCTTGGTCAGCTTATTACCGTTGATGAGTATTTCACCTTCATAATCTTCCAGAATACCCATCATTATTTTAACGAGCGTACTCTTCCCCGAGCCGTTGTGTCCGATGATTGAGACCCAGTCTCCGGATTTAAATGATAGAGAGACGTTATCAAGCACCTTAGCGGCATCTACCTGATACTGATATGTTAAGTTGTTAATTTCTATCATCTTCTCCACCACCATTATTATGTAAAAAAGCGCGTACCCTGCATAAGAGCCGCGCGTTTATTCATTATAGCCTGCAGGATACGTAGAGCTAAACAAAAAGAATCTTGTCCTTTTTATTTTAACACTCACTCTGCTTTTAATTATTCAGCATCTTCTGAAGTTGCAACTGCACCTTCAACGAATTCGATGATAACAAGCTCAGCACCGTCACCACGACGTTCGCCTAATTTTTTAATGCTTGTATATCCACCTTGACGATCTTCAAAACGTGGAGCAATATCATTAAATAATTTTTGAAGTGCATCTTGAGTTGTGCCATCTTCATTAAGAATTTCAACGTTGCGCACTGTTTGACCTGCACGACGTCTCGCAGCGATGTCGCCACGCTTACCAAGCGTTACAAGTTTATCTGCGATACTGCGCAGTTCCTTTGCACGCTGTTCAGTTGTAGTAATGCGTTCACTCACAATCAATGAAGTTGCAAGGTCACGTAACATTGCTTTTCTCTGGCTTGAAGTACGGCCTAATTTTCTGTAGCCCATGTGAAATAACCTCCTTTATCAGTCTTCTTTGCGGAGTCCCAGTCCGAGGTCTTCCAATTTGAACTTAACCTCTTCCAGAGACTTGCGTCCTAAGTTTCTGACTTTCATCATGTCCGCCTCTGACTTGTCAGTAAGCTCCTGAACTGAATTGATTCCGGCACGCTTCAAGCAGTTATATGAACGTACGGATAAATCTAATTCTTCAATAGACATTTCAAGTACTTTTTCTTTCTGGTCTTCTTCTTTTTCAATCATGATTTCAACATTTTGAGCTTCGTCAGTCAAGCCGACAAAAATATTCAAATGCTCAGTCATAATTTTAGCGGATAGTGAAACGCCTTCTTGCGGTGTAATCGAACCGTCAGTCCACACATCAAGTGTCAATTTATCAAAGTTTGTCATCTGACCGACACGTGTGTTCTCAACAGTATAGTTGACTCTCTCAATTGGAGTATAAATGGAGTCGACTGGAATAACACCGATGGATAGTTCACTCTTATTGTCATCGGACAATGTATATCCACGGCCGCGATTTGCGATCATTCTCATCCTGAACACACCGCCGCTGCTTACAGTTGCGATTTTAAGATCAGGGTTCAAAATTTCAACATCACTGTCATGAGTGATATCTGAAGCTTTTACTTCACCTTCACCTGAAACATCGATTTCCAAAGTTTTTTCCTCTTCAGAATAAATTTTAAGTGCAAGGTGTTTAATGTTGGTGATAATCGTAGTGACATCCTCGACCACATTATCAACCGTTGAGAATTCATGAAGTACATTTTCTATTTCTATCGTTTTTACAGCCGCACCTGGTAAAGATGACAATAGTATGCGACGTAAGGAGTTTCCAAGAGTTGTTCCATAGCCTCTTTCCAAAGGTTCAACAACAAACTTACCAAACTTAGAATCTTCCGATATTTCCACTGTTTCAATTCTAGGTTTTTCGATTTCTATCATTAGTTACTTTTCCTCCCTTTAAACGCCGAAAATATTATGCAACCATGTGTTCTATTATATATGATTTGATGTCACAAATTAAGCCTTACACACGGCGACGTTTAGGTGGACGGCAACCATTGTGAGGTACAGGCGTAACATCTTTAATTGCTGTGATTTCCAAACCTGCTGACTGTAATGCACGAATAGCTGCTTCACGGCCGGCACCAGGACCTTTAACTGTAACTTCCACTGTTTTAAGGCCATGTTCCATTGCTGCTTTAGAAGCTGTTTCTGAAGCCATCTGAGCTGCGAATGGTGTTGATTTTTTAGAACCTTTAAATCCTAGAGCGCCTGCTGATGACCATGATAAAGCATTACCAAATTCATCAGTGATCGTTACGATCGTGTTATTGAATGTTGAGCGGATGTGCGCAACGCCCGCCTCTATATGCTTTTTCACCTTACGCTTACGACTTTGTTGTCTACGAGCCATCATTACTCCTCCTTTACTTTAAATTATTTTCTCTTGTTTGCTACTGTTTTTACCGGGCCTTTACGAGTACGGGCATTATTTTTTGTCTTCTGTCCGCGTACCGGTAGACCGCGACGGTGACGAATACCTTTGTATGAAGCAATTTCCATCAGACGTTTAACGTCCAGGTTTTGCTCACGGCGAAGGTCACCTTCCACTTTATAACTGTCGATAACTTCACGAATTTTGTTCAGTTCTTCTTCAGTCAGGTCTTTAACACGTGTTTGATCAGAAACGCCGGCTTTAGCGACGATTTCTTCTGCTCTTGTGTTACCAATTCCGTAAATATAAGTTAAAGAAATAACGACACGTTTATCACGTGGTACGTCAACTCCTGCTATACGAGCCATAGTTTTACACCTCCGTTTTTATTATCCTTGCTTCTGTTTATGCTTAGGGTTTTCACAGATTACCATAACTTTACCTTTTCTGCGAATAACTTTACATTTTTCACAGATGGGTTTTACTGATGGTCTTACTTTCACGAGTATTACCTCCTTAAAATGTGGAGTCCATTATTTGAAACGATAAGTGATTCTGCCACGTGTTAAATCATACGGTGACATTTCAATTGTAACTTTATCGCCAGGAAGAATACGTATATAGTTCATACGGATTTTACCTGAGACATGTGCTAAAATCTCATGTCCATTCTCTAGTTCAACTTTGAACATTGCATTCGGTAAAGTATCAAGTACTGTACCTTCAAGTTCTATTACATCCTGTTTACTCACTTCAATTCCCCCTTTACAGTTTCATATTTCTGTCGAAATATACTTCAGGTGAAGATCGCATTCACTTAACGTCAAATAAATATTGAACTCATATATTTTTATAATAAGTTACGTAATATTCACCTTAAAGTACTGTTTAGAGGTGAACATTTATAAGTTTTGTAAAATGTCATCAATCTCAACAAATACATCATCGATGTCTTTAGAGCCGTCCACATTGACAAGAACACCCTGTTCTTTATAAAAATCAAGCAGAGGCTTTGTTTGTTTTAAATTTACTTCCAGACGATTTGCAACAGTTTCCGGGTTATCGTCTTCACGCTGGTACAGCTTTCCACCGTCGAGATCGCATACGCCACCTTGCTTAGGCGGATTGAAGACCAGATGGTATGCAGTTCCACATACTTCACAAATACGTCTTCCTGTCAGACGGTTCATAAGTTCCTCTTCATCAACATCGACATTGATTGTACGGTCGATTTGAGTCCCAAACTCATCCATTATATCATTCAAGGCTTCAGCCTGCTCAACAGTACGAGGGAATCCATCCAATAAAAAGCCTTCTTTAGCATCACTCTGTGACAGACGCTCTTTAACGATTCCTATAGTGACTGAGTCAGGTACAAGTTCACCTTTGTCCATATATGACTTGGCTTCTTTTCCAAGCTCTGTTTCATTTTTAATAGCCAGTCGGAACATATCACCAGTAGAAATATGAGGAATCGGGTATTTCTTGATAATCTTTGAGGCCTGTGTTCCTTTACCTGCACCAGGCAGCCCCATCAATATAATATTCATCCACTTAATCCTCCTACCTGCGCTTTCTAAAGCCGCGGTATTCTCTTTGGTTTGCTTGTGTTTCTAATTGTTTCACTGTTTCTAATGAGACACCGATTACGATCAGTAAACTTGTACCACCGACCTGGATAGCTGGAGGCAAGTTTAGCAGATTAGTCACAATTAAAGGTATGATTGCAATTACTGCCAGGAATAATGAACCGACAAAGACAAGTCTGTATAGTACGTTTGTAATATAGTTCTCTGTGGTTTTACCCGGTCTGATACCAGGTACATAACTTCCTTGTTTCTTCAGATTGTCAGCCACCTTTTCAGGATTGACCTGGACAAATGAGTAGAAATACGTGAAGCCGATGATGATAAGCATATAGAATATCATGCCCACATAGTTCGTCGGATCAGAGAATCGTGCAATCGTCTGCGCCCAGTCAGCGTCGGGAAAGAACAATGTCAACGTTTGCGGCATCATGAAGAATGCCATTGCAAAGATGACCGGAATAACACCTGCAGGGTTGACTTTTAATGGTAAAAAAGTCGACTGCGGTGCAAGTTGTGATGTCGTTCTTTGACGTTTCGCATACTGGATCGGGATTTTACGAACTGCCTGCAGTACGAATACAGCAAATGCAGTTAATAATAATAAGAATATTATTAAGCCGGCCAATTCCAAAATCGCCAATGTAGTGTCCTGTGAACCAGTAAATCTCTGTTGATATAACTGGATTAAAGCACTTGGTAACACAGAGAGGATCCCTGCAAAGATAATGATTGAAATACCATTACCTACACCATGTTCAGTAATCAGTTCACCAAGCCACATTAAGAATGCAGTCCCTGTAGTCAAAACAATCGCGATCAATAAATATGAACCAATATTATTATCATTAATCAGCATTCCATTAAACATCTGGTTGAATGCATAACTCATTCCAATAGACTGGATAAATGCCAGTACAATTGTGAAATAACGAGTAAACTGAGCAAGTTTGCGCCTTCCGACTTCACCTTGTCTCGCCCACTCTGAAAACTTTGGAACAACATCCATTTGTAATAACTGAACGACGATTGATGCAGTAATGTAAGGCATTATTCCCATCGCAAGGATGGAGAAGTTCATCAATGCCCCACCACCGAAAGTATTCATAAGATCAAGTACGCCCTGCTGGCCCTGATTCATATCGAATACACCTGGATCTACACCAGGTACAGGAATGTAAGTCCCTATTTTAAATATGACTAACATTATCAGGGTAAAGAAAATCTTATTTCGAATTTCCTTTATCCTAAAAAAATTGGTGATTGTGCCAATCATTAGATCACCTCATATTTTCCGCCCTGTTCCTCAATTGCTTTAGCAGCTGAACCAGAAAACTTATGAGCTTTAATTGTTAATTTCTTTTCTAGCGTACCATTTCCAAGCACTTTAATACCAGATTTTTCAGCCTTAACAATACCATTTTCCAATAACAGCTCTGGAGTAACTTCTGTTCCATCTTCAAAACGGTTTAAATCACTTAAGTTAACAATCGCAAAGTCCTTGCGGTTAATATTTGTGAAACCGCGTTTTGGAATACGACGGAATAATGGAAGTTGTCCACCTTCGAACGTTAAACCTACGCCGCCGCCTGAGCGGGAGTTTTGACCATCATGTCCGCGTCCGGCAGTTTTACCTCTACCTGAAGACATACCTCTACCAACACGGTGACGTTTATTACGCGCGCCTTCTACAGGTTTCAATTCGTGTAATTTCATCTTCGCACCTCCTATATCATAATATCATTATTTTTCGTCTACTGTAACTAGGTGGCTGACTTTTTCAACCTGTCCTCTGATCTGAGGAGTGTCCTCATGTTCAACTGTCTGGTTGATTTTTCTCAAACCCAGTGAAGCTACAGTTTTCTTCTGAGTTTCCGGTTTCCCAATAATACTTTTTTTGAGGGTAATTTTAATCTTTGCCATTTATATTGTCCCTCCTTAATTTATAATCTCTTCTACTGTTTTACCACGCAGTTTTGCTACTTCTTCAGCATTCTTAAGTTCAGAGATACCTGCCAATGTCGCACGAACTACGTTGATCGGTGTGTTTGCACCAAGTGATTTACTGAGGATATCTGTAATACCCGCAAGCTCAAGCACCGCACGAACCGGTCCACCTGCAATAACACCTGTACCAGGAGCAGCTGGTTTCATGAACACTTGTCCTGAACTGAATCTGCCGATTATTTCGTGTGGAATAGTACCATCTACCATAGGTACTTCGATTAAATCTTTCTTAGCAGCTTCTACTGCTTTCTTGATTGCTTCAGGAACTTCCTGTGCTTTACCAGTACCGAAGCCGACACGTCCTTTTCTGTCCCCAACAATAACCAGTGCTGAGAAACGGAAGCGACGTCCACCTTTTACTACTTTAGCAATACGGTTTATAGTAACCACTCGTTCTTCGAATTCTTTTACTTTATCATCTCTGCGAGCCATTTATGCTTTCCCTCCTTTGATTAGAATTGTAGGCCATTTTCACGTGCTGCATCAGCCAGTGCTTTAACGCGTCCGTGATACAAATAACCGCCACGATCAAATATTACATTTTCAATGCCTTTATCTACTGCACGTTTTGCAACCAGTGCGCCGACTTCTGAAGCTGCATCTTTATTCGAACCGCTGTCCAGTTTAAAGTCAGGGTCTTGAGATGATGCACTGACCAAAGTCGTTTGACTGCTGTCATCAATAACTTGTGCGTAAATGTGTTTGTTTGAGCGGAATACGTTCAAACGTGGTTTTTCAGCAGTACCGCTTAAGACGTTGCGTATACGCTGATGTCTCTTTAGACGCACTTTGTTTTTATCTACTTTAGAGATCATTGATGTTCACTCCTCACTTGTTTAATTATTTACCAGTTTTACCTTCTTTTTGACGAACCATTTCGCCAGCGTAGCGAATACCTTTACCTTTGTACGGTTCCGGCGGTCTTACAGCACGGATTTTTGAAGCCAATGCTCCAACGTATTCTTTGTTGATACCTTCTACTTTGACTTTAGTGTTTCCATCAACTGAGATAGTTAATTCGTCAGAAGGTTCAAATTCAACCGGGTGAGAAAGTCCAACGCTCAATACCAGTTTTTTACCTTGCATTTGAGCACGGTAACCAACACCCACAAGTTCCAGGTCTTTACTGAAACCGTCAGAAACACCGACAACCATGTTATTGATTAAAGAACGAGTTGTTCCGTGTACTGTGCGGTGTTCTTTAGAATCACTTGGACGTACAACTTCAAGTGTATTTTCTTCTTGTTTAAATGTCATCTCTTCATTAAAAGTGTTTACCAGTTCACCTTTAGGTCCTTTAACAGTAACTGTTGAACCGTCAATATCAACTGTTACTCCACTTGGAATATCAATGACGCGTTTACCAACACGACTCATATCGATTACACCTCCTAAATTATATTACCAAACGTATGCGAGTACTTCCCCGCCGATATTTCTTTTACGTGCTTCTTTATCTGTAAGTACGCCTTCTGATGTTGAGATCAGTGCAACACCCAAGCCGTTTAGAACTTTTGGAAGCTCTTCTCTTTGAGCATAAACTCTAAGCCCTGGTTTAGAAATACGTTTTAAGCCTGTAATAACTCTTTCGTTATTACCTCCGTATTTCATGAACATACGAATAACACCTTGTTTATCATCTTCGATGTATTCAACATTTTTAACGAATCCTTCTAATTTCAGGATATCGGCAATTTCTTTTTTAATATTTGATGCAGGGATTTCTAATGATTCATGTCTGACGATGTTCGCATTTCTGATGCGTGTCAGCATATCTGCAATTGGATCTGAAACTGTCATTTAAATTTGCCTCCTTTCAATTTATGGCGATTACCAGCTTGCTTTTTTCACGCCAGGTATCTGGCCTTTGTAAGCAAGTTCACGGAAACATATACGGCATAGTCTGAATTGACGAATTACTGAATGTGGGCGTCCACATCTTTCACAACGAGTATATTCTCTTACTTTAAACTTTTGTTTCTTTTGCTGTTTAGCAATCATTGATTTTTTAGCCACATTTTCGCCTCCTTAATAGCTTACTTTTGGAATGGCATACCGAACTGAGTTAATAGTTCTCTTGCCTCTTCATCTGTGTTTGCTGTTGTAACGATTACAATGTCCATACCTCTTACTTTTGAAACTTTATCGTAGTCAATTTCAGGGAAGATCAGTTGTTCTTTAACACCAAGTGTGTAGTTACCTCGACCATCAAATGCTTTTTTGGAAACACCTCTGAAGTCTCTTACACGCGGCAGTGAAACTGAGATGAGTTTGTCTAAAAATTCATACATTCTTTCACCGCGCAGTGTCACTTTCGCACCGATAGGCATACCTTCACGGAGTCTGAATGTTGCAATTGATTTCTTAGCTTTTGTAATCAAAGGTTTCTGTCCTGTGATTGCCTGCAGTTCTTCTACTGCTGTGTCAAGCACTTTAGAGTTCTGCACTGCATCGCCAACACCCATGTTAACAATGATTTTTTCTATTTTAGGTACTTCCATTACAGAAGAATAGTTAAATTTATTTACAAGTTCTGTTTTAATTGATTCATTGAATCTTTCTTTTAAACGAGCCACTTAAAGTCCTCCTTTCACTTATACTGATTAATTGTTTTCAACTACTGGAATTTCTTTTCCAGATTTTGCAGCTACCCGGACTTTCGTTCCGTCCTCTTTGACTTCATAACGAACACGAGTACGTTCACCTGATTCAGGATCAACGTGCATTACGTTTGATACATGAATCGCTGCTTCAGTTTCTAAAATTCCACCTTCAGGATTCATCTGTGAAGGTTTTTGGTGTTTCTTAACGATATTGACGCCTTCAACTACAACTCTTTCTTTTGCAGGGATGGCTTTAAGGATTGTTCCTTCTTTACCTTTATCTTTACCGCTAATAACAACGACTTTATCACCAGTTCTTACGTGCATGAAAATCGCACCTCCTTATATAAATTGGGATTATAATACTTCTGGTGCAAGTGAAATAATTTTCATGAAGTTACCTTCGCGTAATTCACGGGCAACCGGACCGAAGATACGAGTACCTCTTGGACCTTTATCATCACGAATAATAACACATGCATTTTCATCAAATTTGATGTATGAACCATCTTCACGGCGAGCGCCGGTCTTAGTTCTGACGATGACAGCTTTTACAACTTCACCTTTTTTAACAACGCCGCCAGGCGTTGCATTTTTAACTGTTGCAACGATGACATCACCGATATTCGCAGTTTTACGTCCAGTACCACCCAATACTTTGATTGTTAATACTTCACGCGCACCTGAGTTATCTGCAACTTTCAAGCGGGATTCCTGTTGGATCATGCGAATGGACCTCCTTTATCTTCGATAGTTTAAATAATTACTGACTCTTCTACAATTTCTACTAAACGGAATCGTTTAGTCGCTGATAACGGACGCGTTTCTTCAATACGTACCACGTCGCCCATTTTTGCACTATTTTGTTCATCGTGCGTTTTATATTTTTTAGAATATTTAACACGTTTGTTGATGATAGGGTGTCTTTTGTAAGTTTCTACAAGTACCGTGATTGTTTTATCCATTTTGTCGGATACTACGCGGCCCTGGTAAACTTTACGATCGTTTTTCTCTCCCACTATATAACCCTCCTATATTATTGATTAGCCTTAGCTTCTTCTAGCTCTCTCTCGCGAATTGTTGTTTTCATTCTAGCGATTGTTTTTCTGACCGTTTTGATACGAGCAGTGTTTTCTAGCTGACCAGTAGCTAGCTGAAAGCGTAGGTTGAATAGTTCTTCTTTCAATTCCTTAACGTTATCTTCGATTTCTGACGTTGTTAAATCACGGATTTCATTAGCTTTCATTCGTATCACCACCTAATTCTTCACGTCTAACGATTTTAGTTTTTACCGGAAGTTTGTGGCTTGCAAGACGAAGTGCTTCTTTAGCAACATCTTCTTCGACACCAGAAACTTCGAACATGATTCTTCCAGGTTTTACAACTGCAATCCATCCTTCAACTGCACCTTTACCTGAACCCATACGTACTTCTAATGGCTTTTTTGTATATGGCGTGTGTGGGAAAATATTAATCCATACTTTACCGCCACGCTTCATGAAACGTGTCATTGCAATACGTGCTGCTTCGATCTGTCTTGAAGTGATCCATGCAGTAGTCGTTGCCTGCAGACCGTATTCACCAAATGATACTTGATTACCGCCTTTTGACAGTCCTTTTGTATTCGGACGGTGTTGACGACGGTACTTTACTCTTTTAGGTAATAACATAATCAATTTCCTCCTTTACTTGTTATCTTTTTTTGCAGGAAGAACTTCTCCACGGTAGATCCATACTTTGACACCTAATTTACCATAAGTCGTGTCAGCTTCCTCATGCGCATAGTCAATGTCTGCACGTAGTGTATGAAGTGGAACTGTTCCTTCGCTGTAGCCTTCTGCACGAGCGATATCTGCGCCGCCCAAACGTCCGGATACTTGCGTTTTGATACCTTTTGCTCCAGCTTTAAGCGCTCTTCCAAGTGCTTGTTTTTGAGCTCTACGGAATGATACCCGGTTTTCTAGTTGACGAGCAATGCTTTCCGCAACTAATTTAGCATCCATGTCGATTTTCTTAACTTCAACAACGTTGATATGAACTCTCTTGCCGGTTAATTTGTTCAAAGCAGTACGTAATTTATCAATCTCGCTACCACCTTTACCAATAACCATACCTGGTTTACCAGTATGAACAGCAATATTAACTCGGTTTGCCGCACGTTCGATTTCAACTTTAGAAATAGATGCATCTTTAAGATTTGTCTCGATATATTCACGTACTTTCAAGTCTTCATGCAATAGCTCGGCGAAGTCTTTATCTGCATACCATTTTGCTTCCCAATCACGGATGACACCTGTACGAAGACCAATTGGATTAATCTTTTGACCCAAATTAATTCCCTCCTTAATTTTTAAGCTTTTTCTTCTACTTTTTCGTTTTCTTCTGTTTCTACAGCCGTATCTTCTTCAATTGATGCAGGTTCTGCAACAATGATTGTTACGTGGCTGGTACGTTTGTTGATTCTTGTCGCACGACCTTGAGCACGTGGACGGAAACGTTTTAGAGTTGGGCCTTCATCTGCGAATGCCTCTGATACGATCAGATGATCAACATCCATGTCATAGTTATGTTCTGCGTTCGCTACTGCTGATTTGATTAACTTTTCAACAACAGGCGAAGCTCTTTTATTTGTAAGCTGTAGGATAGACATTGCTTCTCCGACTTCTTTTCCGCGGATTAAATCCAAAACAAGTCTCACTTTACGTGGAGCAATTCTAACTGTTTTAGCAACTGCTTTCGCTTGCATGTTCCGTTCCTCCTTTATAACAGGTTATTTCTTATCTTTTTGTTCTCTTGTCGTCGTCGCCGTGGCCTTTGAAAGTTCTTGTTGGAGCAAACTCTCCAAGTTTATGCCCGACCATGTCTTCTGTAACGTAGACCGGTACGTGTTTGCGGCCGTCATAGACTGCAATTGTGTGCCCGATAAAGTTAGGGAAGATCGTTGAACGGCGTGACCATGTTTTTATAACACTTTTTTTATTAGTTTCATTTAAGTTTTCAACCTTTTTCATCAAATGACCATCGACGAAAGGTCCTTTTTTAAGACTGCGAGCCATTAGGAAGCCTCCTTCATCAAAATTGTGTGCGGAGTATGAGTCCGCACAGCTTTATTTTATTTATTTCTTACGTTTTCTGACAATCATCTTGTTAGAACGGTTTTTACCTCTGCGTGTCTTCTTGCCAAGAGTAGGTTTACCCCATGGTGATAATGGCGACGGCATACCGATTGGCGTACGTCCTTCACCACCACCGTGTGGGTGGTCGTTAGGGTTCATAACAGAACCGCGAACTGTAGGGCGCTGACCTTTCCATCTGGAACGGCCTGCCTTACCAACGTTGATCAGCTCATGCTGTTCATTGCCGACAGCACCGATTGTTGCACGGCAAGTCGCAAGAATCATTCTCACTTCGCCCGACTTCAGTCTGACTAATACATATTTACCTTCTTTACCAAGTACCTGTGCACGTGCACCTGCTGAACGTACCAGCTGGCCGCCCCGGCCCGGTTTCAACTCGATATTATGAATCATGGTACCTACCGGGATGTCCTGCAGTGCCATAGCGTTACCGGACTTGATGTCAGCTTCCGGCCCGCTCATGATTTCTGTACCTACAGTAATTCCTTTTGGTGCCAGAATGTAGCTCTTTTCTCCGTCTGCATATTGAACCAGTGCAATATTTGCTGAACGGTTTGGATCATACTCAATCGTAGCAATCTTTCCAGGTACGCCGTCTTTAATACGTTTGAAATCAATTACTCTGTATTGACGTTTATGTCCGCCGCCTTTATGGCGTACAGTCATTCTACCCTGGTTGTTACGACCCGCTTTTCTCGGAAGCGGCTGTAATAATGACCGTTCCGGAGTTGTTGACGTGATTTCAGCATAGTCCGAACCAGTCATATTACGACGAGCATTCGTGGTTGGCTTATAATGTTTTATTGCCATCTCGTTTTACCTCCTTAATGGTATGGCTCTGATTAAAAGATTTCAATAGAGCCTTCTCTTAATGTTACGATCGCTTTTCTTCTTCTATTAGTATAGCCTTCGTAGCGACCCATACGTTTTTTCTTCGGTTTATAGTTCATAATGTTCACTTTTTCAACTGTTACATCGAAAATTTCTTCGATTGCTTTTTTGACTTGTGTTTTGTTTGCTTTTACGTCCACATCAAATGTGTACTTGTCCAACTGCATTAAGTCTGCTGAACGTTCAGTGATCACTGGACTTTTGATAATATCGCGAGCATCCATTACAGAAGTACCTCCTCTGCTTTAGTGATTGCACCTTCCGTGAAGATAACACGGTCTGCAGAAAGGATATCCAGGACATTGAGGTTTTCCGGAGTAAGTACCGTCACACCTTGTAAGTTGCGGGATGAAAGTTCTACGTTTACATTTTCATTCTCCAGAACAAGAAGAACTTTCTTGTCTGCTTTAAGATTCGCTAATACAGCCTGGAATTCTTTTGTTTTTGGTGCATCCAATGAGATGTTGTCCACTACTGTCAATACATCTTCATTAACTTTTGCCGACAGTGCTGAGCGAAGTGCCAAACGGCGCATCTTCTTCGGCATCTTGTAAGAGTAGCTTCTTGGCGTCGGTCCGAATACAACTCCGCCGCCTCTGTAGTGCGGTGCACGGATTGTACCCTGACGTGCGTTACCTGTACCTTTTTGTCTGAATGGTTTTCTTCCGCCGCCACGAACTTCCGAGCGGTTTTTCACTGAATGTGTACCACGACGAAGTGATGCACGTTGTAATTGAACAGCTTCGAATAATACGTGCTGGTTCGGTTCAATACCAAATATATCCTGGTTTAATTCCATAGAATTAACTTTTGATCCATCTTTAGATAAAACATCGATTGCCATGTGTTAAATCCTCCCTTCCTGATTTTTTATTTATTTAACACTCTTTTTATTTGCTGTAGCAATTTTTACATAGCCTTTACGTGGGCCGGGCACGTTACCTTTGATCAGTAAAACGTTGCGCTCCTGGTCCACACGGACGATTTCCAGGTTTTGAAGAGTAATTGTCTTACCGCCCATACGGCCTGGTAATTTTTTACCTTTGAAAACTCTTCCCGGATACGCAGCTGCTGCCATAGCACCAGGTGACCTGTGGAAATGGGAACCGTGGCTCATTGGGCCGCGTGACTGATTGTGACGCTTGATTGCACCCTGAAATCCTTTACCTTTTGAAGTTCCCGTTATATCAACAAAGTCCCCTGCTTCAAATGTATCTGCAGTGACTTCTTGACCGATTTCGAATTCTTCAACATTCAAGTTTTTGAATTCACGAACGAAGCGCTTAGGGAGAGCTCCGGAAGCTTTAGCATGTCCTGCTTCCGCTTTGTTTGCATACTTATTGGATTTAGCACCTTCAAAGTATTCGCGTTTGTCGTCGAAACCGATTTGTACAGCGTTATAGCCGTCAGTTTCTTCAACTTTCTTCTGTACTACTACGTTACCTGCTGTTTCTACTACTGTTACTGGAATCAACTCTCCGTTTTCACCGAAAACTTGAGTCATCCCAACTTTTTTACCTAAGATTCCTTTGGTCATCGAAAGTCCACCTCCTGTTAAAAATTATAATTTGATTTCGATGTCTACACCTGATGGCAGGTTCAAGCCCATTAGAGCATCAACCGTTTTCGGTGTAGGGTTTAAAATGTCGATAAGACGTTTGTGCGTACGCTGTTCAAACTGTTCACGTGAATCTTTGTACTTGTGCACCGCACGGATGATAGTGTAGACAGTTTTTTCAGTCGGCAGTGGAATCGGTCCGGAAACATCTGCACCTGAGCGCTTTGCTGTTTCTACAATCTTTTCCGCTGACTGATCCAATACTCTGTGATCATACGCTTTTAAACGAATACGAATTTTTTGTTTTGCCATTATTTTTACCTCCTTTGGTCGTCATCAATAGTTTTGATAGACTTCTCCACGAAAATTTTCCAACACATTGCCATGGCAATGCGGCCGGGTGTGTCAGTAACCTCTCGCTTCTCAGATATCGAAAAGGGACAACATCAACGTTTGTCCTGCTTTTCTCATTCAAGGCAGAGTCGTCCGCCTTTTTAGTCCAACGTTAGATATAATACACGAAAAGAGTGAGAAAATCAATAGATAAACTAAGATTCCTTCACTCTTTTTGCTTCAGGTTTTTTCGGACCCTATTATTGTACGATATTCAGTTACTTATTACAATGGTCATTCCGATACAAATACGAAATAAAGTATGAAAATGACAAACAGCCAGTACATCATCGGATGAATTTCTTTACGTCGTCCGGCCATGATCATCGTCACCGGGTAGAAAATGAATCCTACAGCTATACCCGTTGCTATACTGTATGACAACGGCATAATGAACACCGTCAAAAATGCCGGCACTGCTATTTCAAACTGGTTGAACGGTATCTTAGTCAAGTTTGAAGCCATCAACGCCCCGACTATGATAAGTGCCGGTGCGGTCACCTCCGACGTAAATGTCACAAGCAGCGGAGAGAAGAATATCGCCGACAGAAACAAGAGTGCCGTTACGATACTCGCAAATCCGGTACGCGCACCTGCGGCGACACCCGCTGTGGATTCGACATAGGACGTCGTCGTCGATGTTCCAAGTATCGAACCGGAGATTGTCGCTACAGCGTCGGAAAGCAATGCACGGTTTGCACGCGGCAGTTTGTTGTCTTTGATGAAGTTTGCCTGGGAGGCAACACCCACCAGTGTACCTGCCGTATCAAAAAAGTCTACAAACAGGAACGTCAGCACAACAATCAAGAACTGTGTATTAAACAACTGGGATGGTTCTGAAAATGCTTCGAATGCAGCGCCGAATGTCGGTTTAAGGCTAGGAACTGCGCTGACAACCCCTTCAGGCATAGGAACGAGGTTCAATACAACTCCGGCAAGCGCCGTTACAATCATCCCTATGAATATTGCGCCCGGAGTTTTCTTGGCCATTAAAATGACTGTGACCAAAAGCCCGAATGCCGCCAGCAGGACACCTGAATCATGTACCGGTCCCAGACTGACAAGCGTCGCTTCATCCGCAGCGATGATGCCTGCCCCCTGCAGGCCGACAAAGGTGATGAAAAATCCGATACCGGCACTGACGGCCATCTTCATTTCCATAGGTATGGAATTTATTATGTATTCACGCAGACCTGTAACTGTCAACACCACAAAGATTATACCGGAGAATAAAACTCCGGTCAGCGCTGTCTGCCAAGGTATCCCCATCGTCAGAACCACACTGAAGGCGAAGAATGCATTGAGCCCCATGCCCGGGGCAAGAGCTATTGGATATCTTGCAAAAACCCCCATGATCAGCGTGCCGACAAAGGCTGCAAGTGCAGTCGCCACGAAAACCGCATTCATATCCATCTTCATTTCATCAGGTACGCCATCTATCCCTTGAAGAGATAACATGGAAGGGTTGACTGCAAGTATATATGCCATTGACAGGAATGTCGTTAAACCACCGATGATTTCCCGCCGGTAATTGGTATCGTGTCCTTTGAAATCAAAATATTTTTTCATTTCACTTCTCCGTTCTTTTATTTTCCCTATATATAATAGGAAGTTTTCAAATCAATCATCAGATGATCTTGATTATATCCGGATCTTCATGACCGATGAATTTGACGAGCAGGCGACGGGTGAGCGGCAAAAATTTCTCTATAAGTCTCCCAAGAAGGAAGACGATGATGATTGTACCGATAAATACCGGTCCGCCAAGAAGGAACCCTGCGATCAATGCAAAAATCTCCATCAGATTCCGTGCACTGGATAATTTTAAATTGAATTTTTCAATGAAAAACAGCATCAGTGTATCGCGCGGGCCGGCGCCAAGATTAGGTGTGATATAAAATGCTATTCCGAAAGCCATGACGAACAACCCTGCTGTAAATATCAGTGCGTGCATTATCCAGCCATCAACATCCGGAAGTAAAAAGTTGAAAATATCTATGAAAATACCGATAGTAAACATATTTATGTATACACCGAGTTTAGGCAGCCGCTTTAATGCAACAGCAGTGAATATAACAATGACAGCACCGACGATGATCGCCCATGAACCGATGGTAAGCCCGAACGTCTGCCATAAGCCGTAATGTAAAACATCCCAGGGGGCCAGACCAAGCATACGGCCTTTTATGGTGAGTGTTATGCCGAGGGATAAAATAATCATACCTGCGATAAAAAATATCCAACGTTTTAATATTGAATTTCGCAATCAGCTTCCTCCTATCTACATATAGATATATTTTATAGATGTCCACTTGAAATGACAATAGAGAAATCAAACCGCCGGGACATATGTGGTGATAAAGCCTCTTCATGATGTTTGATATTGTATTTTATGAGGTAAATGATTAATAACCGACTTAATGAATGCACTATCAAAGAGGGAGCGGTATATTATGAAGGATCACAAATACAAACTAGCCACCTTGGTATTATCCACAGGTCTCCTGCTCAGCGCATGCGGCGGCGAAGAAGAAGCGCAGGCACCCGAAGAGCAGACGGATGATACTGCGGTAGAGGAAACTGAAGATACAACTACGACAGAAGAAGATACTGAAAGCACTGAAGAAGCATCTGACGACACTTCAGAAGAAGAAACTTCAGGCGATGCTGCAAATTCAGAAGGCGCGGTTGAAGATAACTCATCTGACGGGACCGGTGGTTCGAATGATGGTGAAACAGATTCAGCAGAAGAAGACAGCGGAGCTGATGAGAGCAGTGAATCCACAGACAGCACAGGTGTCGCAGTACTTGATCAACTCGGTTCCACACCTGAAGATGCCGTTTCAGCAGCACAGGAAAACTTTGACGGAGAACTGGTAGAGTTTGAATTGGACCAGGACCGCAGCGATTGGGTCTATAAAGTCAACCTTGAAAATGATTCTGAGGAGTATGAAGTTGAATTGTCTGCAGAGGATCTGTCAGTATTAAGTGAAGAGACAGAAACTGATGATGACAACGATACAGAAGACCAGTTCACATACGAAGATGCAATCCCGCACGACGAAGCAGTTCAAACCGCATTGGATGAAACCGGCGGGGAGTTTGAAGGCTGGACATTGGATAAAGATGACGGCCAGCTTGAATACGATGTGGAAGTGACCAACGCCGATAATGGTGACGACACCGACGTGACCATCAATGCAGAATCCGGTGAAGTCATTGAAGTGGATGATTAATATCCAAAGTAAAAAAAGCCTGAACAAAGGATAAAATCCTTGTTCAGGCTTTTCTTAGTCTCTGAATCTTCTTAGGAAGTCCTGAAGTCTCGGGTTGTCGGAAGTGTTGATGACTTCATCAGCTGACCCGGACTCGGCAATGACACCTTCATCCAGGAATAAAACCCTGTCAGCAATCTCTAAAGCGAAGTCCATTTCATGAGTCACAAGGACCATCGCCATCTCATCATTTTCGGCAAGATCCCTAATGACTTCCAGCACCTCGCCTACAAGCTCAGGGTCAAGCGCCGACGTAACTTCATCAAACAGCATGATTTTCGGCTTCATGACCAAAGCTCTGGCCATGGCTACACGCTGCTTCTGTCCGCCGGAAAGATTCGAAGGATAGGCGTCATACTTATCTCCCAATCCTACACGGTCCAGCATCTGCTTCGATTGCTCCTGTGCTTCTTTCTTGCTCATTTTTTTAACTTTTATGAGCGGCATTGCACAATTATCTAAAATTGTCTTATGCGGAAACAGATTAAAATGCTGGAAAACCATGCCGATATCTTTTCTGACTTCTGCCAGATGTTTTTCTTTCGCCGGCACTGATTTGCCGCCCTTTTCCATTTTCCATAAATTTTTACCTGCTACATATATATCGCCCTTGGTCGGCTCCTCGAGAGTCATCAGCAACCGGATAATCGTTGTTTTACCCGATCCACTCGGACCGATGATCGCAATTTTTTCACTCGGGCTGATATCCAGGTCTATTCCTTTTAAAACATGAGTATCACCAAAAGATTTATGAATATCTTTATACTGTACAATCGGTTCCATTATTCGGTCACCTTCACTTTCGTACTCTTTTTATCAAAGCGGCGGTTCATTTTATTCTCCAGCATCCTGACAAGCAGTCCTGACGGATAACTTAATACTAAGAATAAAATGGCCACAATCGTCAATGGTTCAAGATATGACCAGGTATCTGCACCATAGCTGCGTGCAATACTCAATATGCCGACTACACCGATTGTCGCTGCAAGCGGCACTTCCTTGAACAGGATGATCAGATAGTTCCCAAGCATCGGAATCGTCGGCGGCAGTGCCTGAGGAAGAACAATGTCAAACCACTTGTCCTTCAATGAGAAGTTAAGCGCAGTCGCCGCTTCCCACTGTCCTTTGTCCACACTGTCTATACCTGAGCGGTACACTTCACTCACATATGTTGAAAAATGTATGCCGAGTGCAAGCATCGCCGCTATGAACGGCGTAAACGATGTACCAACATAAGGCACCATCGGCCATGCATAATACAGGAAGAAAATTTGGACGATCGGAGGCGTCGACCTGATAAATTCTCTGATCCAATAGACGATGAAATTAAAAGCTTTTACAGGGGTGGATTCCAATATCAGCCAAACGAACCCGACAATCAGCGCAAGTATGAAACTCGTAATCGTCAAACCGAGCGTGACATTGATACCTGTTATAATGATGGGGAACGCATCAAGAAATGTTTCCCAACTCCAATAACTCATCAGCTCGCCACCCCTTTCTTAGCGATTTTTTCACCTTTTTTAGATAACCAGATGAGAGGCAGTGCAATGATGAAGTACATCACCAGCACCATCAGATAAGCCAGCGGCCCTTCGGAGAGATTCGTCGAACGGTAAATATCTCCGTAATACAGTAAGTCTGTCAGACCGATCAGAGAAACGAGTGCCGTCCCTTTAAGTATCTGGATAGAATAGTTTCCAAACTCAGGCAGCATCAATCTGAGCGCCTGAGGAAGAATGATCTCCCGCATCCTCTGAAAACGGCTTAAATTGAGGGCAATACCCGCTTCTGTCTGCCCTTTGTCCACAGACACCACCGACGTTCTCACGACTTCGGACATATATGCCCCGTAGTTGAGTGCAACTGCAATCACACCAACCCACCAGTTGCTTCCGAGGTTGATATCGAACAGCATAGGCACGGCGTAGTATAACCAGAAAAGCTGGACAATCAATGATGTCCCCCTAAAAATCTCTACATAAAAAGCAGTGAATCCCCGGATAAGAATATTACCCGATAACCTGGAGAGACCGGCAACAAACGCAATGACAAAAGAAATTGCTGTTGCAGTCAGAAAAATACTGATTGTAGTACCCAACCCCTGTGATAAGTAGCTCAGGATGTTTAACCCCGTATCAAACATCGACTCACTCCTTTAAAAATCAAATGAAAAGGTCCAGATCTTCCACTGGAATCACTGGACCAGATAATTATTACGCTTCTTCGTCTTCTCCACCTTCACAAAGCTCTTCAGTAGTGATTTCTCCTACTTCAACTCTGTTGGAGTCTGCTGTGAAACCATCAGCATTATCCAGAATCTCATCAATTGTTCCATCTTCTTTTAATGTTTCCAGCGCTTCATTGTAAGCATCGCGCAATTCTTCATCATCCTGGTTAAATGCAGCTGCACCATAACTAGGAATACCTTCTACGTCCGGCTGTTCAAAGTCTTCAACCAATTCTACATCATCACTGCCTAAAGATTCATAAGCCGTTCTGATTGTCGCTTCTGTTGCAGCAGCTACGTCAGCATTTCCTGACTGTACAGCTGATAACTGACCTGGAATGTCAGCAACTGACATGATCTGGTCATCAGATACACCTTCCTGGGCAACAAAATCAAACTGTGTCGTACCTTCCATCAATGCCAGAGTTACATCCGGATTTTCTGCAATATCTGCATAGCTCTGAATACCTTCAGGGTTCCCGGCTGCAACAACCAGTCCTTCACCATACTGCATCTCAGGTTCTGAGAAAATGGCATTTTCACATCTGTCAGGAAGAATCGCCATACCTGCAGTAATAACATCATACTGGCCGGCTTGAACACCCGGAATCAATTCGCCCCAGTCAGTCAAATGACCATTTACTTCTTCAACGCCCATTTCTTCGAACACTGCTGTTGCTATTTCAATATTCGCACCTTCAAGCTCACCTGTCTCTGAATTTTCAAACGCATAAGGCGGTTCATTTGCGAAGCCGACATTTACTGTGCCCTCTTCCTGAAGCTCAGCTACTCTGCCGTTGTCACCATTACCTTCAGCTTCACCGTTGCCTGAATCTTCACCATTACCACAGGCAGCCAGTACAAAAGCCAGGGTAAGAGTGAGAAATAATGTAAGTTTCTTCAAATAAATCTCCTCCTGTATATATTTTTTAAAAACTTATGCCTACTTGTTATGTAAGCACCAAACCAAGTTAATACTCGATTGGATAAAAATGGGCGCAGAGACGTAAAAAGTGCTTTCAATACAAAATATGTTGTATTGAAAAACCAAATCATGTTTTTATATTACTATAGTTGTAACACTATTGTAACAGTGAATGTGTAAAATGTTTCTATAAATTCGGATAAAGTGTAAAAGTGCAATATTATGTGTTTATATTATATCCTTATATTTCTATACTTGAAAAATTATTTTATAATAATAATATTGCATCCATATCATTGTCGATTATGCTTCCTGCACCCTTGCATCAGCTGTTTCTTCAAATCTTTCCTCCGCCGTTTCTTCTGCTGCTTCTGCAACTGCCTTTCCATAGTCCTCTTCAGACATGGACAGAACTTTTCTGTTCAACAAAGTCACAGCAAAAATCACTATAGAGAAACCGCTGACCATGTTGATGATCCAGTAACCTCCTATATCATACAAAACGCCATAAATGATGGTGCCGAGCGGCATCAGACTCGATGCAACGAGTCCAAGGCTGGAAAATACACGCCCTTTAATCTTTTGCGGCACAATCAGCTGCAGATATATCCCCATTGGAATATTAGCAAGCTGCATCCCTATCGCCAGACCAAAGCCGAGCATGGCGACATATATAAAATTAAATACAGTTCCCAATCCAAGGTAGATTGGCAGTGGATAGACCACTGTGAGCAGAGCCAATAATAAAAGCGCTTTCTTTTCTACAGCAACCGGATTCTTCATCTTTTTGCCGGCGCCTATCAAAATACCGCCCGCAAGCATTCCCAACCCTAAAAATGCATTGACATACCCGACAATCTCTGGGCTGAAATCAAGCTCTGTAATCATCATCTTCTCCGGAAGTATGGACATTGTCGCCCCGACAAGATTGATAAATGCCGCGAGTATGAATACTCTTTTCAGCACTTTATTATTTACAATGAACATCATGCCTTCACTGATATCTTTTTTAAATTTACTCAAAGGTTTTGGGCTTTCCACTATATCTTCTTCGTAATTTTCAGGTTCCAAATACAAGTCAAACTTCAGTAAAAAATCCAGCACTGACGAAATACCAAACAGTATTAAATAGATTAATATAATCTGATTAAAAGATAACAGTCCAAAAAGTATTCCACCTAATATCGGACCGGCTATGACAGCAGTAGATAATATTGCAGATACATACCCCATGACTTTTTGGATTCTGTTCTTATGGAACAGCTCGGTCATTGCCGCCTGAAATGCATTCGATACGAACGGACTGATCAATGAGGTTAAAAATGTCGTAATATAAATTGCCGAAAGGTTTATGCCGAAGAAATATGAATAGATGAATAACCCCAACAGTACTGAAGTAAACAATATTTCACCGGAAATGACTATCTTCCTCTTATTGCCCAAATCACTGATTAGTCCGGAAAACGGCAGCAGTATCAAAGATACTATAATGGCTATCGCCAGATTGATCGAGAAATAGAACGACGACCCTGTTTCATAAAGAATAAAATACGACACTGCAAATAAATACACGTGGTCACCGATACTCAACATCACACGGCTGAATACATAAATTAAAAAATTCAACCGCTCTCTGAAAGGTATTTCTTTTTTTAATATCATTTTACCACCCTTTGTTTAATCTAATTAAACTTAATGTAAAATATCAAGACTTGCTTGTCAATGGAAAGTTTAATATAATTAAACTGATGAATTGGAGTGAAACCTATGGCACTGGGAAAACGGATTAGAAAAATAAGAAAAGAACAGAATATGACACTCGTTGATCTGGCTGGGGACGAAATTACGAAAGGTATGCTCAGTCTGATAGAAAATGAAAAATCCAGACCTTCAATGGAGACGCTTGAGTATATTGCGAATAGATTGAATGTCTCGATTGGCTACCTGACCCGGGATGGTGATGAAGACTGGTCCAGAAAAATGGTGGAGAATGAAGTTTTCTATGATACTTATGCTTTCCCGGAAGAATTCGTTGAGAAGAATATCCTTCCCAAAATGGAGAAAATATCTTCTTCAAAAATCGGCATGGATCTTTATCACATTGTGAGGGTCTATTACCGCTATACCGGACAGCACGGGCTTGCCGATCAGATAACAGAAAAAATTGGTAAATTTTACGAACAGACGGGGCTCAAAAACCTGGCCCTTAAAGATCAGTTGAACGATGTATTATCGATGCTTTACAGCCGAGATTATAAAGAAGGATATGAGAAGCTGCTGTCGGTCGAGGACGATATCCGCCAATTTAAGGAATACGATTCCGGACTTGAACTGGACTATCTGCATTGGAGAAGTGTATTTGCAATCGAATTTGATAAGGATGATTTTATTGAATACGGCACTGCATTGATCGATTTGTCATTCAAACGTGAGAATTTCAAATACTATTATGCGCAGATTCTGATGCTCGGCCTTTATTACGGTATGACCGGTAATATGGACAAGTATGAGAAATATAGTGAAGATTTGAGAAGTTATTTGAAATTCAACCCCTATTCCAACAATAATCTTGGATATTCTTCCGACGACAAACCGATACAGCTCTGGTTCATACTCGTAGAAAATCAGAAAACTCATTTAAATGATTTGAAGAATATAAAGGCGAAATTCATATCCTCTGAAGAACAAAACCAGTTCTACCAGAAAAATTATGCAAACATATTAAAAATGATGGACTTGGAAATTGACTATCATTCCGGTAATTTCGAAGCCGTTCTGAAGAACTATGATGCCGCACTGTATCATCGTCCGGTGGCACAATTCCCTTTTGATCGTATACTCATTGCCACGCGCGCTGCCATATATCCGATGGCTTTGCTCAGGACCGGTCGGACGGAGGAAGCAAAAGCGGAATTTGAACTTCTGGAAGCATCCATATCCGATTTAAAAAATTCCGTATTTACAAAAGAACTTTTTAATATAAAGTCTATTATTTTCAATGAGGATAATTAAAAACCCGCGTGATGTCTTTTGACACCACGCCGGTTTTTATCATATATGTCATTTCCCGTCTCCATGGACTTTAAAGTATTCCAGTTTGTCCATGTCCACTTCACCTGAAATGCGGTATCCTTCGTAGAAGTGTTCGACGTACTCTGCACCTATTGTCTCTTCAATACTTTTGACCATGCTGGCGATATCGACGTAGCGGTCGCGCAGACCGATATTGATCACATCGATGCTGCCTGTAATATAGCTCTCATTCACGATGACATTCGACAGCACGAAATCACCATGACCGAGAACGATGTCTCCATGCATTTCATTTTCCTCATCATAAAATTTGAACGGACAGTCTTCGGTCTTCGTCTTATGCAGTAAACTCAAATACCGGCCGGTCTGCTTTAAAACACCTGCACATTTTTCCGGATCCGCTTCTTCCAAAAATGAATCTGCAGACACACCGGGCAGCGCGATATAAAATAGAAATGCATAGTCTTCCTGATAATATGTCACCGGCTTCGGTACACCGTTCACGCCGTTAATTTCCAGCCATAACTGACGTTTATGCTCTCTTCTGGTTTTCTTAATATCGTCGGTATATGACTTCGCGATCAGCGGTTCTGTCGGTTCATACTGATTGGGCGCTTCTTCCTTGCCGTATTCCAGCAAATAAATTTCAGTGGCTTCTTCTCCCTTTAACGGGCTCCATTTATAATATTCTTCATATATCTCAAAGGTGTGCATAATATTTCCTCCATTCATTATAATCATACCTAAGAAGTAGTCGAAAAGTCATTTAGAGTTTCCCCTAATAATGTCACTTTATGATATGATACAACTAGTATTTAAGGTGGTGTAAACATGGATCTGGAATATAAACTGAAAGAATTGAAATATGATTATGTACGTGTCCAGGGTGACTTGGAAAAAGTTGAAAATACCGGAAATAACACAGTACCTCTCGAAAAACAGCTTGTAGATATAGAAAATCAGATCAAAGAAACAAAAGATAAAATCAGACAACAAAAATAATGATTTCAGGAAGTGCATGAAATGAAGAGAATGATAACGATAATCATGATTGTTCAGTTCCTGATCTACTTCGGTTTCAGCATGATCATTCCTGTCATACCGGAAATCGTTACTGAACTTAATGCATCTACCACTCATATGGGATGGCTGCTCGCCATCTACTCGCTGGCGAGCTTCCTGTCCGCGCCGTACTTTGGCAGGCTGAGTGACAGGTTCGGCCGCCGAAAAATTTTGCTGTATGGGCTATTCGCCTTTGCGTTCAGCTTTTTCATATTTGGTATTTTTATAGATAACTTACTGATACTATACATAAGCCGCATACTTGGCGGTGCCGCTTCAGGTGCATTGTACACTGCGACAACCAGCATGGTCGCTGATATTACGACCCGTGAAACACGCACCAAATATATGGGCCTTGTCGGCATGTCCATCGGCATGGGCTTTATATTCGGCCCGGGCATCGGCGGACTGCTTGCCGGAGTCAGTCTGAGCCTGGCCTACTTTATGACGACTTTAGTCATTTTGGCAACATTGATCTTTTCCATCTTTAAAATTAAAGAAACTTATCAGCCGACAACTGACGTCCGCAAGAAGATTACGCTGCCTACAGAATACTTGCTGCAGCCGGTCGGCATTTTATTAGTATGTACATTCTTAATCATGCTGATCAACAGCGGTATGGAAAGTACCTTCCAGCTGCTCGGAATTGAAAGAATCAATATAACTCCTGCAGAAATGGGCGTACTGTTCTTTATCGGCGGCATATTCAACGCCATTGTTCAGGGTGGTGTCATCCGCAAACTGAAGGATGGGCAGGAAATGCCGTTTATGATCATTGGACAGGTGTTTACATTTATCGCGTTTATCATGCTGCCGTTTATGAACGGTCTGATATATGCCGGTTTCTGCATCGTCTTTCTGATGGTGGGGAACGCTCTTGTCAGGACTCTGGTCACTTCCCAGATAACGAAGGAGGCCAGTGCCAATGAAATGGGGCTCATGACTTCCACAACCTATTCCATGGACAGCCTGGGCAGAATATTCGGGCCGATCACTTTCAACCTGTTATTCATCATCACTCCTGGTGTTCCGTTCTGGTTTGGTGCCGGTCTGACCATATTTGCGACATATTTCATTTTCCAATATTACCGTAAAAGAAAGCAGGTGGCATTATGATCATCGTCTTGATGATGCTGATATATCTGGTGATCGGTTACTCCACGGTCATGATAATGCGAAACCGGACATTGGATATACTCAGATTGATTTCTGGCGTGGCGTTCATGCTGATGATTCTCATCTACAGCCTATCGCTCGTAAACCCCACTGCAGTCATTGTTTTTGTACTCGGACTGTCGTTGATGCTGTCGATTGAGATTGCTGCTTTTAAAGAGAGTAAAAATGATCGTGACAATGTGTTTTTAATTTATGCATTTACAGCGATGTTCGCAGCGGTCCTGATCATAATGATTTTCACGAATTAAAACAGAAGGTGAAAATATGAGAAGAGTTATATCTATACTTTTAATCTTAATGCAGCTGTTATTTTTTATAAATTACTTTTTAAATGACGGCGTAATGTTTTTCAATTTATACTTATGGGCATTTACAGCGATTTTCGGCATTATGATGGGCATCCGTTCATGGAGAAACGGACCCTATCTATATGAAAATCATTTTTTGTACACAGCAACTTATTTAATAGTATCTCTTCTCAGTATATTATCGCTGCTGTTTATAGTATTTCTGTTTGTCACACGTCCATACTTATTATAAAAGGTTGGCATCTGATTCAGATGCCAACCTTTTTTTTCTAATCATTTTATTTCTTTCTTAACTGATTCAATTTAACTTTGCCTTTTTGAAAAAGAGGCATGGCGACTTCTGCCGCGGTATACAGCGGACGTTTGAGGATATAGTCGAATTCCCCGATTTTCTCAGAAACTTCCGTCCCCCATACTTTCTTGAACTGCCACAGGCCAAAGTGCTGCGAATCTTTCTCGGGCATCACGCTGACACCGCCGAAATCATAAGTTTTTGCACCTTTGTCCCTCGCAAATTGCATCATTCTGTACTGCATATGGTGGTTCGGCAGAAAATCCCTGTAATCATTTGAAGATGCACCGTATAAATAATAGGCTTTGTGCCCGGAGAGCGCCAAAAGTGCACCCGACAGTATAATTCCGTCCGGATGCTCTCTATGAAGATTTTCTGCATCCTGAAGCTGATTATACAGTTTGTTCTGCCTATTGCTTAAATCTCTTAACTGATTATCTTTTTTCTCGCTGCCTTTTTTCTTATGCGCTTTTTTCATTTCGTTCTCAATTTTCTCCAGGTCCTCTTTCACCGACGCCTCCACTTTGGAAGGAATGAGCCTGACCAGGAACAATTCCATATGTCCGTTCGGGTGGAGATGATCATACATCGATTCAAAATAAGTGATATCCCGTGTCAGGAAACCGTCACGTTCCCCGGTTTCCTTCATCAGGTCAACAAATGTCTTGAGGTCATCCCTGCCGGCAATATATACTTCCGTACCCTTCTTAAGGGCGTTCCGGACTTTTGTCCTGTTGTTCCTTTCAAAGCTCTGGAGCAGATCTGCATCATTCTTGTCTATATCCGTCACCATCGTCTGGCGCGGCTGAATCGTGCCCTTGCTCATACCGTCCTGGAAGCCATGATGCCTGAAACCTAAAATCTTCAGGTTTTCAAGAGCATCTTCATACTCGTCTATCGGCAGATCCGGGTCGATTTTTATGGCATACGCCTTTTCATCCTTAGCAACTATGACCGCTTCTTTCAACATCGCTTCGACCAACGCATGGTCATGATAATCACACACAAATCCTCTTGATATATAACAGAGTGTTGTATTTAATCTTGGCACCTTTTTAAACAGCAGTGTCGCCACGCCTTTTAATTCCGACGTTTCGTCTGCAAGTGCAAATCTTCTGTAATACCATCCTGTAAGCTTTTTCGATTCTGCCCAGTCCGTCAGCTGAAGCAGGTCGCCGTTTTGATGTTCTTCTATGAATTTATTGTGCTCTTTCTCATTTAAATGCAATCGTTTATACATCGTTATCTCCAATCCAAAAAATCTGTTATAATTCCATTTATGAAAGGTGGCTGACTATGAGACTCACTATAATCGTCATTTTAATATTATTGAATATTGCCAGCATGATAGAAATGGGGCAGTATTTGGACAGCGGATTCATCCAGCTGTTAAGTTTACGTATAATTCTTGCCATCGTATCATTTATGTTATCTCTTGCATATCTGCTGGTCGGCGGCTCCACCGCAATTAAACTGTTCAGCGTAATCACCATACTGATTGCTCTTTCTCATTTAGGCTTCATGCTTTATATAAACTTATAATATGCGCCAAGATGTTTTCCGCTGTTGCCCGCCATGTCCAATTCCACGGATATGGCCGGGTTTTTACCTTCTGTGAGTTCCACAGTCGTCCTGTCATCAATCTCTCCCTGCCATACTCCGATGACATCAAAGAAAGCACGCCACTCTTCAATCTCTTCAACTTCATGTTTAATCGTCATCTTCACCGGTTTCATATCCACACCAAAATTTTTGATGCGTTCAATTCTCTCACTTTCCGGCTCTTCCCACTGTATGAAAAATGGAAACATTATTGTATCATGCATTATATATAATAAAGACCATCGGAGCGTCTCACCGTCAGTTTCCCTCTCCATATACAGAGGACCGAGCGTTTCATAGCCCTGTGCGCGGTAACGGTCGCGCAGCATAACAATATCCTCCGCAGCAAGCGCATAACGGATGAAATCGTTCGTATAATTCATTTTATAGATCGCTTTGGCAAAAGAGTCTTCCGCTTCCCGCACATGGTCGGTAAATAGTTTCTCATCTTTGATTGAAATATATTCAATATATCGCGTATCCAGGTAAGACAAAAGGTTTTCTGTGCCGAGACGCGTATGCACACCGCCTGTGTGTACCGGCAGCGGCGCTTTTTCCCTGACATCATCCAATTGGTTCACATAGTGTATGATGTGATCGAACTTAATCATAATCAGCCACCTCATTTTCATATATAATCATAACATTTTCAGCATTCGATATGTATTGTCATGTATTTTATACCATTTTCAAGTAAATAAAAAGCCGATATGATCACATTATGCCCCCGTAATCATATCCGCCTCTTTACAGTAGAACTAAGCTTTTATAATATCTTTTTCTTTCTCCATCAGATCAGTACTTGTTATTCTCTGCTCTGATTCAGCATCGAAGAAGTGCCCTTTATCCATATCGAAGGCAAATCTGAGCTTGTCACCGACTGTAATATTGTGTCGTGCATCCACTCTCGCTATAAATTCCTGTTTGTCTAAATCCGCATATAACATTGATTCTGAGCCGTGCAGTTCACTCACTTTGACCTCTGCATCAAAGCTTGCCTGTGATTCTTTTACATATTCCGCTTCATCTCTTATATCTTCAGGACGGATGCCGAATTTGACACGCTGATTGTCATAGCCCTGATCAATCAGCATCTGTTTCTTATCTGCAGGGATTCTGAATGTTTTACCGCCGATAAGAAGATTTCCATCCCGAAGTTCCGAATCAAATATATTCATTGCAGGTGATCCTATAAATTCTGCCACAAAAATATTTTCAGGCAGGTCATATACTTCCTTGGGCGTGCCGACCTGCATGATGTTCCCTTCATCAAGCACCACAATTCTCGAGGCCATCGTCAGCGCCTCCGTCTGATCGTGGGTGACATAGATTGTCGTCGTGTTGAGCCGTTTATGCAGCCTGGTAATTTCAGAGCGCATCTGCACCCTCAGTTTGGCATCCAGGTTCGACAACGGTTCATCCATCAAAAACACACCCGGGTCCCGGACAATCGCTCTGCCGAGAGCGACACGCTGCCTCTGGCCGCCTGACAGAGCTTTTGGTTTGCGACTTAAATATTCACTCAGCCCCAGTATTTCCGCAGCTTTACCGACACTGTCCCTTATCTCATTTTTAGGTGTCTTTCTGAGTTTCAGGCCAAACGCCATATTATCGTATACACTCATATGAGGATACAATGCATAGTTTTGAAATACCATCGCAATATCACGGTTTTTCGGCTCGACATTATTCATTCTTTTGCCGTCGATATAAAAATCGCCGCCGGTAATTTCTTCCAGACCGGCTATCATCCTTAAAGTCGTCGATTTCCCACAGCCTGAGGGACCGACAAACACGATGAATTCCCCGTCACTTATATTCAGGTTGAAATTACTTACGACTTCCGGCCCATTTTCATAGACTTTCCGGATATTTTCAAAAATTAATTGAGCCATATGTTCCTTCTCCCTTATAAAAGTGACGGTGATACCCGCCTGCCGCCATGCATTTATACTTCTTTCAGCCGTGCTTCAAGCACGTCGCTTGCCAGATCACTCACAGCACGAACATATTCAAAGACGCCCCGCAGCCTCGGATAAACCGCCCTGATCCCCGCTTCTCCGAATGTCGACAGGATGAATGTAATGACATTCAGCTTTCTCACTTTGAGTACCGTCGAAATCAGTGTGGTCAGCGGTCCAATCATCTTTTTGTAATTGCCTTCAGCCTTGTTGCTTTCTTTCGCCTTATTGACAAAATCAATGACATGTGGCATCTGCTGCCCGAGGCGTTCTGCATCCTCTTCATCTATATGAAAATGATTTCTCGTTTTCTGCTCTATCGTTTTAAACTCCCTGCTCAGTATCAAGTCTTTAAAACCGGGAGTCAGCAGCTTGGCCGCCAGAGCATTGCTTCTTTTACTCAAAAATCTGTTAAAGTATTTTGAGCTGTTAATTCGCTTTTGAAAAGTTTCATCTTTCTTATCCAGATAATTGTCAATGGATGCTCTCAATTCTTCAATTCCCTGATCATCCTTCACACTGATAAAGTGATACTTAAGGGAATCTGTGATCACTTTCTTAAAAGTGACATGCAGTTCAGTGTTCTTCTCCTGCTTTAGCAGCGACTGGTCATATTTACCGGTAACATCCACCAGAGTATCCAGCTTACTGTAGATGAATGTGACTTTAATCTTCTGTTTTGAAAGGAACTTGATCACTTTTTCATCAGCATCCCTGATTTTGGATGAAAAGACATAAAGTACATGTTTTACTTTATATTTCTTCAGGAGCTGCTTATATTGTTTTGGTGAAAATTCCGTCGTCCCGACACCCGGAAAATCAAGCAGCTGTCCCCGGTCTTTGTAAGGATAGCTGACTACATCTCTTGTCGCATCAGTTGCGGTGGATATGTGGGAATTCTCGCCTGTCAAAGCATTTATCAAGGCACTTTTACCTGCATCCACCTGGCCGATCACGGCAATTCTGTAATCGATGGAACTTTTCACATACTCAAAAAAATCTTCCACCAATGGGTGTTGATCCGCCATCACATCACCTCATCATATACTTTGTTTATTTTTGCTGCCCATATATATACTTATTGACAAACCTGCCAATAATGAAACAATTGATGCTATAAAAGTACCCGTAGTTTCCGGCAGTCCTGGATAAATGGAAAATACTGAACCGAATAAAAGACCGATAATCATTGCATACATGAGGTATGTGTAATTTCTCAGTAAAAATTGAATGCCTCTGCTCGCCAGAAGCAGACCTGACACTATGCCGAGTCCGGTCGCTATCAGTAAGGGCACAACTTCAAAGTTTAGTGATGTAAATTCATTAATTGCTTTCATGATCATTGGATACGCACCTATTATCAGTAATACAAGCGACCCGGATATGCCCGGAAGTATCATTACCGATGAAGCCAGCATGCCGCTCAGAAACAGTCCGGCAAGCAGCGGCAGCGACACATCAATGCTCTCTGCCGCTGCACGGCTTTCATTCATGGTCGACAACCAGTACAGCAGCAGCAATACAAAGCTCATCAATATATAATGTATCGTTTTAAACTCAGCTTTATAATTCGAAATCTTGAACATCATCGGTACGACGCCGAGGACCATCCCGATGAAAAACCAGTGTGTCGGTTTGGTATGTTCCGTCAGTAAATAATCCATCAATGATGACATCGTCAATATCGCAATACCCATTCCCATTACGAGCGGCAAAAGAAATATGATTGATTTCTTATAGTGTTTTGAGACAATATGGCCGATGGCACCTAAAAACTGATCATATATACCGAGCAGCAGCGCCATTGTGCCACTGCTTACTCCCGGGATGATTTCACAAATCCCCATTAAAAAACCTCTGAAGAGGTTCATCCATTTAAACATTCTTTTTCCTCACTCTTTATGTGTAAAATATCTTTCAGAAACGGCATTGTATTAATATTATAAAATGATTGTAGCACAAATTAAATTAAAGTTTCATGAATTAGGAGTATAATGGAGTTATTAACGCACTATATAATTTAGGAGTTGTGTACATGAAAAGTCTAGGCGTTTATTTTGGTACTTTTGCACCGTGTCATGTCGGACATTTCGAACAGATCATCCGTGCGAAAAGGGAGAACGATCATGCACTTGTCATTGTCAGTGGCTATGATGGGGACCGCGGTGATGAACACGAAATGAATCTGAATCACCGCGTGAAAGCAATGAGGCAGTTATGTGCGGGTGATGAAAATGTCACTGTGCTTAAATTGGATGAAACAGATATTCCAAGATATCCCAAGGGCTGGAAATTATGGCTTGAAAGGATGTCAGAAATCATTTCCGGCAATATGCCGTATCCTTTTGAAGATATGGAAGATCTGACATTTTATGTAGGTGAAGAGGAATATATCGACCCTCTAAAAGATTTTTACTCAAAAAGTTGGAAAAATGTTTCAACAAATGTCACCCTTGTAGACAGACAAGTCCTTAAAATCAGCGGCACCAATATCAGAGAATCTGCACTGATAAACTGGGACTATGTGACCCGGCCTTTCCGCCGTTTTTTTGTCCAGAATGTTCTGGTTATCGGCGCCCCTGATACGGGTAAATCAAAACTAGTACAGGATTTGGCCAGGCGCTATTCCACGAGTTATTCTGTTGAATATAAAAAGGATTATCAGATTGAACATCAAGTCCGTCCGGATGAACTCGATGTAAAAGACTTTCACGCCATTGGTATCGGACAGTTCGACATGAATCGGAAAAATATCCATTCGCCCGCCACCAGGAAAGTGTTCTTTGCAGATACTGACGTGATGACTGCAAAGGTCATGACAAAACTGTCTGATTCGAATGATGCTTCAAGCCGGTTATACGACGTTTTCGATTATTATATTCAACTGCAGAACTGGTCTCTGATATTATTACTGCCGCCTGCTGATGATGCTGAATATGACAACATCGTTTATAAAGCTCTCAGAAAAGAGATTGAAAACAATGATCTGATGAATCTGACCCATGAGCTCGGCGGCACATCCTATAAGGATATTTATCAGGAAGCACACTCGCTTGTAGATAAAATGCTCGCAGATGGTAAAGATAATTAAATACAATATGTTTATTTTCTAAAAATTACGATATTATAGACTTAAGCTCAATTTATAGGAGGAATTCAGGTTGCAAAAGAAAATGTTAATGACTCCCGGTCCAACACCGATCCCGGAAAATGTCAATCAGCGTATGGCTGAAGGTATGATTGGCCACCGTTCAAGTGATTTTACTGATTTAATGAACAGCATCAAACCGAAAATCAAAGATGTCTTCGGAACAAAAGATGATGTGGTGATTTTATCGTCAAGTGGAACAAGCTCATTGGAAGCGGCGATGGTCAACTTGGCCGCACCGGATGAAGATATCGTCGTTATTGTCAGCGGCGCTTTCGGCGCACGTTTCCGTGCCATCGCTGAAACTTTTCCATATAACGTCCATACTTATGAAGTGGAATGGGGAGATGCTGTCGATCCCGGGCACTTCAAAGAATTTCTTTCAAAATTAGATAATATTAAAGTTGTCGTTTCTCAGGCCTGTGAGACATCCACTGCTGTTTTACATCCGATTACGGAAATCGGCCAGATCGTCAAAGATTACGATAAAGACACTCTGTTCATCGTTGATGGTGTCAGCAGTGTCGGGGGCACGAAGTTCAATTTGACCGAATCGAACATCGATTGTCTGATTTCAGGAAGCCAGAAAGCTTTAATGCTGCCTCCGGGTCTCGCATTTGTGGCGATGAATCAGACAGCAAAACAAAAGGTTCAAAGCAATGACATTCCAAGATTTTATTTAGACTTGAATCAGTATTTCGATTCACTGGATAAAGATACTACACCTTTTACGCCTGCAGTATCTCTGATACAAGGTTTGGATGCCGTGCTCGATTCAATTGCTGAAGAAGGTTTGGAAAATGTCTTTGAAAGACACATGAAAATGAGAGATATGCTAAGAGCAGGCTTAGAAGCATTGGATTTGGAACTCCTTGTAAAAGATGACTTTGCATCGCCTACCGTTACAGCATTCAAATCCTCGTCAGATGAGCTTTCTCACATTAAAGACGAGTTGAAAAATAACTTCGGTATAACGATAGCGGGCGGCCAAAAACATCTGAAAGGCAAGATTTTACGTATCGGTCATATGGGGTACATGTTCCCGGCAGATATCATCGTCGTTTTAAGTGCGATGGAAGGGATATTAAGTAAATATCGTCAGCAAAACTATTATGGTAAAGCAATCACAAAAGCGCAGGAGGTATTTTTTAATGACTTATAAAGTTCTTGTTCTGGATCCGGTAAGTGAAGATGGTATCAGTGAGCTGATCAACCACCCAAATTATCAGGTGGATATCAATACTGGACTGACAGAAGACGAAATCATAAAAATCGTTTATGATTACCATGCTGTTATCGTACGCAGCCAGACTAAAATTACGGAAAAAATCATTCAGCATGCCCGCTCTTTGAGAGTGATCGCACGTGCTGGTGTCGGTGTTGACAATATCGACATTGATGCAGCGACAAAGCTTGGTGTTATCGTTGTAAACGCACCGGACGGTAATACCATCTCTGCTACCGAGCACACTATGGCCATGATGCTGTCCCTTTCCAGAGATATTCCTGAAGCTCATAAAGAACTGTCTGAAGGCGTTTGGAACCGCAGTGCACATAAAGGGGTCGAATTATATGGCAAGACCCTCGGCATCATCGGTCTTGGTAAAATCGGTTTCGGTGTCGCACGCCGTGCCCAGGTCTTCGGTATGAAGATAGTCGCTTTTGATCCTTATTTATCAGATGAAAAAGCGAAGGAATCAGAAATAGAAAAGATGGAAGTAGATGAGATTTCGAAAGTCGCCGACTTCGTTACAGTGCACACACCGCTGACTCCGCAGACGAAAGGTATTGTCGGCGAGTCTTTCTTTGAAAACTGTAAACCGAATCTCCGTCTAATCAACGTCGCACGCGGCGGTATCATTGATGAAGCAGATCTGCTAACAGCTTTGAAAGAAGGTAAAATCGGAGGTGCAGCACTCGATGTATTCGAAGAAGAGCCCCCGACTGAGATGGAGCTGCTTTCTCATCCGAACGTAGTCGTAACACCACACCTCGGTGCTTCCACGATCGAAGCCCAGGAAAAAGTGGCGGTCAGCATTTCCCGGGAAATCATCCAGATACTTGAAAACAATACAATCATTCACGCAGTCAATGCACCACGTATCAGTGAAAATATCAGCAAGGAACTGAAACCTTACATCAACATTTCAAGTCACATGGGCTCTGTCGGTATTCAGTTGATGAAACAGCCGCCAAATGAAATCAGACTAAAATACCATGGTGATATTGCAGTAGATGACACAAGCATGCTCACCCGTTCATTTATTGCGAGCTTGTTGAGCCCTCATTTCGGTGAAGGCGTAAATATCATCAACGCACTGTATTTCCTGCAGGAGCAGGACGTCACTTACAAAGTGGAGAAAAAAGGGAAAACAAAAGGATATAACAACTATCTGGAAGTTGAACTTTCCAATAATGAGGAAAATCTGGTTCTTGGAGCAAGTGTCCTGGACGGTTATGGCGAGCGCATCGTCAAGGTCGATGAATATCAAGTCGACATCAAGCCGACAAGACATATACTCATCATCAACCATATTGACCGTCCTGGCGTCATCGGTGATATGGGAGTCATCCTCGGTAAACATTCAGTAAATATCGCCAGTATGCAGCTCGGCAGGTCCAATGAAGGCGGTGCAGCATTGCTTTCACTGTCACTGGATTCCGCAGTCAGCAATGAAGCACTCGAAGACTTACAGAGTATAGAGGGATTCAAAAATGTACGTCAAGTTGATTTACAACTTTAATATAATGAAAAGCACCGCAGAAATTTTCTGCGGTGCTTTTATGTTTAATTTATTTAACCATACTTTCAACATGCAGAACATCCGGTACCAGGTTGTCCCTTGAAACTCCGAGGTCTGTAAATGTCGGGATGATGTCATCACCTGTCAGACCTGTCAGTGTGCCTATAAATTCAACTTCCATCTTCTCGGAACAGAAGTAATCTGCCACCGAGTCACCGACAACATAAACTTTCTCTTCAGAGACGTTGTCTCCTTTGACGGATTCTGTAAAGTACTCTTCATTATGTTCGTAAAGCGTCCACAAGTAACTGTACGGGTGCGGTTTGGATAACTGACGGTCCACACCTTCCCTCGCTTCCGCTTCCTTGACTTCAGAAGCAGTGGAAATCCTCTGGTCCTCAAAATACTTAAGCAGCCCTGCCGCTTCAAAGGGAATAAGGGTTTCTTCTCTTGAACGGCCCGTGGCAATACCGATCGTCTTATCAGCATCCAGCAGATTTTTCAGCATCGTTTCTATTTTATCAACCGGCGCAAGCCATTCTTCCTGATGAAGGAAACCTTCTTTATCGCCTTCGATAGGAAGTTCGCTGTCTTTCATTTTCATTCTTTCACTGCCCAGATACCATTCCTGATATATATGCTGTCCCAGCTGCCACAGTTTACTGTTTGTTTTAAAGTCGTCCTTTTCATTAAGGAACTTCAATGAAGTTGCGTAGTTTACCAGACCTTCGTAAATTGTTTCTTTAGTGTATTCATCACCATCCAAAAACTCTAAAACTTTACCATAGTCCGGCTCTGCATCGCCAAGCATTTCGCCCATTTCATAAAGATTATTAATATTGACATTACTTATATTGATACCCGAGTCTTTCAGCAGGTTGATATAAATAATCGAGAACGATATGTATAACATGTCCCAGTTAGAGTTTAATCCCATCTCTTTATAACGGCTTAAAACTTTGTCGTCTAAAAAGATTTTATTTCTAATTTCTGCAATTTCCTCATCTGTATAAGATGTTTTAAATTTTTCCTGAGTCAGATTTAAATATCTTGGGTTAAAAAGCAGTTCATGTACAGACAATGCAGCGACATCAAAACATCTTTCTTCACTTAAAAATACTCCATCAACATCAAAAATTACAACGGACATAATGCGCCTCCTTCAAAGCGTGTTTCGTCTATTATTTATATTAAAGTTTCTCACATAACCATGTAAATGTCGAACACTAATGTCATTAATCTTTCTTATACATGGAATGCTCTGTTATACTATTAACTGAATTTACAAATAAAGGGGACAAATTATATTGGCACTTACATATTTGAATGATTTGAAAAAAGAAATCGGCAAAGTGATCGTCGGCCAGGAAGAAGTAATCGACCTGATCTTCATCAGTATTGTACAGAAAGGTCACATATTGTTTGAAAGCGTTCCCGGCACTGGTAAAACAGTCCTGTCGAAATCCGTCTCAAAAGTGATGGGCGGCACTTTTTCAAGGGTACAGTTTACACCGGATGTCCTTCCTACAGATATTACCGGCATGAATATATACAACCCGAAAACTAAAGAATTCGAGTTGCAGCTCGGGCCTGTAAAAACAAATATTCTGCTGGCGGATGAAATCAACCGCGCCACGCCGCGCACACAGTCAGCGCTGCTTGAAGTGATGGAAGAGGGACAGGTGACTGTCGACGGCAAAACTTACCCTATCGAGGAGCCGTTCATCGTCCTTGCGACTCAAAACCCGATTGAATCCAAACAGGGGACTTTCGATTTACCCGAAGCTCAGATGGACCGTTTCTTCCTGAAAATCGACCTGGGTTATCCATCATTTGAAAATGAACGCCTGATGCTGGACCTACACAGGAGCAATCATATTCAGGAGTCTGTCAGTCAGGTCCTGACTCTGGAAACGATTAAAGAAATACAGAACATGGCTGAGAAGATAGAGATCAATGATACTGTCAAAGATTACATCATCAACCTGGTCCATCATACACGCAGACATGAGCATATAGAACTGGGCGCATCGCCCCGTGCGACGATTGCCCTGATGCGAGCCGGTATCGGCACCGCTCTGATCAATGGCAGAGACTATGTTACACCGGATGACGTAAAATACATCGCCCCTTATGTCCTGTCCCACCGCATCGTACTCAATATTGAAGGCATGACTGTGACCAATAATGATGAGGTGATCGACAGTATTCTGAACAAGACGGAAGTACCGGTCGAATATGGGGTTTCACGGGATGAAGTATAGGATCGTCCATACAGAATCGAAAATTGAGACACTGCTCTTTTTCATCATTGCGGTGATGATCATATTCAATCTATTATTCACAGTGGATTTGAACGGCTGGCTCGAGCTGATCATTGGAATCATCATTGCGATGACAATCCTTAATCTGATCTATGAAAGATATGCAGCCGCACATTTGACAGTCGAAGTATCGCCTGAGCAGATCAGAAAATATAAGGGGCAGGACGGTACTGTAAAATTAAAGGTCATTCAAAAGGGATGGCTGCCCATCTTATCGGCACGCATTCATATATCGGCCGGTGATGATATTAAATTTCATAATGACCAGGCGCTGAAAATCAGGAATGTTACAGAAAACACTTTCCTGTTTACCGTATTTCCCAGGAAATCAGCACTGATTGAAATTCCTTTTGAAGCGAAAAACAGAGGGACGAGCAAAATTACAAACACTAAAATCAACATTCCCCGCCTGTTCGGATTCGGAGAAATAAAACTGGAGCAGATTGGTCATTCAAACCATGAAATACTCATCTATCCGGACCGTTATGCTCTGCACAATCAGCCTCTGAAAGCTAAGATAGAGCAGGGATTATACATGGAAAAAAACACTTTGTTCCATGACCCGCTTCTTTCCAGCGGCAGCAGGCCATATGAAAGGACGGACAGTCTGCGTGATGTGCACTGGAAACTGAGTGCCCGAAGCGGTGAACTGATGACAAAAGAGTATGAAAAGACGACCCATATGTCCTGGCTGTTTTTAATAAACTTGAGATCTGAGAAATCTTTCGCTCCTCCGAACAACATTGAAACCATCTTTGAAAAACTCGCGTATATATTCGGAGAAATAACAAAGAAAAATATTCCTTTCAAACTGATGGCGAACATGAGGACTTTTGACCAGAACCATTTTTACACCATACCGGAAAGTTCCGGTAAATCACACTACAAAACAACACTGGAAGCTTTGGCCCGTATTAAAACCGTTACATATACAATCAGCTTCGACCGATTTTTGAAGTTTGTCCAGCAGACGGAAAAAACACCGACCCACATCATCTTCACCGGCCAAATGGATGCACTGATGGCCAGGGAACTGCGAATGTATATAGACAGGGGCACCGTCATCTATCAGTTGAATGAGCACGGCCTGGAACCTTTTAAATTGAGTGCTTTAAAGGAGGCTGAAAGATGAGTTTCCTGAAATATCACACCTCATTTTTAAGTTTATACCTAGTAGAAATGGCCTTTGTCCTGATGATTTATTTATTTTTAAATATTCATAACACAACGGACGACAGAAACCATATACTCATTTTCATAACTGTCATTCTGGCACAGTATGTAATCAGCCATCTGATCAACTGGAAGACCCGGATACGGTACATCTATATTCTGGCACCCGTGACATTGATCATACTGATGTTTACAGGTGATTATTTCCTGTCTGCCCTGTTGCTCAGCACTCTGCCTGTATGGCGTCTGGAACAGCTTCACTACAGTACATCTGATACACTCGCACCACTGGCTATCATCGCATCACTGATACTGCTGATCATCATTACAATGCTTTCCACATCAGAAGTCGATTCAAATTTGAGTGCATTCAACCTCATATTTGTGATTGCGATAACAGGATATTTCGTGACTAAGATCATCAGCCTCGCAATGGACAGCGGCTATGGTTTCACATCATATTTAAAAGTGGTTTCAGTTTTTGCTGCAATATTTTTGGCAGTCTCATTTTTTATAGGATATATATATAAATTTATTATATTCGGATTAAGCTATGTGGTGATTTTCCTGCTGAATGCATTTGTTTTTCTGCTGAGACCCATTTTTGCATTTTTAGAAAACGTAGAATTGGATTATCCTGATGATATATTCGAAGAGGAAGAAACTGAACTGGACGGGTATGAATCACCTGAAGAAATCGTCTCATCGACAAATCAGATACTGAATATTCCATTCGGTCCGGTTGTCATCGCTGCAGTTGTCATCGCAGTCATTCTGTTCATCTATTTTTATTTTAAAAACCGGGATATTGTTACAGAAGAAAAAACGGCCGGCCAGAAGAACACTTTTGCTGATAATACAAAGACATATAAGCCAGAAAATAAAAAAGCACCCACAGACAAAGTCCGCAGGCTGTACTTTGACTTTGAGAAATGGGCATCTTCAAAAGGGTATGGCAGATATTACGATGAAACAATCGAACAATGGTTCAGCCGCCTGTCACTCGAAGAGTATATTTCAATCTCCAAACTCCAGTATTATCAAAAGATGCGGTATAAGGACAAAGTGTTATCGGACGAAGAGTTCAAATTGCTGAAAACCTATATTAAAGAGTTCAAAGATATACTCAGCAAAAAACCTGATTGATTTTCAATCAGGTTTTTTATATTAATAATGATTCAAATATTGTTTGATTTCCCAATCTGACACCTGGGCGCGGTACATATCCCACTCGATGCTTTTGTTGCTGTGAAACTGTCTTGATATGTGAGGACCGAGCGCCTCCTGGACAACTTCATCCTCTTTTAAAGCCTTAAGAGCTGTATACAGCGTCGACGGCAGATCTTCAACCCCGACCGCTTCCCTTTCTTCACGTGTCATTTCATACAGGTTCAGATTAACCGGTTCCGGCAGGTTCATTTTATTCTTAATGCCGTCGAGTCCTGACTTCAAGATGACGGCAAGTGCAAGATATGGGTTCGCCGCCGGATCGACAGAACGTACTTCAGCCCTTGTCGATAATTTTCTGGATGACGGTATTCGGAGCAGCGGTGAACGGTTTTTACCGCTCCATGCAATATAGCTTGGCGCTTCGTAACCCGGTACAAGCCTCTTATATGAATTTACAATCGGATTGCAGACCGCAGTAAAACCTCTCGCATGCCTCAATATTCCGGCCATGAAATAGCGCATGTCCGAACTCAGTCCCATATCATCACTTTCATCATAAAAGGCATTCTCTTTTCCTTTGAACAATGATACATTGAAGTGCATGCCGCTGCCATTGAGACCATAAAGCGGCTTAGGCATGAATGTCGCATGAAGATTATGCTTTCTGGCAACTGTTTTGACAATGAGTTTAAAGGTCTGTATATTGTCACAGGCACTGACAGCATCTTCATATTTAAAATCGATTTCATGCTGACCTTCTGCAACCTCATGGTGCGAGGCCTCAACATCAAAACCCATGTCCTCAAGCTCAAGAACGATATCACGTCGGCAATTCTCACCTAAATCCGTTGGTGCTAGATCAAAATAGCCACCCCGATCATTCAATTCGGTTGTCGGGTGACCATTTTCATCCAGTTTAAATAAAAAGAATTCCGGTTCAGGTCCGAGGTTGAACGAAGTATAGCCCATATCTTCCATTTCTTTCAATACTCTTTTTAAATTTGTTCGCGGATCCCCTTCAAAAGGTTCATTATCAACAGTGTAGATATCACATATCAATCTTGCGACTTTTCCCTTGCCTGCAGTCCATGGAAATATTGACCATGTCGCCAGATCAGGTTTCAAATACATATCTGATTCTTCGATTCTTACAAACCCCTCTATCGAAGAACCATCAAACATCATTTCGCCATCGAGCGCTTTATCCAGCTGTCTTAAAGGTACTTCCACATTTTTAACTGTGCCCAGTATATCAGTAAACTGCAGTCTGATATATCTCACGTTTTCACTTTCTGCTATGCGCTTGATGTCTTCCCTTGTGTAATTGTGCTTCATCCATTCACTCTCCTCTGCTTTTTAGAAAAATCTTGATAAATCTCCACGATTCGGCAGTGTCCTGTTCAATTCCTTGTAATTCAAAATGCCTTCAGCCGGGTGATTCTCATCTTTAATCAGAAGCTCTCCAGTCCTTTTCATTGTAAAACCTTTTTCCATCAACTCTCTGATGGTCAACAGTTTTTCAAGATCATTCATTGAAAACTGACGGTGATTCCCTTCGCTCCTTGATGGTACAATCAGGCCTTTTGTCTCATAATAGCGTATTTGTCGTGCTGTCAGACCCGTCAGTTTCATCGCGGATGACATTGGGAATACGGGAGTACTTCTTCGATTTTTATCATTGTTCATGAGCACCACTCCAACTATAAAAAAATAATAACACAACTTTTTTCATATACATAATCGATGTCAGATTATCTGACATCTGTATTATTATATGGAAAATCTACTTCACAGTATAGGATTTTTCTTCATCTCTTTTTTTTCAGGTCCCGCCCTCTAAATGCATCACGGCGACATCCTTGTGAAGAAATAGAAAAGGTGTTAACCATTTAAGATTAACACCCTGTTTGTGATTATTTAAAAGAAATTGACAATGTTCATTATGAACACTAAAACGATAATGATCGGCAATATGAATTTAAGCAGGAAAATCCACGCCTTGAACAATGGATACATCGCACTGTTCTCTCTGACACCGACCTGATTCCTAATGACCGAATGCTCCAGTATATAACCGACAAATATCGATGAAATGAGAGCGTTCAGTGGCAGGATCATATTCGATACAAGAAAATCCACATTATCAAATATTGTTCCCGCAAAGAACTGTACATTATTCAGCACACCTTCAGACAGTGCAGATGGCATACCTACGATAAATACGATCAGACCAAAAACATAGGCCATGATTTTTCTCTTATTTTCATTGCCCTTAATCGCATTCGCCACGTTGATCTCAATCATGGAGATTGCCGACGTCAGCGTTGCAAATAAAAATGCAATCAGGAACAAAATATAGAACACATTACCTAAAGCAATTTCGCTGAATACCTGCGGCAGAACAATAAAGATCAGTCCCGGGCCGAAGACATTTTCCATTTCAAACGATGCAATCGCAGGGAATATTGCCAGCCCTGCCATGATCGAAATCGTTACATTCATAAGCACAATATAAAGTGCCGACTTGGTCAGGTTATGTGTATTATCCAGATAAGACGCATATGTGATCATTGTCGTCGCACCGATACTTAATGCGAAGAATGACTGCCCCAAAGCATAAAGCACAGCCTCGGCGTTGATATTTTCAAATGAAGGCGTTAAAAAGAATTCTACCCCTTCCATTGCGTTCGGCAAGGTCAATGAACGGATAATAATTATTAAAAACAGAATGAATAATAAAGGCATCATTATTTTAGATGCACGTTCAAGCCCTTTTTGTACACCTTGCGCAACGATGAAAACAGTAAGTAATAAGAATACACCCTGCCCAAGAATTACGTAAAGCGGGTTCGTTACAATCTGACCAAACATTCCTTCATAATCTGAAATCGGCAGTATACCGACAGTATTGATAAAAGCTACGAAAAGATAAAGTAATATCCAGCCTCCGATGACACTGTAAAATGACAGAAGCAGAATAACCGCTATGTTACCGCTCCAGCCAAACAGGCGGAACCATTTTTTACCGCCCAGGTATTCAAAACTATCTATCGGATTCCGGCCGCCGGCACGTCCGATAACGAACTCTGATAATAATAATGGTAAACCGACCACTAAAGTGAACAGCAGGAAAATAAGCAGGAACGCCCCGCCGCCATGTTCAGCAGTCATGTAGGGAAAGCGCCACAGTGCTCCCAGCCCTATTGCAGACCCGGCTGCAGCCAATATAAAACCAATTTTAGAACCCCATTGAGATTTCTCCAAATCTTTCCCTCCTGAATAAAAAATATATAGAACGTTTTCATATATTAGCATAGAAACATTATTTTGAATAGTGCAATAAAACAATAATAATAACAAAAGCCGACCTCACGGGCCGGCTGAAATATTCATAAGATTTAGTTAGGGTTATCCTCTAAATCAGGGATTGGTCTTTCATAATACTGACGGTCTTTATTTGCGTTGAAGTGGTCTGCTTTCTCCACTTTGATATCAGTCACATAGTCAGGCATTTCAACGAAGTTTTCGTAAATACCTTTCTCAACGAGGTAGTTTCCTTCAGGGAAGTGGACACCAACGTTGCCGTCCCTGATATCAGCGTGCTGGACAAAGCCCTGGAATACGCCGTTCTTATTGTACAGAACAACCGCTTCTCCTTCTTCAAGACCTTGTTTATACGCATCGTTCTCACTCATCAGAACACTGTAGCGCCCCATATGGTTGAATGCGTCAGTGTCGCCGTAGACCATTGAGTTGAACTGTTTTCCGCGGCGCATAAGGAGTTTGAATTCCCCTGCTTTTGCATTGTTATCCGGGATATCCATACTGATCAGGTTGCCACGGCCGTCCGGCGTCGGACATACGCCGCCTTCACATAACCATGCACCGCCGTACTGGTATACGTCGCCGGCTTTCTTCAAGTACTGGACACCGTCGTACTGAGGGTTTGCCACTGCAATCTCATTGCGTATTTCCTGACCGGATTTAAAGTCGATCAGATGCGCATTTTCAGGCTTCACACGTTTAGCGAGGTCGATATATATCTTCCACTCACTGCGTGCCTCAGCAATACGGTTGCGGTTTCCTTCAATTTCAGGGGAGAAATAGATCATTCTCTCGGTTGAAGTTGACAGTCCCCCGCCATCCTGTTCATAACGTGTTTTTGCCGGCAGTACAACGACCGCTTCTTTGGCATCTAGCAGCGTCGAGGTATTCAGGATGATATCCTGGTGAACACGGATGTCCAGATTTTCAAGCGCATCTTTTACGAAATCCGGATCCGGCATCGTTTCAAGGAAATTACCACCTGACATATAGTAAAGCTTTAATTTTTTCTCGTTATCCTCAGGAAGCATTGCGTTTTCAATCGTTACGCCGACTGAGTCTCCCGGCCATTTAGGCAATTCGAAGTCCCACACTTTTTCAATTCTTTCAGTGTTCACTTCATCATAGTCCCCGCCTGGTAATGAGAATGGATCTGCACCCATCTCGCCTGAACCCTGAACACTTGAGTGTCCACGAAGCGGCATAAGACCATTGTACTTGCTTCCAAGCCATCCGCGCAGCAATGCAAGGTTTGCAACTTGTGAAATGTTATCTGTTGCATGCTTGTGCATTGTAAGTCCAAGCGCCCATACCATGACACCATTTTTGGATTGTGCAAGCATGTTACTGAGTTCAATGATTCTGTCCTTACTGATTCCTGAAGATTGCACTATTTCTTCCCATGACTGGTTTTGAACGTTGTCTCTCAGTTCTTCATAGTTGTTGACATGTTCACGGACGAATTCATGATTCACAGCTGAACCTTCAACCGCTTCTTCCATATCAAACCAGTGCTTCATGACACCATGCATCAGGGCAATGTCTCCGCCGATGTTCACTTCATAGAAATCATCTGCAAGTTTTGTACCGAATAATGCAGATTCTGGAACTGAAGGCACCCAGTAGTTTTCCATTGCAGGCTCTTTATAAGGGTTGATCACGATAATCTTAGTACCGCGCTTTTTAGCTTCCATCATATACTTGGTGGATACCGGGCTCGCGTTTGAAGCCACGCTTCCCCAGAATACCAAAACGTCCGTACCAAGCCAGTCCTGATAGTTACAAGTTGAGGCGCCGACGCCCACTGAACGTTTCAATGCGGATTTACTTGGTGAGTGACAGATTCTTGAAGCGTTGTCTATGTTGTTGGTCTCGAGGTATCTCGCCGTTTTGGCAGCCACATAATATGACTCGTTTGTGATCCCGCGGCTCGTTAAGTAAAATGCATACTGCTTCGGATCAAGCTTTTTCATCTTGTCGGCAATAGTGCCCATTGCCTCGTCCCATGAAATTCTCGTAAATTTGTTTTCACCTTTACGTCTGATCATCGGATAAGGGATACGGCCGAGTTCTCTCAGTTCTGAAGAGTCGAGTTTTCTGAGTTCATTGATATCCTGGTGCAGTATTTTCGGTTCAATAGGTGGTGCCGTATTCAGTCTTAAGACGTTGAAACGTGTCGTACAAACGTGCGGCCCTGTTAAAGTCTGGTCCTGAAGACCACCCACACCTAAAGCACAGCCGTCACAGACACCTTTTAAAATTATATTTTTTGCATAGTTCAGGTTATCTTTGTTTTTCCATGCAACTTTGGCTGAATCTATAATATGTCTTGGTTTAACTTTTGTGATTCCAAAAGGTACAGGGCTGACCCATAAACTGGTGTCCCATTTTTTTGTTTTTTTAATAGGACCCGGGTGTAAAGTTTTACCCATTAATGACACTCCTTTTATCAATAGTATATTTATTATACATTAAGTTTATATGTTTAAAAAGAATATTTACTCAGCTGTCTGTGGTTTATCTTGTACACTTTGTGAACCCTTGTCATCAAGAGGTAATGATTATTTATATAATGACCTTGTCATATGAGCTTAAAAATTTACATTGTATATATTTATCATTATAATTTATAAATGTTTGCTATAATATATCACTTGTGCTTATTACTGTTTCAATAATATTCTTTTTTAAATCTTTTCTAAAATATTTTTAATGAGGTAATAAAATGGAAATAACGACACACAGAAAAATTGTCAGATACGAGGACGGACAATTTTCCGATATAGATGATGTAGTCGCAGAAGAGTTCCCGTTGACCATTTATATAAATGATATTGAGTTTGCCACTCTTGTCTGTTCTCCGGAACACCTGCAGGAGCTGGTCATCGGTTTCCTCGCGTCTGAAGGCGCAATAAGATCTTATAAGGACATCCAGTCCATCAACCTCGATGACAGAGGCGGATTTTGTCATATAAAGCTGAACAAATCGATTCCGACAGACCACTTCCAATACTCCAAACGCATACTCGGATCATGCTGCGGTAAAAGCCGTCAGTTCTACTTCCAGAATGATGTGGACACAGCCAAAGTATCGATGAGTAAGACGACATTGACTCCTGAGCAGATCAGCAGACTGATGATAGAGATGCAGACGACGAGTACCATCTTCAAAGAAACAGGCGGCATCCACAATGCAAGTCTTGGCAGTCCTGAAGGCACTGTCGTTCACCGTGGTGATATCGGCCGTCATAACGCCCTGGATAAACTGTACGGCTACTGTGTTGAAAATAATATTTCTGTAAGGGATAAGATTCTGGTGTTCAGCGGACGCATTTCATCTGAAGTTTTGACCAAAGCTGCTAAAATCGGTGTCGGCATCGTTCTGAGCAAGTCCGCGCCTACGGATCTCGCTGTAGAACTGGCCCACGATCTGAACATTACTGCAGTCGGATTTGTAAGAGGCAATTCATTTAACATCTACAGCCACCCATGGCGTATAAAAGAAAGTGAATAATCTTTATATTTAAATTCTTGTCAGTTGACTTACATGCTTTACACATTTATCATAAAACTAAGTAAATAACAGTACCACTAGGGGTGCATTTAGCTGAGATAGCAGATTTCTGATGAATAATCATCAGGAAGTGCTGATCCCTTCGACTTGATCTGGGTAATTCTAGCGTAAGGAAGTGGTTTAGTACATAAATATCAAACAGCTAACCAAATATATTTCTATAGACTATGATGCTCTTTTGGTGTGTGCTGTTATTTATATTACTAAGCCCGCTTCTGCAATGATTGTATTGCCGGAAACGGGCTTTTTATATTGGAAAAGGGAAGGATGAAGAACAATGACAGAAAGCCTACCGATTGCTCTGACGGTTGCAGGAACCGACCCTACAGGCGGAGCAGGAGTACTAGCAGATATTAAATCTTTTCATTCAAGAGAAGTTTACGGCATGTCGGCCGTCACTTCACTCACTGCTCAAAATACGATGGGTGTACAGGACGTCTTCAACGTACCGGCTGACTTTCTAAAAGCACAGCTTGAAAGTATATTTTCAGATGAAATGCCCCATGCGATGAAAAGTGGTATGATTGCGACCGAAGAGATGATGAGGGTTTTGAAGAAATATGTTACAAAATATGAAATGCCGCTTGTCATCGATCCGGTAATGATTTCTACATCCGGGCACAACCTGATCAGTGAGGATGCTATAGACTATTTGAGAGATGAACTTCTTCCTGCGGCTTTGACGGTAACACCCAATATCATGGAAGCTGAGAAACTTACAGGTGTCGATATCGAAAACGAGGAAGATGTGAGGAAAGCAGCGAAAGTGTTTATCGAAGAAATCGGCGTGAAAAGTGTCATCATAAAAGGTGGTCATCTGAAAGGGGCGGCTGTCGATTATCTTTTTGAAAAAGACAGTGAAACCAGCCTTTCTTCCGACAGAGTGGATACACATCACACCCACGGGACAGGATGCACATTTTCAGCTGTCATCACTGCAGAGCTTGCTAAAGGGAAAACATTGAAAGAGGCATTCCACACCGGTAAAAATTATATTACCAAAGCCATCCAGGAAACTCCGGAAATCGGCAGAGGTGACGGACCGGTCAACCATTTTGCATATAAAGGGGAATTATAAAACTATGTCATTCATAAAAAGTATACGCGAGACACCACCGCTGGTGGTCTGTATCACAAATGACGTCGTAAAAAATTTTACTGCAAACGGAATGATTGCACTCGGCGCATCACCGATCATGAGCGGTGAAAAGGAAGAGGCAGAATCGCTGATGAAAGTTGCAGACGGTCTGCTGATTAACATTGGAACAGCTGATATGCATAAAAAAGAGCTGATGTCAGAAATGATTGCACAGGCAAATAAAAATAATGTCCCGGTCGTACTGGACCCTGTCGGATATGGAGCATCACCTTTCAGAAAGAACCTTGTGAATGAGCTGATAGAAAAATATGATATTCAGCTCATCAAAGGAAACAGAAGTGAGATGCTCGCGCTGTCAGGTGGAGAAAGTACATCACGCGGTGTGGATTCGACTGAGGACAGCGATGCTCTTAAAATAGCAGAAACCTCATATGATAAGTTCAATATTCCGGTTCTGGTCACGGGTGAGACGGATGCTGTTGTTGCAAACGGTCATAAATCCACCCTTCACAACGGTCACCCGCTGCAGGGTCGGATTACAGGTTCCGGGTGCCTTCTCGGTGCTGTCATACTCGCATTCATCGCCAAAAATAACGATGTAAATAACGCTGTTGAAAATGCTGTCAGCTACTATAACCTCTGTGCAGAGACAGCGGGAGAGAACAACACAGCCGGACCCGGCACTTTTATACCAAACTATATTGATTCGCTGTATTCGAACGATGACGATATTTTAAAGGACAAGGTTGTTAAATCCCATGAATAAAAATGATTTAAGACTTTATTTTATATACGGTTCAGGTAACGGTAATGTACAACGCAGCCTGGACGTCATCGAACAAGCATTGCAGAGTGGAATCACCTTATTCCAGATGAGGGAGAAAGGTGACGGGGCACTGGCCGGCAAAGCACTTAAAGAGTTCGCCTTGACCGTCAAGGATATGGCTGCCCTCCATGATGTTCCTTTTATCATAAATGATGATGTGGAACTGGCGATGGCAGTACAGGCCGACGGTATTCATCTCGGCCAGGATGATATGCGTCCGGGGGCGCTCCCTGATTATTTTGATAATAAGATTGTTGGACTTTCCGTCCGGGACGGAGCCGAACTTGCTGCAAGCGACCTCGGCAATGTGGATTATATCGGCACTGGTCCGATATTCCCGACCCTTTCCAAAGATGATGCGGGAGAGGCTACAGGTGTTTCCGGCCTGAAATCGATGCGGGATAAAATCGGCGAGCTGCCAATGGTCGCCATCGGCGGCATTACAGAGAACAATTACCATGAATGCATTGAAAACGGAGCGGACGGAATCGCAGTCATCTCGGCAATCTCCGAGGCAGATGATGTGCCCAGGACTATCCGTAACTTCCTGGAGTAAATTTTAAAGCGCCCCATAAATTAATGGCGGCGCTTTATTCGTCATTGAGGTACTCTGTATATTCCATCGTGCCGGTATCCAGGTTATGATCATTATAATGGGAAGACATGATATCAGCGATGATCACCGGCCAGCGGATATCCGTTGCGTATTGATGTTTCCCCGGATTTTCAGGATTCCACCTCATCTTATATAAAGTATTCTGGTAATTGTTAATATAGTTTTCACTGATAAATTCGGCTCCGCCCATTATAGCCGCTTCAGGCGATGTCCACCCTTCCTGCTCTGCATAACTGGAACCTGTCTCCACAGCCTGCTCATCAAAAGCGCCGATACCAAAAAAATTGTAATAAGTCTCATCTGCTTCAACACCCTGTGCCAGCTCTGATTGACCATTCCCTGTCTCCAGCTGGGCATGGCTGATCAGGTACAGAGCGTTGATATCATAGTTGTTCTGGGCTTCCAAAAATGCTTCGCCGCGATTCTCGAGTATGCCTCTTCCTTCCAAAATCTCATTCAATGTTTCAGCATCAGCATCCACCTTCTCACGCAGATCCATGTGCTGCAGCGGATAATGGTCCTCATCAGTCTTCATATATTCTCTAATCTGGTCTTCATCAGCATCCGTCAGCTCACCTTCATGGATGGTCACATCCTGTGTGTTCTTATCCAGCTGTAAAGAAACAGCTTCATCAAAAGTAAACTCTGATTGATAATTTCTGTTACCTGTTGTTTCAGAAACGATAAAAGCTATGACGAAAACACCCATGATGATGCTCAACAATAATAACGGCATATCATTTTTATCTTTATTCAACATGTTGATTACCTTTTCCCTCTAAAAACTTAAATGACATTACACCAATGCCATAAAAAGTAAGCATCAGATCTGATGCTTACTTTCAGCCATACCCGCAATTGATATTAATGAATCCAGCATCTTCCCTATTCTTTGCTTCATCTCAATGCTGAGTTCACCATATTTACCCGATGCATCCTTTTTATAATCGGAACTGCTCGCACAAAGCTGAGTCGGTATAGCGAGTGCATGCAGCCCTCTCATTACAATTCTCAGCTGAGCGAGGGGATCAGTGTTTCTCATGCCGCCGCTCGTACAGTACAGCGCAACAGGCTTTTCCTCAAACTGGTCAAATGATAAATGATCCAGCGCATTTTTTAATATACCGGAAAACGAAGTATGGAAGTTTGGTGTACCGATTATGATGCCATCGGCCTCACCGGCAATATGCTTCAATTTTTCCAGGTCTTCTGTCTCGGGATGTCCGAGTAACGGAATGTCCCATTGACACAAATCTATGATTTCCACATGGTTTTCAGGCTGTTCAATCTGAGCTTTTATTTCTTCTGCTAAAAAAGCAGTACTTGAACCTGGAAATGGACTCCCGGAAATAATCAGCAGATTCATAAGTTTGCTCCTTTATTTAGATATTTAGTACATTAATGATAACATTTACCATGCTTGAAATCACATACGTCAAAAGGAGTAAAAAAAAGAGACTTAACAAAGTCTCAGCTCATCAATTTATGATTCAGTTCCTGTAATTTACCCAGTGTATCCTCGGGTAAATCTTCGAGTTTAATTTCTTCGTCAACAATTTTCTGTGCTAATTCCATATCGACACCTACAGCTCGGCTGATCTGGTATGCAGTTAGTTTTTTCACGAGTAGTGAAAGGTTCAATTCAGTGTTCACAATGTCACCTTCTTCATAAGTATCGAAACATCATTAACTAATTATATCACAGTTTCCATGAACTTCAACTATATGCTTAATACATTCAAAACAGATGCCGGCTGATAACAGATTAAACTTACCGCCCATGTTCATTTCCTTTTGTTGTTAAGTAATACTAATTATTGGAAATTATAAATAAAATGCAATTTTTTCCGCTATATGCACTAATTAATTATTTTAAATTCGGGTAATAAGTTTATAGGGAGTGAGGATATGTACGAATCAATCTTTAACAAGCAGAAACAGTTTTTTCAGACGAAGGATACAATGTCATTGGACGTACGGATAAAAGCATTAAAACAGCTGAAAGATGCCATAAGATTTTATGAAGACGATCTGATGTTCGCAATGAGGGCGGATTTCAACAAAAATGAAAGTGACGCATTTTTAACTGAAATTGGAATTGTCTACAGTGAAATAAATTTCCATCTTAAAAACTTGGCTGACTGGGCAGAACCTGTAAATGTCAAAACACCGGTGACACACTTCGGCTCAAAGTCCACGATTTATAAAGAACCTTACGGTGTTACATTGATTATTTCTCCATGGAATTACCCTTTCAATCTTGCTATTGCACCGCTTGTCGGCGCACTGAGCGCAGGAAACACGGCCATATTGAAACCTTCTGAACATACCCCCCATGTGTCAGAAGTCATTACAAAAGTGATTGAGCTCGCCTTTCCTGAAAAATATGTCGCTTCAATCGAAGGTGGTATCGAGACCAACCAGCAATTGTTAAGTCTGCCTTTTGATTATATATTTTATACCGGCAGTTCACATGTCGGCAAAATCGTCATGGAAGCAGCTTCCAAAAATTTAACTCCGGTCACACTTGAGCTTGGCGGTAAATCTCCAAGCATCGTCACAAAAGATGCCAATCTGAAATATGCGGCAAAAAGGATTGTATGGGGTAAATTCATGAATGCCGGCCAGACTTGTGTTGCTACGGATTATATTTATGTCGATAACAGTGTAAAAGATCAGCTGATCAAACATTTAAAACATTATACACACAAGTTTTATAATAAAGAATTTGAACAGCAGAATTATATGCAGATTATAAATGATGACCATTTTGAACGTGTCCATAATTACATTCAGGGAGATATTGCCTATGGCGGACGCAGCCATAAATCCAGACGGATGATTGAACCGACCATCATTCAAAATGCAGATTTCAGCCATCCTGCGATGGAAGAAGAAATATTCGGCCCGGTCCTGCCCGTCTTAGGCTATGATAATCTGGAGAAGGCAATGATTGATATAAGAGATCTCCCCGATCCTTTGGCGCTGTACATTTTTACTGAAAATGACAAAACTGCGCAGCATGTCATAAAAAGTATACCTTTCGGGGGCGGTGCAATCAACGATACAATGTATCATCTGGCGACACCCCACCTGCCATTCGGCGGTCGCGGAAACAGCGGTATGGGGAAATATCACGGGCGTTATTCGTTCGATACTTTCAGCCATTCCAAAAGCATTCTGAAACAGACGACATTATTCGATATTCCATTGCGTTATCCTACCTATAGAAAGTTTCAGAAATTATTGAAATACATTTGGAAATAAGATGAAACAGTGAGTAACGCTGTGCGTTACTTCCTGTTAATCCAACTGTTCATCCGCATATTTATCAGATAATTTTTAATGTTGTAAAGTATTTGACAAAAAAGGTTTTCGGATGTAACATTAGAAAAAATATTAAATATAGCTTATCAAGAGTGACGGAGGGGTCTGGCCCGATGAAGTCCGGCAACCTTTTCAGTAAGGTGCCAATTCCAGCCGGGGTTTCCCGGAAGATGAGCAGATAAGAGTCTGCTAAATTTAGCAGGCTCTTTTATTTACTAAGGAGGAAATGTTAATGTCAAAAGATTTTAAGTTCGAAACAAAGCAGTTACATTCAGGTCAAGTGGTTGATTCTGATACAAAGTCCCGTGCACTTCCAATCTATCAGACCACTTCATATGTTTTTGATGACACGGAGCACGGCGCCAACCTTTTCGGATTATCAGAAGCAGGAAATATATATACACGCATTACGAATCCGACTTCCGCTGCTCTTGAAACAAGGGTTGCTGAACTGGAAGGCGGAACAGCGGGTCTTGCTGTAGCTTCCGGAATGGCTGCCATCACTTACGCCATCCAGGGGGTTGCCGATGCAGGCGACCACATCATTTCAACAACGAGCCTCTACGGCGGAACGCACACTTTATTTACACACACTTTCAAAAAATTTGGAATTGATGTGTCCTTAGTAAATACTAAAGATATGGATAACGTTTCACGTGAAATAAAAGACAATACCAAAGCGATATTCGTGGAAACAATCGGAAATCCCGAAGGTAACATCGAGGATCTGGAAGCATTGGCGAAAGTCGCCCAGGATAATAACATTGTTCTGATTGTAGATAATACATTTGCCACGCCATACCTTTGCCGTCCGATTGAACACGGTGCAAATATCGTCATTCATTCAGCTACCAAGTTTTTAGGCGGCCATGGTACATCGATCGGCGGCGTCATTGTCGACGGCGGCAACTTTGACTGGAATAATGGAAAGTACCCGGGGTTCAGCGAACCTGATAATTCCTATCACGGGCTGGTTTTTGCAGATACATTCGGCGATCAGGCTTTTGCATATAAAATCAGAACGACACTGTTAAGAGATACAGGAGCCGCCATTTCACCATTCAACTCCTTCCTTCTGATCCAGGGCCTCGAAACCCTGTCATTAAGAATGGAGAGACATGTTGAAAACGCGGCTAAAGTCGCTGATTATCTGGCCGGCCATGAAAAGGTTGAATGGATTGACTTTGCCGGCCTGTCCGACAGTCCTTACAAGCAGTTACAGGAAAAGTATCTGCCTAAAGGCGCAGGGGCAATATTCACTTTCGGAGTCAAAGGCGGATATGAAGCAGGCAAGAAGTTCATCGAGTCACTAGAACTGTTTTCTATGCTTGCAAACGTGGGAGATGCGAAATCACTTGTGGTTCACCCGGCGTCGACAACTCATGCTCAGTTAACCGAGGAACACCAGCTGGCAGGCGGCGTAAAACCCGAAACTGTGCGTCTTTCTATCGGTCTTGAGCATATAGATGATATACTTGATGATATCAATAAAGGTCTGGATGCGATTTAATGCCAATAAAAATAGTTGAAGGATTACCGGTAAAAAAAAGATTAGAACAGGAAAATGTGTTTACAATTGATGCCTCCAGGGCAACAACACAGGACATTCGTCCGATCAGAATTTTAATTTTAAACCTGATGCCTAAAAAAGAAGAGACGGAGTTACATCTGTTAAGACTTCTCGGCAACACACCACTGCAGATAGACATTGAATTTTTATATACTGAAACACATAAAAGTAAAAACACCCCGACCAGTCATCTTCATAAATATTACAGAACTTTTGATGAAATTAAGGAGGAGCGCTTTGACGGCATGATTGTCACAGGCGCTCCGGTCGAAAAACTGGACTTTGACCAGGTAGACTATATCAATGAACTGGAAGCCATCCTCAAATGGTCGGAAACGCATGTGTTCTCAAGATTTTTCATATGCTGGGGTGCCCAGCATGCCTTAAACTACTACTATCAGTTTGATAAGATCACGCTGTCCAGTAAACTGTTCGGGATATTCAAATACAAGAACATTCTGCCCTCACATCCTTTGATGAGGGGCTTCGATGATCAGTTTGAAGTGCCGCATTCAAGGCATACCAGAATGGATTTCTCCACTCTGGACCGGCACCCGGAGCTGAAAGTACTGTCTGTCCATCCTGATTTCGGGCCGGATATATTGAGTACTGAAGACAGCAGGGATCTGTATATATTCGGGCATTTGGAGTATGAACGCAATACACTGAAAAGTGAGTACATCAGAGATATTGAAAAAGGAGCCGATATCGGCATACCGCACAATTACTTCCCTGATGATGACTCCAACAATGAGCCATTCTTCAACTGGAAATCACACGGCCACCTGTTATTCAATAATTGGCTGAACGAAACTTATCAGAACACATATTATGATCTAAATGATTTGGAGAATTAAAAAACTCAGGCCCTATATTGGACCTGAGTTTTTTATGATTTGTGGGAAACTTTCATATGATTAATACTATCATTTTGATGCTTTCTGGAGAGTCCCATGAGATTTTTAATAAATAATTCACCATAGAGTTTCAAACTCTGATTTTCTATTAGAGCCACATTTTTATCAATCACTTGTTTCTCACGTGATGAATCAAAGACAGCGATATCCTTTGAGTATTTATATTGAGCTATCTCCTCTGATATCTGCATTCTTCGTTCAAACAGACGCATTAACTCCTGGTCAATTTCATCAATTTCTTTACGCAACATATCATGTTTCGTCATGGGTACTCCTCCTTATCATTATTTTTGAACGATAGGGTCGTTCGTAATAGTTTTACCTTCCATTTCCGCAAGGATGTTGATGTGCTGCATCAAGTCCTTGAATTCTGCAGGTGTCAGACACTGCTGGCCGTCACTCCATGCATTTTCAGGGTCCTGGTGTACTTCTATCTGAAGTCCGTTTGCACCGGAAACAACAGCTGATTTAGCCATGGAAGGAATGACGTATCTTGTTCCTGCAGCGTGGGAAGGGTCAATCACTATCGGCAAGTGCGATTCTTTCTGAATCACCGGTACAGCCTGCAGGTCAAGCGTATTACGAGTCGCTGTTTCAAAAGTACGTATACCTCTCTCACAGAAGATTACGTTATCATTTCCGCCTGCCATGATGTACTCTGCCGACATCAACCACTCCTGGATTGTTGCAGACATACCACGTTTAAGAAGTACAGGCTTATTAGTCTGGCCTAGTGCTTTAAGCAGATCGAAGTTTGACATATTACGTGCACCGACCTGGATAACATCCACCATGTCAACAAACTCATCAATATGTTCAGTACCCATCAGTTCGGATACGATAGGCAGACCTGTTTCCTGTTTAGCTGTATTCAGTATGCGCAGCCCTTCAATACCCAGTCCCTGGAAACTGTATGGTGAAGTACGCGGCTTGAACGCTCCGCCTCTTAAAGTGTTTGCACCGGCATCTTTAAGTGCTTTTGCAAGTGCTACAGTATCTTCTTCATTCTCCACCGAACAAGGACCGGCACATACCATGAAATGGCTGCCGCCCACTTTCACTCCATCTATATCTATAACACTGTCATCCTCGTGGAATCTTCGGTTCGCCTTCTTATATGGTGATTGGATTCTGTATACCGCCTTCACTATTCTGTATTTTTTAAAGTCATTCTCATCGACACGGGAAGTATCTCCAATAAGTCCAATTATTGTTCTTCTTTCCCCGTCGGAACGGTGTGCGCGAAATCCAGCTTCCTCAATATTGGAAATTAACGTATCAATCTCACTGTCTTTGGCGTCGTGTGTAACATGAATAATCATAATAAAAACCTCCCATAATTTTTAAAAAATAAAACTGCCACTTAATATATAAATAAGTGGCAGTGTTGAAACAATATAGAAGTCCGATTCTCCAGCCACTTATTTTAAATGGCTAGACATTACAAAATGCTTTAGCCATCATTGATACAAACTTTTGTGAGTTTTACGTTTGTACGCAATGATGAGTACAAACGGCATCAAAAATAGCTAAAGTAAAATCGATTATTAATTTGTTGTTCTGTCAATCTGTTCAACATAGTAATCGCTCCAATTTGTAATGTGGTTGATTGCAATTATATTGGGTAATGATTTCTTTGTCAACCCAAAATATTAAAATGTTCAGACTTTTAAAAATCTTGTCGTTTATTTACTTTAGATATATACTCAAAAGTATAATCATATTGGAGGAATTACATGAATATAGTCATCATCGGCCTTGGAAATATCGGCGGCTCATTTGCGCAGGCTATACAAAAGAATACAAAAGGACATGATGTGTATGCCATAGACGTTGATGAGGAAGCACTCAGAACAGCAGAAAAGCAGGGTCTGATAAAGAAAGGGTATACCGATCCCAAAGATATCATCCCCAAAGCAAACTTTATTCTTTTTGCGGTCTATCCCAAAGTCATTGTGAACATTATTGAAGAATACTATTCACTTTTCCAGGAAAACACGATTATTAATGATGTCACCGGTGTTAAACGGAAAGTCATTGAAGAAATAGAAAATAAACTGCCTCCAAAAGTTGATTTCATATTTGGCCATCCGATGGCCGGCCGTGAAAATCGCGGGTTAAAGTATGCCAGCAGCGAAGTTTTTATCGGTGCCAACTACTTGATCACACCGACCAAAAGAAATCTGCCTGATAATATAAAATGGCTGAAAGATTTTCTTACGCTTATCGGTTTCAGCAATATCACTGAGGTTTCTCCGGAATTTCATGATGAAGTCATAGGCTTCACGAGCCAGCTTGCACACGTCATAGCGATTTCTTTAATCAACAGTGATGATATAAGCCGTAATACTAAACAATACACCGGGGACAGCTACCGGGATCTGACAAGAATCACCAATATCAACGATAAGTTGTGGCCGGAGCTTTTTGTGATGAATAAGGATTACCTTCAAAAACATATTGATGAGTTTAAATTGCAGCTCGACAAATTATCTACAGCCATTGAAGATGAGGATATTGTTACCATGGAGCAGATGATGGTGGAATCCCGCAGAAGATATCACGACTTACATAGTCTGGACATGTCAGATGAATAAGCAAAGTACAGCCTGATCAGGCTGTACTTTTTATTTTCCTTACTTGGAATATTTCTTTATCTTATTGCACACCAAGAATTTTTATGCATTATTTTAAATATTTATTTACAATTTGATGCTTTGTATGTATAATATGATTTATTAACAATTTAGGAGATGGTTACATGGGGCGGCAAAACAAATAGAACTCAATAAATTTTATGGAAAAAGCTTTTTAAAGGAAATCGATTTTTCCAAAGATGATTTGGAAACTTTGATAAACTTTGCAGCAGATTTAAAAAAGAAAGAAAAACATGGCATCCCTCAGCGATTCATGAGCGGAAAGCATATTGCACTGATCTTTGAAAAGCAGTCTACACGTACACGTTCCGCATTTACAGTAGCAGCAGCCAAACTGGGTGCGAATGTAGAATATCTGAACAAAAATGATATTCAGCTGGGTTCGAAAGAATCAGTGGAGGACACGGCGAAAGTGCTCGGCTCCATGTTCGATGGCATTGCATACAGAGGCGATCATCAGACAACTGTAGAATCCCTTGGGGAGCATGCAAACATTCCTATCTGGAACGCTTTGACAAATGAATGGCATCCGACACAGATGCTTGCAGACTTTTTAACGATTAAGGAACACCTTGGCACATATAAAGGTAAAACAATCACTTTTGTGGGTGATGGCAGAAATAACGTCTCCCATTCATTATTGGTCACAGGTGCTATTTTAGGTGCGAATATTAATATTCTTGCCCCGGAGTCTCTGCAGCCTGCAATGTCTGTACAAAAAATTGCATATGATATTGCAAAAGGTTCAGGCAGCAAACTGCTGATTACATCAGATATTGAAAAAGGCATTGCAAACAGCGATGCAGTATATACTGATGTATGGTGTTCCATGGGAGAAGAAGATGCACTCGATGAAAGAGTCAAGCTGTTGTCTGATTACCAGATCAATCAGAAATTAATGGACATGACAGGAAAAAAAGATACCATCTTTTTACACTGTCTGCCTGCCATTCATGATAAATCGACAGATGTAGGCAAGCTCGCTTATGAAAAATTCAATGTCGATGGTCTTGAAGTTACCGATGATGTTTTCAGAAGCCCTGCTTCGAAAGTCTTTGACCAGGCCGAAAACAGGATGCACACAATTAAAGCATTAATTGCAGTCACATGCGGTAACGTCCATTGATCTGAATCGTAAAGCAATCTAAATAAAAACCTCCCGATTATATGAAAATATAATCGGGAGGTTTTTATATTTTAAGCGTATCACTTAACATCGTATCTTTTATCTCATGTCTATATTTATAAATATTGATGACGAATGCACGTAATACCAGGTATAGCGGCAATGACAAAATGATTCCCCAGAAACCTGCAATGTTTGCAGACCCTACAATCAGCGTCACAACTGTCAAAGGATGGATCTTCAACTGTGTGGTAACGATAGACGGGGTAATCCACTTCATTTCCACATAGTAGCTCACAAGAAAAATAACGCATATCCATACTATCATTGACGGAGACTGAACAAGGGTGAAAACTATGACGATAATGAATGTAAGCCAGCCGCCTATGAAAGGTATAACGTTCAAAAACAACGCTATAATAACAAGGATTATACCATAATCCATATCAATCAAAACAAATCCTATGTATAAAAATAACGCTCTAATAATGCTGGCTATTACTTGGCCCTGGACAAAAGCTTTTAAAACCCCATCGATATCCATCAGAAGCGATATAACAAATGATCTCAATTCACCTGAAAATATCCCAGCTGTTTTCGGGATGAATTTCTCATGATCTTTTAGCATAAAAAATAAGAATAACGGGATTATAATAATCATGAATAATGTAGATAAGGTATTTGTCACAACACCTACTATGTCAGTTACCGCACCAGACAGAGAATCGTTTACGACCTCTGTCAAGTTATCGATAAATGTTGCCATTACACCTGGAAGTGCTTCTCTCTGTGAAATGATGTACCCGGCCACACTTTCCAACTCCTGTTGAAAAGCCGGCCACCTCATAATCAGCTTTTGACTTTCTTCAGCTAGCATCGGTACTGCGAAATAGCCTATTCCGCCCACTGATAATGCGAAGACAAGTATTATCAGTGTAATACTGGATAGTCGATTCAATCCATTTCTTTCTAAAAGTGTCTGGAATGCCAATGCGATATAATACAGAAGTCCGCCAAAAAGCAACGGTATAAATAACGTATCAAGCAGTGCCGTAACAGGGTAGAAAATGATTGAAACCTGCATTAACAACGCTATAATCAAAAGTATGAAAAGTATCGTAACGGCAAGTTGAAACCATCGTTTACCTGTCAAACCTCTCTCCCCTTTGCAGTTTCAAATCACAGGTTATTTTTTAAACATTTTAAACAGACTGCTTAAAAACCCTTCCTTGTTTCCTTCATTTTGATTACCGGACTGACTGTATTCCTTTTGAATTTCATCGTCCTGTTTTTCTGTCGTCTCACTATCTTCCCTGCTATATTCACTCATATCAATATTATTATCTTCTGAATTCTCACTGACGGAAGGTGCTTCATCAACGATTCGTTCTGACTGTGTTTCTTCAGCCTCTGAAGGATCATCCTCAACGTCAGCAATATCGTTATCTGTTCTTTCAATATCATAATTTCCGACATCATTTTTTACGTTACTGTCATGCCCTTCGTTATCTCCTTGTTCCGTTGATCTTGTAGATTTTTCATCATTTTTTACGGCGTTATTATCATCAGAAAACGTTGATTCTAAATAACGTTGTGAGTTATATCGATCATACTGTTCCAGACGTTCTACCAGATTCCGGATGTTATCTTTTAAATCTCTATTCTCATCCTGGATTGCATCCAGTCTTTCTATTACATGTGCAAACATCTCTTTAATGTCATTATCATTTGAACCTGCTGACACATTATATCCTGTAGATGATATAATCTCACCGGTTTCATTTACTATCTCATCAGCAGCGGATTCAATAGTGTAGCCGGGTTTCTTGGCCTTCTTGATCAGTTCTCTCAGTATCAATACATCATTTGCTGAAAATAATCTTCTATTGTGCTCATCCTTGGCCACTTCATATTTCCTGTCTTCAAGTAACCTTACATACTTTCTGACATTCTGATCAGATAAGTCAACCAATTCTGTTACTTGTGCAGTTGTGTAATAAACTGCCTGATTAAGTTCTTTCATCCTTATTACCTCCGGGTTAATCATTCATATATATTATAACGGCGTTACACTGAAATAATCAGTACAAAGTCGCTGTAAATTCCTTAAGTATCGTTCCGATAATGATAGTGCGACCGTCGTTATTATTTCTATTAAACTATAGTTTGAAAGCTTTTAATGCATTATTCAAGCTAAATTATGTGTATCGTTTCAACAATAGTACCTATTATTAATCATTTATTTTCATACCGTTAATTATACTATAATTCAGCGGTGAAATAAATTGTTTATAATTTATTCATATTGACTTTAGTCAGAATCATTTGTATATTAATCCTAATATCCTATCGGACTTGGAGGTATTAAATGGACACAAGACTTTCTCAATTATCATTAGTGAACGACCACACAGGAGCTACATCAAATCCAATATACTTGGCTACAGCTTATCAACACCCCAGATTAGGCGAATCGACAGGGTTTGACTATACCAGAACCAAAAACCCGACAAGAACTCAGTTTGAAGAAGCCTTCGCAGAGTTGGAAGGCGGCAAGTATTCTCTCGGTACTTCAAGTGGTATGGCAGCTATACAGCTGGTATGCAACCTTTTTAAACCGGGCGATGAGATTCTGGTAAGCTTCGATCTATACGGCGGCACATTCAGGCTGTTCGATTTCTATACAAAACAATACAACATTAAGTTTAAATATGTAGACTTCACAGATACTGATACAATAAAGGAACACATGACAAGCAGTACTACTGCCTTTTTCATAGAACCCATCACAAATCCTTCCATGATGAAAGCCCCTTTGGAATCATTAATAAATATCGCTAAAGATAACGGTATTACTACCATTATAGATAATACATTCCTAACTCCATACTTATCTCAACCGCTTAAACAGGGCGCTGATATAGTAATTCATTCAGCTACTAAATATATCGGTGGACATAATGATGTATTGGGTGGTGTTGTAACGGTAAACGATGAAGATTTGGGCATCAGATTGGCGGAATATCATAATATGATAGGGGCCACTTTGTCACCAATCGACAGCTACTTATTGATCAGGGGGTTAAAGACATTACATCTCAGAGTGGAAAGGTCACAGGAAAATGCCGGGAAGCTCGCAGAACACTTTAATAATCATGCTTCAATCAAAGATGTTTTGTATTCAGGCCAGACCGGTATGTTAAGTCTAAGGCTGGAGGAAGGGTACAGTGTGAATCAGCTGCTTGAAAATGTTAAACTGTGTACATTTGCTGAGAGTCTGGGCGGAACAGAGACATTCATCACTTTCCCTTACACACAAACCCATGCGGATATGCCTAAAGAAGAACTTGAAGCCAGGGGTATCGATCAACAGTTAATCCGTCTGTCAGTCGGAATAGAATCTTACGAAGATATAAAAAATGATTTGGAACAGGCATTATCCAATAGTCATACAAAATAATAAAAAAGATGCGATTCAATTAGAATCGCATCTTTTTTTAACTTAAAAGTACGCTGTCTTCATCAGTTGATAGTTTTAATGATTTTGACGTGCTTTCATGAATCTCTTCGAACATTTCAGGGTTTTCTGATAATTTGATGCCATATGACGGCACCATTTCTTTTATCTTATCTTCCCAATGATCATATTCTGCAGGGAAGCATCGTTGTAGTATATCCAGCATTACTTCTACCGCTACAGATGCGCCTGGCGATGCGCCTAGAAGTGCTGCTATACTGCCATCTGATGACGTTATGACTTCGGTACCGAACTGTAACGTTCCTTTACCTTTATCATCAGTATCTTTGATGACCTGCACACGCTGTCCTGCCACAATCAATTCCCAGTCTTCGCTTTTGGCATCTGGTATAAACTCTCTGAGATCGTTCATACGTTCTTCGTCAGAAAGCAATACCTGCTGTATAAGATATTTAGTCAGACCCAGCTCTTTTGCGCCTGCTGAGAGCATTGTAAGGACGTTATAAGGTTTGACGGAGTTTACAAGATCCATATAAGAACCCGTCTTTAAAAACTTCGGTGAAAATCCGGCAAACGGGCCAAACAATAAACTTTTTTTACCATCTATATAACGTGTATCGAGGTGGGGCACAGACATCGGCGGGGCGCCGACTTTTGCCTTTCCATATACTTTGGCATTATGCTTGTTAATTACTGTTTCATCGGTACATGCAAGGAACATACCGCTTACAGGGAAACCCCCGATGTTCCTGGACTCTTCAATTCCTGTTTTCTGCAGCAGCGGAAGACTATTGCCTCCGGCTCCTATAAATACAAAATCACTCATATGGTATTCAGTTTTACCTGTATCATGATTCTTCACTGTAACCTGCCATTTGTTGTTATCCAGCTGCTTAAGATCTTCTACGCTGTGGTTATATTTCATCTCCACATTTTGTTCTTCCAATAAGGAAAACAGTTTACGTGACAGGGCTCCAAAGTTGACGTCTGTGCCTGTATCGATCTTCGTTGCTGCGATGTCCTGACCGGGTTTACGTCCTTCCATCATCAAAGGAATCCATTCTTTCAATGTATCATAATCATCTGCGAATTCCATACCTTCAAATAAAGGGTTATCTGTAAGAGAGTCGATACGTTTGTTTAAAAACTCCACGTTCTTTTTGCCTTCAACAAAACTTAAGTGGGGCACCTGCCTGATAAACTTCTCAGGTGTTTCAAGCATTCCCTGTTCAACAAGATAAGCCCAGAACTGTTTGCTCACCTGAAACTGTTCATTAATCTTTACAGCTTTACTGATGTCCAGGGAACCGTCAGCCTGTTCAGGTGTATAGTTTAATTCACATAAAGCCGAGTGGCCGGTGCCGGCGTTATTCCACGCATCAGAACTTTCCTGGCCTGAACTATCCAATTTCTCGAATACTTTGATATTCCACCCGGGGTTAAGTTGTTTTATAATAGTCCCCAGAGTGGCACTCATGACGCCGCTGCCTATTAAAATAATGTCTTTTTTATCTTCTAACTGGCTCATAATCTTTTAAAGCTCTCCTTTTACACATTTAGAACCTTCAACAGTCATGACAACAAGAAGGTTTGGTTTTAGATGTTTTATTACTGTTCATTATACGCCTTTTAATATGATGATTAAAGGGTTTTAATGATATGTGTCATACAATCACTTAAATATGTCATACCAATTAAAAAGAATCCCTTTCAGGACCCTTTAATCAGTCTGTAATTTTGAGCTTACAAATTCTATGAATTCTTCACTGCTGCCTTTAGTGATATTAACCATTGCTATCTTCCCCATACCTTCAGGAAACTCAAGAAACAGGGCTTCTTTTTCCATATATGCTTTGACAATGTCCTGATAGCTGAAGACACGTTTATATGATTCATCGTTCATATCCACATTCATGATCATTCTTTCTGTCGTAGTAATATATGCACCTTCAAATTCCGTCTGATTTCCCACTTTATAGAGTAGTGTGCCCTGAACTGCAGGGCCTGTCTTTTCTGTCGGATAAAGTTCGTTTTCATCTATTACTGTTAAATCCAATACCATTAACTCCTTAATTATATATTTTCCAGTTTTTCTCGGTTGCTATCTTCAACAGCTTTTCATCAGGTTGTACGGCAACTGGATTTCCTACCAATTCCAGCATCTGTATATCTGAATAACTGTCACTGAAGGCCAGGCTGTTCTCCCAATCAATCGTCTCACCCCTGTTGTTAAAATGATCTATTAAAAGTTTGACCTTCATCCCGGAATGCAGTCTGTTGAACTGCTTTTTGTGATCCAGTTTGCCCTGATTATAGTGAATTACAGAACCAAATATATAATCTACGGTTTCTGACTTGAATAACGCTTCCAGTAACGGCACGAAAGCACCGGATACCAATACAATATAATAATTGTCTTTTTTAAGTTTACGAAGCTGGTCAACCAGGGTAGGGCGCATGTCACCAGCCATGTTAACTGCTATCTCGTGAAAGAAGTTCTCAATTTCCTCTTTGCCCATGCCTTTGAAAGCATGGATATACTTTTCAAGCGCTTTGTTCTGCATGGTCAGCTTTGATACCAGCTTCAGTTTATAACCAACATAAATCGGTGCAAAACTTCTCATGAATTTATTGTAGACTGCCTTATAATCAGGATGCTTTTTTATCTTTTCTATTAATATATCAAATGTTTCATGGGGATATAAAGTACCGTCAAAATCGAATAACGCAACCTTCATCTAGCCACATCCTTACAATGTTAATCATTTCAATTACTATATTATCATAATTATAGTAGAGTATATATAACTTAGGATTAACAAGGAGGATATTAATTGATGGAGTTTACAGTTTATCTAGCCGGCCAGATTCATGATGACTGGCGCGGAGAAGTTGAGAAAAAAGCAAAAGAAGGCGGATTGAACTTAAATTTTGTCGGTCCCCAGACTGACCATGATTTATCGGATGATATCGGCGAGAAAGTTTTAGGCAAACAACCGAATGATTACTTCAGGGACGACGCGGCTTCCAGCATCAATAACTTCAGGACTTCTGTTCTCATGAACAAAGCTGATTTTGTCATTGCACTGTACGGTGAAAAGTACAAGCAGTGGAATACGACTATGGACGCAACTACAGCCATCAACCTCGGCAAGCCTTTAATCATTATCAGACCGGAAAGCGCAATTCATGCTCTTAAAGAATTATCCAACAAAGCCAACGTAACTGTGGAAACTGTGGATCAGGCACTTGAGATCATAAAATATATTTATAAATAGAATTTAAAACAGGAATGTTTCCCGTGAAACATTCCTGTTTATTTTGCCGTTACAACTGCGTTACTCTTTTAAATAATACCCTTTGTAACCTGTGAATCTATGCATTTAATCCATATAACGGGTGCCGTTATAAAACCCGTTCTACATCTTCTTTTATGCCTTCCGGTGTTGTTTTAGGTGCATATCTTTCTTTCACTTCACCATTTTTATCTACAAGAAACTTAGTGAAATTCCATTTAATCTTATCATTGAACAAACCTCTCTTGGATGATTTCAGATACTCATACAGGGGATGTTCATCCTCTCCGTTGACCTCGATTTTCTGATGCATCGGAAAAGATACTCCATAATTCAACTTACAGTTTTCTGCTGCTTCTTCAGATGTTCCAGGTTCCTGGCCTCCAAATTGATTACATGGAAATCCAAGAACAATCAGGCCATCATCTTTATATTCCTGGTACAGCTTTTCCAAGCCGTCAAATTGCGATGCGAAGCCACATTTACTTGCTGTATTTACTATCAGCATCGGACGCCCCCGATAATTTTCAAGCTCATAATTACTGCCGTCTGTCTCTGTAACTTCAATATCATAAATTGACATTCATATCACTCCTTATGAGATATTATAGCAACATTTTATTCAATTCAATAATATTTAGTTCAGTCGATGGTCCGAAGACAAAAAGAAAGTATATGACCAAATTGTCATATACTTTCTTCCTGTTGTACAACAGATTAAATATTAATATTTACTTGATGCTTTAGCACTTGCGAAAGTCTGATCTTCTGTCAGGATTTCACTGTTCTTGATAGGGAAGTTTCTGAACACATAGCTGCCAGCCCAGCCGACAATGAAACAGATGACAGCACAGATTGCTGCATATAATAGCACTTGTCCGGCAGGGTTGAACCCGAACATGACCAGCAGGCCCGGTGTAGGCGCAGCTGTACCTGGTGCATCGTTGATCATACCTGAGTATGCGATGACGATACCACTTAAGGCCCCGCCGACAAAGTTTGTCGTATAGATTGGAATCGGGTTAGCAGTAACAAGATCCGCTTTGGACAAAGGCTCTATTGCGATTGAAATTACAGATTTCAACTTACCAATTTTTAATCTATGAAGCAAAGTACTGTTCATAAATGCCGAACCGAAAGCTGACAGTGCCGCAACCGCCATCGGTGCACCAGTTAATCCAAGCATCGCAGTCAAAGCCATGGAACTCAGAGGAGAGGTACCCACTACTGTAACGATTCCACCAAGCATCAAGCCCATGACCAATGGACTTGCATCCATTGCCAACTCAATGATTGCACCAATTCTAAGCAATGATCCATCTACCAGAGGTGTAATTAATAATCCAAACCATCTGGCCAGAGGCACTGCGATTAAAATAACCAGTATAAAGTCCATTCCCAGTGATACTTTATTCTGGAAAAATTTAATTAGGAATGCAACCAGGTATGCCGAAAATAATGCAGGGATTAGACCAATTTCTCCAAAAGCTACAGCAAGTATTGCAGAGTTTTGGGGGTTGACGCCCATCTTCAGGCCGACTAACATCGCAACAATGACGCCTGAAAGTGTACCCGCGACTGTCCCTGTTTCTTTAAAGAAATCAAGGGCAAAGATGTCCCCTATGACATATCCCTGTAATGCCTCCACTAAAAATGTCGCGATGGCTGCTGCAGCCAGAGCGCTCATAACCTCACTGCCGTACGGCGCATAGTATGTAAATAAGCTGAAAAAAACGAGTATTAATAATAAAAGTCCTATACCTATTAACTGATCGATTTTAAGTCCCTCCAATATTTTTAATCCTTTAAAAAGGCTTTCAGTATTTCCATTATAGTTACTTGTTCTAAAAATCACAAAACAAAAAATGTAAAATCCTATGATATTTTGATGTATTATTACATTTTATCGTTAAAATTGACACTTTGGACATAATATTATTTTAAACATGTAAAATATATGCTTCTTCATTTCCTGCTGATTTCGTCAATTATAAGATCAGTCATACTTTCTACGCCTTCCGGCAAAAGATGTACACCATCTGCTGAAAAATATTCCGTCTTACCTTCGGAATGTGAATGCCAGTCAATAATTGTGACATTCTCATGCTGATTACCCGCTTCTTCCAGATTTTCATTCACCGATGTTTCCCATGATCTGGGCACCCGTGTGTTTACGAAATATATTTCCGCCTCTTCGAAGACGTTTATAAGCGCGTTCAGCTCCTCCTCCGTAAAGGTCCCATTTGTTCCCAGCTGAATCACTATAATATCATCCGATTCCCCATAATCATCGTAATTATCTTTTACCAGTTCCAAAGTATCCCTTACCTGTCTGCCTACCTCCCCGTTGATGACTGCATTCGGAATTCGTGCCTCAAGCTCTTCGCCGACGTTGACCATGATTGAATCTCCGATGAAAAGCGGACTGATTTCCTGTAAATCGACTGCTTCATCTGACACTTCTTCATCTTTTGAAGGAGTCTCCTGTTCCGACATAAAATTCGTCTGCCGGTTTTCATTCACATCATGATGCAGACTGTCGAATACTCCCGTCATCACTGTCAGACTGACAACAGCGATGACCCCTGTCGTAACGAAACGTACTCTGTGCTTGGCCGCCGGCCATACCGCTTTGAATCCATGACGTCTCAAAGGCGTTTCAATCCACCTGAAGGATATTTCAGCACAGAGGACAGTCAGTAAGACCTGGAGCAGTATTATATAAAATGGAATCTGTCCCTGTACAAAATTCATATTAATCAAAGTGATAATCGGATAATGCCATAGATACAGACTGTATGATCTGGTACCCACCCACAGCATAAAACGGTTCCCCAATACTTTGGGCAGCACGGTCGAAGGATGTACACTGCTGGCAATCAGCAATAATGTCACAAGTGTAATCAAATAAAGCCCACCGTAATAAATCCAATGACTGGAATCATCGACAGTGACAAAGAAAATGATAAGTATAAGCAGGGCGCCGATTCCGATTCCGTCTATCCAGACTTTTATTTTCTGCCCGATATCTTTTTTCAGCCTGAAAGGCGGCCATATGTATGCGAGCAGTACACCCAGCAATAGTGTCTGGAGTCGTGTGTCGGTTCCGAAATACACTCTGGAATTATCCTCATAAGGCAATGCGAGCACCATCATCCATATTAATGAGATGATGGTCATTATGAGGATAATAAGCATAATATGTTTATAATTTTTAAACTTCGACAGAAGCACCAGCAAAACCACCGGCCAGATGATATAAAACTGCTCTTCGATTGCAAGGCTCCATAAATGCATGAGCGGTCTCGGTTCGGATGCTTCGAAATAGCTGACATCCTCAATGATGTACCACCAGTTGGATAAATATAGGAATGCTGCAATCCCGTCCTCTTTGACGGTCCGGATGATTCCGGATTCGAACACCAGAACATATGTAATCACGACGCCGGTCATAAAAAATAAGGCAGGTATCAATCTTCTGAACCTTCTTATCCAGAAGTTCTTCAAATCGATTATCTGAGTGTTATGATATTCCCTCAGCAGCAGACTTGTGATCAAGTAACCTGAAATCACTAAGAAAGTGTCCACACCTAAAAAGCCACCAGGCAGCCAACGGGGATTCAGATGGTAAATTATTATCGCTATGACTGCGACAGCTCTCAAGCCATCCAGACCAGGCATGTATCTAGAGTTTTGTAATTTCAATTGATTAGAGTGATCACTCATAATTCTGACCTTACTTTCAGATTGATAATAAGTAATTTCGATTATATCATGCTATTATAAATTAGCATGGGAATTCTTGGGTATATATAATTAAAATCAATAAATTAGGAGGATTTAATATGTTACGTCATGTAGTCAACTTTTATGTAGGTAAGAACATGTTTGAAGGCGGACTTCAAAAAGTTCAAAACGACGGGGAACTCGGTACCGGTTTCGAAGAAAAGTTCAATGTGGACAGTAACCAGATGAAGCTTGCAGGTTATTTCGAAGCTATCGGCGGTGCGCTGATGTTCTTTACACTGTTCAGTAAAACACTTGTCAGAATAGGTATTATCATGATGAACCTTGTGCTGGGTACTGCGATATTCAAGCACTATAAATCAGGGGACGGTTTTGAAGAAACAAAAGGTGCACTTAAATTCTTTGGTCTGAATACATTGAGCTTCTTTGAAACTTTCCGCAAATAATCATTTGAAACCATTGCGATACATTGCCGCAATGGTTTTTATTTTGCATTTATATATGAAACAAAGGAACCTTACATCCTGTTCTTAATAGTTTATATGTGTTACTAATGGGATAAAATATAAATAACATGACTATGAGGAGATTTGATAATGAACAATTACACAAAGCAATACATCAATGGAGAATGGGTAGACAGCACGAGCGGTGAATATATCGATGTTATCAATCCGGCAACGGAAGAAGTCTTTGGAAAGATAGCCAAAGGTAACAAAGAAGATGTGGATAAAGCAGTAGCGGCGGCAGATTCCGTCTATCTCAAATTCAGGAATATGCCGGCAGAAGACAGAAAGAGTATGCTCGACAGAATTGTGATTGAGTATGAAAAAAGAAAAGATGACATCATTGAAGCAATCACTTCCGAACTTGGTTCTCCAAAGAGCAAATCGGATAAAGTGCACTACGAAATGGGATTGACACACTTTAAAGCTGCCAGAGATGCTTTGGGTAATTTTCAGTTTGAAGAAAGACGCGGAGATGCTCTTGTAGTAAAGGAATCTATCGGTGTTGCCGGTCTGATCACTCCGTGGAATTTCCCGACGAATCAGACTTCATTAAAGTTATCAGCAGCTATGGCGGCCGGGTCGCCTGTAGTATTGAAACCATCCGAGGAAACACCGTTTGCAGCAATTATCCTTGCCGAAATATTCGATGCGGCAGACGTACCAAAAGGCGTCTTCAATCTTGTTAATGGTGATGGAGAAGGGGTGGGCACACCTTTATCCAGCCACCCGAAAGTCCGTATGATGTCATTTACAGGTTCAGGCGCGACCGGGTCAAAAATAATGGAGAAGGCGAGCCGGGATTTCAAACGCGTTGCACTCGAACTCGGCGGTAAATCTCCATACATCATATTGGACGATGTGGATATAGATGAGGCGGCAAAGTCTGCAGTCCAGAAAGTGGTCAACAATACAGGTCAGGTATGTACTGCAGGTACAAGAACTCTCGTCCCGGAATCCATCAAAGATGAATTCATCAGCAAGGCCAAAAAATATATGGACGAGGTCGTCGTCGGTGATCCAAATGATGATAATACAACCATGGGACCGATTATAAGCAAAAAGCAATTTGAGCAAGTTCAGAACTATATCAACATCGGTACAAAAGAAGGGGCTAAATTGTACCATGGCGGCACAGGGAAGCCTCACGGCCTTGACAATGGATATTTTGCCAAACCGACTATGTTCACGGAAGTCGATAATAAAATGCAGATTGCACAGGAAGAAATCTTCGGGCCTGTCATGTCTGTGATCACTTATAAGGACCTGGACGAAGCGATTGAGATTGCCAACGACACTAAATATGGCCTGGCAGGCTATGTTATGGGCAACGATAAAGAATCATTGAAGAAAATTGCGCGTTCAATAGAGGCAGGTACTGTGGGGATCAATGATGTGCCCGGGCAGGCCGATTTGCCGTTCGGCGGTTATAAACAATCCGGTCTCGGCCGTGAATGGGGCGATTTCGGTATTGATGAGTTTTTAGAAGTCAAAACCATCAAAGGTTATTTCGCATAAGCCTGTCATCTGTCATGAGTTTTATTTTGATGACTTTTCTGTTGAATTGAAGTAAAGTGTTATGAACGAGGTGATAATATGGTTAAAGAATATTTGGAAGATAAAAAATTAATGAAATCTATCATTACAAAATATGCATGTGATCTGGGCAAAATCTGGGAAAACAGCCATATGGAAAACTTTAAACTGACTATCATAGATAAAAATAATAAACGGTCCATCGATTTCAATAAACTTAAAAAAGAGTTTAAAAGTACGTATGACTTACAGTTCATGCACGACTTAAAAGGTATATATATGCTGTTCAAAGACGGTGATCTGTTTATCGTCGGAAACAGCAGGGATAATGTATTCAAACGGCTGAAAAATGATTTCAAAAAGGACGAAGGATTCAAACAGCTGCTGGAATCCTCAAATGTCAAATTAACTGTGATCCGTATGCATGATATGGACAACATCCATAATGCCCGTCTCGAAGCGGTCGTTACAGATATATACACAAAGCTGTTCAAAGCCAAACTTGCTCAGGAGTATGAATTAAAGATATAAAAAACAGCCCAATGTTTCTCGTGAAACATTGGGCTGTTACTATTCACCCTGTTCAAATGCAGGTTCGAGATGGCCTTCATCCTCAAGTCCGGATAAAAATTCATAAACCTCATCCGATGTAAATGCTTCCTGCAGTGCCTGAATCGCTTCTGAATCCTGGTTATCTTCACGTGCAACCAGTGTAATAGCAAATGTATTATTCTCATCTTCTTCCAGGAATACCGCATCATCCGGTGTCAATCCGATGCTGTCGATATATGTAGGGTAGTTGAACACCAATTCGACACCATCCTCATAAGAAGATGTTAAATTTAAAAGGTCTACATGAGTGAAAGTGAAATCATGCGGATTTTCTTCGATGTCATCAACTGTGGCATCATAAGTCACACCGTCAGACAGTGTAATCAGATCGTGCTGTTCCAGAATCATCAGCGCACGTGCTTCGTTTGTGGCGTCACTTGGGATTGCGACTTCAGCACCATCTTCTATGTCATCGATTGAATCATATACAGGGGAATAGTATCCCACAATCGCATTGTAGATCGGCTGTATTGCAACCAGATTACCGTCTCTTTCAGCATTGAACATTTCCATGAACGGTTCATGCTGGGCAAAGTTTGCATCCACTTCTTCATTCAAAAGGGCTTCGTTATACTGGATATTATCGGCAACTTCAACCATTTCAACAGTGTACGGCTCTTCAATTGCCTCAGCTGCCAGTTTAACGACATCAGTCATTGGAATTGTCTGGGAGGCCACCTGTAATTCAGTATCCTCTTCCTCAGCAGCATCTTCATTGCCGTTCTCCTCTGTTTCAGCATTCTCTGAAGTTTCTTCATCTCCGCTGTCGCATGCCGCCATAACAAATACAATGACACCCAGCAATACGAATAATAAATTACGTTTGAACATTATTTTCACTCCTTATAATTTATAACTTTTTATTGTTATCTTTTATCCACTTTTTTAGCAAGTTTTAATCCCAGCCACTGTATAATCTGCACAATAATGATGATGACGATGATTGCAGTGTACATTATATCCGTTTCATACCTTTGATAGCCGTAACGAATGGCAAAATCACCAATACCGCCGCCGCCTACAACACCCATGATTGTAGAGTAGGAGATGAAGCTCACAAATGCTGTGGTAAAACCGATTATCAATGAACTTCTGGATTCCACAAACAGAAACTTCCAGACAAGCTGGAGTCTTGAAGCACCCATTGAATGGGCAGTTTCTGTAACGCCACGCGGTACATCCAATAACGACTGCTGAACAAAACGTGCATAAAGAGCAATGGCAATGAGCATCATAGGAAATGATGCTGCCACAGGGTCACCGGTCGCTCTTCCGTAAACTGCTCTTATAAACGGCTGCATGGCTACGACAAGCAGCAGAAATGGGAATGAGCGGACAATATTTACGAAGAAGTTTGACAGCTGATATATATAAATATTTTCCATCGGCTTACCTTTAGCGGTCAAATACAGAAGTGTACCGAGCGGCAGTCCAAGCAGAATTGCCGCTATCATTGCAAAACCCATCATGATGCCCGTTTCCCAAAGGCTTTCAAATAACGCAGGCCAAAATTCTATAACACGAACAATGTACTCCCTGACAGCATCAACCATTTTTCAGCACCTTCAGAACACGGTCGTGATATGATTTATAGCTTTGTTTACGCGTTTTTGGAGCAATATCAATAATATCGATAAGTCTGCCCTTTTCCAGCACAGCACATCTCCTGCACATTCTTTTAATGACATTCAGCTCATGGGTGACGACAAGGATCGTCATATCAAATGCCTCGTGTGCACGTTTTAAAACATCGACAATCTCTTCAGTGGTACTTTCATCCAGAGCAGAAGTCGGTTCATCACAAAGCAGAATTTTAGGACGTGTAATCAGTGCACGGGCAATACCCACCCGTTGTTTTTCACCGCCGGATAACTGACTGGGATAATTATCAGCCTTATCAGGCAGACCGACAAATGCCAGCACTTCTTCTACGGTTAATGGCTTTTCATACTTATGTAACTCCAGTGGAAGTTGGATATTTTCTCTGACAGACTTGTTATTCAACAGATTGAATTGCTGAAATATCATCCCTATACCCTTTTGGTGCTGGCGCAACTGCTTCCTTGAAAGATTGAAGACGTCTGTATCATCTACACTCACATAACCTTCAGTAGGAGATTCAAGAGCATTGATAAATCGGAGTAATGTGGATTTCCCTGCTCCACTTTCGCCTATCAGACCGAATATTTCATTTTCTTCAACTTTTAACGAGACTTTGTCCACAGCATTGAATGGACCATTTTTCCCTTGATATGTTTTTGTTACACTGTTCATGTTTATCAACCTGAACACCCCCGGTCCATCTGTCACCATTCATGAATATACCATAATACCTTCAGGAAATAAAGAAGCTATCTGTTTCCCTGCATAAAAAAAGACTGATTGGAAAATCAGCCTTTTACATATCAATCATCATCCCAGTCATCGTCATTGTCGTCGTCCCAGTCGTCATCGTCCCAGTCATCATCGTCATCATACTCTATATAGTAGTGCTGATTCTGTGCATTGTATGATGCGACCTGACGCATAAATGACTCAAGGTCACCAATCTCATCAAATTCAATATCCAGGAAAATCACTTTGTTGACAGTACCGTTTACAGCATTTACTGAAACAATCGCTCCTTCATCATCACCATCAATCAGATTGGCAATCAAATATTCGCTTGGGCTGACTTCTTCATTCAATGTTGAATGAAGATATAATCCTCCCACTTCATTCATTGCTATATCACGGGCCTCTTCCATCGATATGGCCTCAGATTCATTTGACGGGGATTCACTACTTCCAGACTCAGACGCAGTTTCATCAGAAGTTCCTTCTCCCTGTTTGTTATCGCCAGCAGGTTCCTCTTTTTGATCTGTTCCTTCTGAAGATGACTCTTCAGTTCCGGAATCCTCAGTTCCAGACTCTTCAGAATCGGAACCCTCAGTACCGGACTCCTCAGAAGTCGTCTCCTCAGTATCTTTCTCTGCTACATAATCCGGGTTTTCCGAAGATTTTATATCTTCTACTGTACTTTCCGCTCTGTTAATCGTAATTTCATATAAATATTGTTCATTCTCAACTGTGACAAGAAAATAGTCATCATTCTCAGAAAGTGACACATTGCTTATATCGCCCTGATAACGATCTGTGACAATTGCTCTGACTTCATCCTCATTGATATAGTCCGCTTCCATGAAGTTCATGAAGACAATGCCTATTATAACGCCCAGCGTTACTGCGACTGCAGCAATTACTATTTTACCGGTTTTCATCCTGTTCCTCCTTTCCATGTTCAAATTTCAGAGTAAATGTTGTTCCTTCGTCAACTGTACTTTCAACACTGACCCGTATATCGTTCATTTTTGCGAGTTCATCTGCGATTGATAAACCGAGGCCTGAGCCGCCGGTCTTTCTTGCCCGTGCTTTATCCACGCGGTAAAAACGATTGAAAATTTTCCCCAGATCCTCTTCCGGTATGCCGATACCTCTGTCTATGATATCCACCCTTGTAAATTCCTTGTCCTTGGTAATATTTATGTTAATGTCTTCTGAACTGTATTTATAGGCATTATCAAGGAATATTTTAAGCAGCTGATCCAGACTGTCCGCATCAGCAGTCACAAACATGAAGTCCGCTTCATGATGCACTTCGATATTTCTGCCGTACACAGGCTCTAGCCTGTTTTTAATCCCGGATATCATATCGACCAGATTCAGCTTTTCAGGACGGAAATTTTCTTTTGCCTGTGCTGCTTTACTGAAGCTGAGCAGTTGTTCGGTCAAATATTTCATGCGCTTTGCTTCATCGGATATTGCAAAGATGCTCTCATCTAAAATGTCTTCTCTCGTCTTGCCAAAGCGCTTGAGCATCTGGCTGTATGAATCGATGACTGTAATCGGAGTTTTCAGCTCGTGGGAAGCATTCATTATAAACGCCTGCTGCTGTTCATCATTTTCTTTAAGATCAAGCATCATTTCGTTAAAGGACTCTGACAGATCTCTCAGTTCTTTAGTATCATTGTTGTTCACTTCCAGCATTGTATACGCACTGGTGTTTTCAGTCTCTTTGATTTTTTCAATCAGTCTGTTTATCGGCTTCAAAATGATATTCGTAATGATTCGATTTAAAAAGTAGATGACAATAAGGATAATCAGGGTGGAGATGATCAATATCCATTGGAGCAGGTTGAAAGTATCATATAAAAACTCTATATTTTCATATACCTGCAAGTTATAGACTTCACCGTTTTCCCATATGACCGGCAGGGAAACCATGACAAAATGGATATCATCATAAGTAACGACATCCCTGTACTGACCGGTATTATACCCTTCATAATCTTCAGGATAGCTCGCACTGGTAGTGATTCTGAGTTCCTGTTCTCCTGCCTCGTTAAGAAGCGTGATGAAACCATCTGACAAAAGATGTGACTGCAGTACCGCACGGGTATTTGCATCACTGCCTATAGCATTCTGGATTTCTTGCGAAATATTAATGCCCCGGCCTTCCAGCTGGCTCATTTCGGCTTCCAACGTGAAGTTCTTATAACTGTAATAGACGAATGTATTGATAAGAATGACGACAATGGCGGACATTACAGTGATATACAGCTGAATCTTAGTCCCTAATTTCATGGCCGTTAATCCTTTATCATATAACCGATGCCTCTGACACTGGAAATAACAGAAGGAGAGTTCTGGTCTATTTTTTTACGTAAATATCTTACATATACATCAACGGTGTTGGTATCTCCGAAATAGTCATATCCCCATACTGATTCTATAATCTGTTCTCTCGACAGCACCTGGTTTTTATTCGACAGTAAATAAAAGAACAAATCATATTCTTTTTGTGTAAGATACACGTCTTCACCACCTATAAAGACTTCCCTTGAAGAGGGCAGCACCTTAATATTTTTAATTGTCATCTCTTCCTGTTTTGAATTTTGAATGACTTCACTTTGTTTCAGCTGTGCACGGATTCTTGCCAGAAGTTCTTCAATCTCGAACGGTTTTGTCATATAGTCATTCGCACCTGAATCCAGGCCGCCGACTTTATCCATGACCGCGTCCCGTGCGGTAAGCATAATGATACGGACGGCTTCATCTTTCTGTCTGATTCTCCGCAGAACTTCCAGACCGTTCAGTTCAGGTATCATTACGTCCAGCAATATCAAATCAAAGTCTTCTTCATATTTATCGAGTGCTTCCTTACCTGTATATGCATTACTGACCTCATAGGATTCAAATTCCAATTCAAGTTGAATCACACGGGCAATCTTTTCATCATCTTCAACGATTAAAATCTTTTGCATAAATTTTCCTCCTAAGAGATGGCTTCATCCATACTAAGTAATAATCTTAATTTTAGACATGAACCTTTTGAATAGTATTAGAGATTTCTTAAAATATCATTAAAAGTTATTCTTAAAGTAATTATACATTAAAAAAAGTTCATATGAACTCCAAAGAATTCACATGAACCTGCCTCATCACACTAAATCCAAATGTTTTTTATAACATTTACGGCAGACGGGCACATACTCCTCATCGCCGATCTGTATCGTTTCCCCGACATTTACAGGTTTGCCATCAAGCATTCTCATATTCAATGTCGCTTTTTTATTGCAGTACTGGCAGACCGTCTTCAATTCATCGATGGCATCTGCCAATTCCAGCAGGGCTTTGCTGCCTTCGAACAGCTGGTTACGGAAATCCGTCTTCAAACCGAAAGCGATGACCGGTATATCCAGCTTGTCGGCAATATCACTCAGATGATGTACCTCGGACTTCTTTAAAAACTGAGCTTCATCGACCAGCACTGCATAGATTTTCTCTTTTTTGTGCTGCGCTTCAACCTGCTCGAAGATTTTATCTGTCACATACTCTGCATCCAGATTCAGACCGATGCGGGATTCAATCTTTTTAAACCCGCTTCTTGTATCGACGGGGGTCGAGTAGGCAAGGCACTTTTTCCCCTGGGTCGTATATTGATAGTGTGTAGTAATGATCTGGTTGCTCTTATTGCTCTGCATTGTTCCAAAACGATAATATAACTTTGCCATAGTTTAATCCTTTCATTGGTTATACAAAGGTGATTGTTTCCCGGGTCATATCATCGCCAGAATTTCTCATAACCCTTCTTATCTTCAACGTTATAGTCTATCATCTTTTTAAGCAGATCGTAATCAACCGTCTCTGAGTATTTGATTCTGAACAATCCGTTTGTCTGTGAATAACCCGCCTGTTCAACCTCTTCTTTAAAGATACCCATCGTTTTTCCTTCCGGCGAAATTGACATATGCTTTTTTGCACTGTCGATTCCCAGAATGAAAGTGTCATCCATCGTATACATCGGTGAATTCCATTTGATGACCCGGTCAAGATCCGGATAGTTTTTGTTGATCCATTCTATAACTTCTTCGAATTGTCTGCGATGCGTCATATCATCAATCGTTTCAATATAATCCTGGAACGTTTTCATTTCAATTCTCCCTTATATTTTTCATATTTCAATGACATACATTGAATTTCCCATTTCAGTCCGTATATCATCCGTTCTCCATTCCCGTTTGTATCCGAGGCATGGACAAATGTATGTGATACTGCCTTCTGTCAGTGAATGCCTAAAATGTACATGACCCATAATACTGTAACGTATGTCGTAATCATCATATATCTCATCAAAATCACTGGTGCCTATGAAGGCGTTATAATAATCAAACAAGCGGTGCGGCATGGGGACTCTGAAGTTCGTGTTCGTAACGATATGCGTTACCAATATGATTTTTCTGCCTTCCAGTCCTGCCAGGTCATCCCTTACATCATCCGCAAAATTTTTCGACATTATATCATCGCTGTAACTCCAGTCGACATGCTCCTTGTCTTGCCATGTACCGCCGTAATACGCCCGTCTGGACAGACGCTCATAAGAGAAGCGGCCGGAGGCGTAGCTGTAGTCATACCAGCCCGTATGGCCGACTATTGCCCAATCATCGTTGATGATATACGGCTGCCTTACCAGACATTCGGACTGGTCGGCATAACGCTGCAATATTTCTTCAGTATTTTTTGTCAGATCAGACTGCCATAAATCATGGTTTCCCGGAACGAATTTAATTTCAATACCGCTTTCCTTTGAAATTGTATGTATGAAATCCATGGTCAGTTCATAGCTGTTTGAAATATCTCCGGCAATCAGTAACATATCAATTTGCCTGTTTTGTATTTCCTCAACCAGGGCGTCTTCATACAGGTGAATATTTTCCACACTGTTATTGTAGCGGTCGATGTGTAAATCAGAAATAATGCCTATTCTCATTTTCAAAACTCCATCTTCTTAAACTCACCATTCTGTAATCTCATTTTCCAACTTTATATATCATTTGTCCAATGTTTACTTTTTATCACCGGACCGCTTTTTCCTGCTCATTTTATTTTTAATCAAATTAAGTAACGAGTATAATATTATTACGAGGGGGAGTTTAATATGAAAAAACTTATTAATGAACGTGAACAATTTGTAAGTGATATGCTGTCCGGATTAAAGTACAGTGATCCGAAAATAGAAATCATCGAGGGCAGCGTTGTTGTAAGGAAACATAGAAAAGAGTCCGGCGTGGCCCTGGTATCAGGCGGCGGCAGCGGACATGAACCGGCGCATGCAGGATATGTGGCAGAAGGAATGCTGGATGCTGCCGTATGCGGTGAAGTGTTCACCTCACCGACACCTGACAAAGTACTGGATGCCATAAAGCATGTAGATAATGGCGATGGGGTACTTCTCATCGTTAAAAATTACGCAGGGGATGTCATGAACTTTGATATGGCCAAAGAGATGGCCGAAGCAGCCGGTCATAAGGTTGAAACCGTCGTAGTAAGCGACGATATTTCCATAGAAAATCCTGAAATGCGCAGAGGTGTGGCAGGGACGGTACTCGTCCATAAATATGCAGGGTATTTGTCAGATAAAAAACAAAGCCTGCCTCAAATCAAAGGTGAAGTGGAAAAAATGATGACTTCCTTATTCTCCATCGGTATGGCACTTCATCCATGCATGGTTCCGACAACCGGTGAATATGGATTTGACCTGGGGGATGATGAGATGGAGATCGGTATTGGAATACATGGCGAAAAAGGTATTTACCGTCAAAAGGCTGAGACGGTGGATAAAATTACCGACAGGCTTTTAAACGAGCTCTTCAAATATAACGACAATAAAAATCTGATTCTGATGATTAACGGCATGGGTGCCACTCCTTTGAGCGAATTATACATCGTTACAAAAAATGTTATCGAGGCAATGGAAGATAAAGGCATCAGAGTGACTAAGCTGTTTGTCGGAGATTATATGACAGCTCTGGATATGCAGGGTTTTTCACTCACTGTCCTGAGCCATGATGATCACATAGTCAGCGCACTCAATGCCCCGACTGAGTCCACACATTTTTAAGGAGGCAATTATGGATAATACTAAACTTTTGCATGCACTGCACAATTTACAGGAAGTCTTTGTTGAGAAAGAATCCGAACTGACTGCACTTGACCGTGAAATAGGCGACGGTGACCACGGTGTCAATATGAAACGCGGATTTAATGCTGTCAAAGATAAGGTCGCAGAAGGCAGTACTGAGGATATACTCAAACAGACCGGCATGACCCTTATGAGTTCCATAGGCGGAGCCAGCGGACCGCTGTACGGTTTCAGCTTTGTTAAGATGAGTGAAGTCGCCAAGGATGAAATCGATGCTGAAAATTTAAAGCAGCTCATTGATGTATTCGCCCAGACGGTCAGTTCAAAAGGTAAAGTGACCGGCGGGGAAAAGACGATGTACGATGTCATATCAAATGCTGAAAAGGTTCTTGAAGAGAGTGGGAGACTCAAGCTCGAAGATCTTCAAAAACTTGCTGATGACACTGAAGATATGATTGCAACCAAAGGGCGTGCAGCTTATTTTAAAGAAAAGTCCAAAGGGACGATCGATCCAGGCGCACAGAGTGCAGTTTATATTTTAAACGCTTTTGATTTAGAGGAGGAGTAAAGTATGACAGAAATATTGATCATCAGCCACAGTGAGGATATAGCATCAGGCACCAAAGCACTTATTGAACAGATGGCTGAGGGCGTCACAGTCCATGCCTCAGGTGGTGTGAACGGCGGTATCGGTACTAATATCGGCCAGATTGACCATATGTTGTCCGAAGTGAAAAGTGATACAATCTGCTTTTTTGATATAGGTTCCAGTCTGATGAACCTTGAGATGGCCGTTGAGATGTACGAAGGAGATCATAACATCCATATTGCCAATGCACCAGTTGTCGAAGGCAGTTTTTTAGCGGCCGTCGAAATAAGTATCGGCACTGATATCGATAACATTATGGATAAGCTAAGTGAGATGGTCAAGTAAAACACTGTCACTGTCAGCTTTTAAGAAATTTATTAAATTAAAATAACGCCCGTCATCATTAATTTGTAACGCACGGCGTTATTTCATCACCCTTAGTCTTATCCGCCTTTAAAAACGGCTTTCTGGATATATCACTTTGATAGGCTGTATGATGGATACAGTGCCTACAGCAGACAGGAAGGTGATAATATGATTTTTAAGAGCAATACTCGGAACTCTGGTATTCATCTTTTTCATTATCCCTTTTATAAGCAGGATTCGAAAAGATCGTAATGATAATAAACGAATATCAAAGTGGAGTATTTTCTTTATTATTTTTGCAGCCATAAGCTGGTTAGCTCTGATGTTAAGTGTGTTCATTCAAATATCATGATAAAAGGCATCCGGAGACTGACCATCCCCGGATGCCGCTTTTAGTCTATTGTCCTGATAACTTTACATGGCACACCTGCTGCCAAAACATTGTCTGGTATATCTTTTGTAACGACACTTCCCGCACCTATAACCGTTCCTTCCCCAATTGTAACGCCCGGCATTACACTTACGTTACCGCCCAGCCATACATTACTTCCAATATATATTGGAGACGCTTTTTCAAGCCCTTTATTCCGCTCTTCAGCGGCCAGAGGGTGGCTTGCCGTATAGAAGCCGCATGACGGGCCGACAAAGACATTGCTGCCTAAAGTGATCTCTGCACCGTCCATAAAATAATTATTTATATTGATAAAAACATTATCACCGAGCTTTACGTTATAACCGTAATCCGTCATGAACGGACTGGCTACCTCTGCATTTTTAGGAATATATCCGAGGAGTTCAACGAGTATTTCCTGCCTCCGCTTCTCATCACTCGGTTTGGTCTGATTGAAATCATGGCATAGATTCTGCGCTTTCATCCGTTCTTTCAATAAGTTTTCATCATAATTCGCATCGTACCATTCATTGGAAAGCATTTTATCTTTTTCATTCATAGTCAGATCCTCCAAACTCTCTTTGTGCTACATTTTAATATTATCGGCCAACAGTCTCAAATATAAAAAGTAAATGATATACTTTAATATAAGTACAAATATCATATATAGGGGTGAAATGATGGAACAGCTTCAAAATCAACTGATTGATTGGCGCAGAGATTTTCACAAATATCCCGAACTGGGATTTTTGGAAATGAGAACAGCATCCATTGTCGCTGATACTCTGGAAAAACTGGGGTTCGATCTTCTTTTAGGCAAAGAAGTCATGGAACCCACTTCCTGCATGGGTAAGCCGGGTGCAGATGATACGCGTTCACATATCGAATGGGCACGGGCTAACGGGGCAATTGAAAAATACATTCCCCACTTCGAAGATGGCTTTACAGCAGTGGTGGGTGTCCTTGACTCCAACACACCAGGGCCTACGGTTGCGTACAGAGTAGATATGGACGCATTGCCCATTTACGAAAGTGAGAGTGATGATCATCTGCCGAACCAGGAAGGATTCCGGTCATCCAACAACAATATGCATGCCTGCGGTCACGATGTCCATACCGCTGTCGGTCTCGGTCTCGCCAGACTGATCAGTGAGAACAAAGAAAATATACGCGGCAGGATAAAATTGATCTTTCAGCCCGCAGAAGAGGGTGCACGCGGAGCAAAGTCGATGGTTGATGCCGGTGTGGTGGATGATGTCGATTACTTCATTGCATCACACATAGGCCTCGGTGTGCATTTCAATCATTTCGTCGCATCAAACAACGGCTTCCTGGCTTCTTCCAAACTCGATGTCAAGTTTACGGGCGACTCTTCTCATGCCGGCGGCCATCCCGAAGAAGGTAAAAATGCGATGCTTGCTGCAGCTGCGGCGGTTTCCAATCTGCATTCGATTCCAAGACATGCAGACGGTGCCACGCGTATCAACGTCGGGGAACTGCATTCCGGCAGCGGCAGAAATATCATTCCTGATACAGCCGAGCTGAAAATGGAGCTGCGCGGCGAAACGACAGTGCTCAACGAATATATGAAAAATTATGCAGAAGAGATTATAAAAGGCGCAGCTTTGATGCACCAGGTGGATTATGAAATTGATCTCGTTGGTGAGGCGATAGAGGCGAAAGGCTCTCCAGAACTTGCAGAAATACTTAAGGAGAGTGCCGATAACATCGGACTGACAAGCATTCTTGAGGATAATTCCGCCGCCGGGTCCGAAGATGCAACTTATTTTATCGATACAGTACAAAAGCGGGGCGGTTATGCAACATACTGCGTCTTCGGCACCGAGCTTGCCGCCGGTCATCATAATGAAAGATTTGATACACATGAGGACAGTCTGATGACCTCTGTCCAAGTACTATTCGACAGCGCAAAAGCATTGACTCACGAGTAATAAAAACTCTTTCGGGAAAAGTCCCGAAAGAGTTTTATCATTGCCATCATTCAGCATGACAGCTATTAATAAAGCTTCAAACTACATCCACTTTTTACTTTTAAAGAATGCCAGCATGGAGACACTGATGATCAGCATGATCCCCAAGGCCATAAAATAACCGAAATCCCAGTTGAGCTCGGGCATATTGTCAAAGTTCATTCCGTATATTCCAGTTATTAATGTCAGCGGCAAAAATATTGCCGAGATGATGGTCAATACATTGATGATTCTGTTCATTCGATATGTATTATATGACATATAATTATCCTTGATTTCATCAATCATTTCTTCGGAGAATTGGATGATCAGCTTTTGCCGGTCGATTTTCGCATTGACCTTATTCAAAATATATTCACTTCTTTTACTGTCCAATACGTCATCCTGTTCTTTAAACTTCTCCACCAGTTCTTCCATTGGAATGATGACACGTTTGACTCTGAAGACCTTCTTTTTCATATTAAAAATTTCAGATGTAATATCCCTCCCTTTCTTGTCATCCGCGTGCTTTTCTTCAAATAGGATGACTTCATCTTCTATTTCATGCACGATATCGAAATACTGGTCTATCGTGTTCAATAAGATGTGAAGTGCAATATCAATTTCCAGATCATCATTTCTATCTTTGATGATTTCCTCTATATTTATGAATTGCTCGAGTACACCATTATGGAATGTAATGATGACATCCTGCATGACACATACATTTACAGCGTGTGCCTCAAGCGTTTCCCGATTGATGACATGACAAATCAACAGCTGATAATCATCACTTTTATAATAAGCCGGCCTGTATGTTTTTATAGCTTCATCTTCAAGTCTGATATCGTCCAGATCATGGTTCCTCTTCAGCTGTTCCTTATCATCAAAGCTGTCGTAGTCGTACCAGATAAAGGCCGCATGTTCCGGCACCTGCTCTTTATTTTCCACTTTCTCAATCTCATTATTTTTAGATATATACTGTATCGACAGGCTCATCCTAATCACCTCTTAATTCTAATACCCAAATACCACGATAAAACACTTTCTTATCTTTTCTTGACCTGCGTCAATTTTTTATGAATGAAAATGCCTTACAATTAAGATAATAAAGAAATCAGGAGGGCTTTCAGTATATGAAAACAAATTTGAGAACAGACGATTTAACATGTCCAAGCTGTATCAAAAAGATTGAAACAGGTATCGGAAAAACAGAAGGGGTTACAGGAGTCAATGTAAAATTCAACTTAAACAAAGTCACCGTTGAACATGATGATACAGTAACAGGGGAGTCTTTAAAAAACACTGTTGAGAAACTGGGTTACCCTGTTAAATCAGTTAACACATCAGCTTAATCCAATTTATGAACCATCGATTAAAAACCGGTTCGCCCTAAACAGCACTCCAACATTTGAGTGCTGTTTTCTTCATTTTATCTATGCTGCCGGTATAATGGACATTGATATATACAATCTCGTACAAAAGATTTCCGAAATGAATTTCGTGAAGGAGGATAATATATGGTAAAACTGCAGGGTCACCAGCTCTGTGTGAGCAAAGTTCCTATATTCAGTCATCTGAATGATGATGAACTGCAGGAAGTATTCAGCAAAATAAATCATAAGCACTTGAACAAGGGTGATTATCTGTATATGGCGGGAGATCAGAACGAATCTCTGTCAGTACTGCACGCGGGCAAAGTACGGATATACCGGCTCAACCCGGAAGGCAGGGAACAGCTTGTCAGAGTGCTTGGCCATGCTGATTTCACAGGGGAGACTTCACTCTTTAACGAAGATAACACTCATGAATCCTATGCCGAGGTTATGGAAGATGCGCAGGTATGTACAATCAACCGTCAGGACATTTATGATCTTATGCAGAAGTACCCCAATATCAGCATCAAAATTATAGAAAGTTTCGCAGAGCGTCTCAATGAATCAGAATCACTGACCACAAACATCTCATTGCTCAGCAGCGGCGAAAGACTTCAGGAATATATCAGGACACACACTGAAAAGGGTATTTTAAATTTAAATATGACCAAGAAAAATCTGGCATCGTATTTAAGCATGCAGCCGGAAACTCTGACCCGGAACTTCAAAAAAATGGAGGACGATGGGAAGATCAGAAAGATTGATAATAAGACTTATGAAATTACAGATTTATAAAAATTTCTTAAACACACTCATATGCAGGGTGTGTTTTTATTTTGCAGTTTTACAAGTATTAATCGTGACATAGGGAATTATGTCAATAATATGGTTGATAGTTTAAGTGATCATTGATAGTATCAGTAACGTTATTGTCATTTTAAATGATTTGTGCACAACATAATTCAAATCAGAGGAGGAAAACTTTTGGAAAACAACAAAACGAATGGAAAATTATCAAAAGTATTTGTTTATGGAGTAATCGTCATCGGGATCGTTGTTTTATTAGGTGCATTATTCCCAGATAGTTTTGGTGAGATTTCCAGTTCAATTTCAGGCTGGATAACTGATTATTTCGGCTGGTATTACATGATTTTGACTACATTGCTTGTGTTTTTCTGTGTGTTTTTATTACTCAGCCCGATCGGCAAATTAAAATTGGGAAAACCGGATGAAAAACCGGAATTCCATACTGTTTCATGGCTGGCAATGTTGTTCAGTGCAGGTATGGGTATCGGGCTCGTCTTCTACGGTGCTTCAGAACCCATGTCCCACTATGTTGTGCCGCCGAGTGCGGAGCCTGAAACACGTGAAGCACTGCTTGAATCCATGAGATCTACATTTTTACATTACGGCTTCCATGCATGGGCAATGTACGGGGTCGTAGCGCTCGCACTTGCATACTCACAATTCAGAAAAGGCGAAGTCGGACTGCTGTCAAAAGTGCTCCGCCCATTATTCGGCGACAAAGTAGACGGTCTTCTTGGTATCGTGGTCGACGTCATGGCAGTATTCGCCACCGTAATTGGTGTTGCTGTCTCCCTTGGAATCGGCGCAATGCAGATCAACGGTGGTTTGAATTACTTATTCGACATCCCTGTGAATACATTCGTTCAGGGAATCATCATTGCTGTTGTCACCGTACTGTTTTTAATTAGTGCCTGGTCCGGCCTGAGTAAAGGCATCCAGTACTTGAGCAACCTGAACATGATTTTGGCTGCCATGCTCTTTATCGTGATTCTGGTTGTCGGTCCGACCATATTGATTTTGAATATGATGACTGCAGGTACAGGACAGTATCTCGGCACTTTCCTGACACAGAGCTTTGATGTTGCGCCGCTCAACGAACAAAAAAGCGATTGGATGAGCACGTGGACAGTATACTACTGGGGCTGGTGGATGAGCTGGAGTCCGTTTGTCGGCATTTTCATCGCCCGTGTGTCTCGCGGCCGGACTATCCGGGAATTCATCATGGCTGTACTGTTCGTACCGACCTTGATCGGTATCATATGGTTCAGTACCTTCGGCATGACAGGCGTTTCAGTCGGTCAGAGTGTGCCGGAAATATTTGAATTGCCAGCTGAAACACAGCTGTTCGGCGTATTTGACGAACTTCCTATGGGGCTGCTCTTATCACTGATTGCGATGTTGCTCGTATCGTCATTTTTCATTACATCTGCCGACTCGGCAACATTTGTGATCGGCATGCAGACATCATTCGGCTCGCTTACACCGTCCAGTATGATCAAAGTGGTATGGGGCGTTTCCCTTTCAGCCATCGCTTTCGTCCTGTTACTGGCAGGTGGGGAAACAGGTCTGAACGCCCTGCAGTCTGCAGCTATCATTTCGGCACTGCCGTTCAGTATAGTCGTCATACTGATGGTCATATCATTCTATAAAGATGCCAACGCCGAACGGAAATACTTCGAGCTGACCATCAGTCCGAATAAGAGACGTTATGAAAACTACGTCAAAGGCTCTATAGAAGAGCACGAAGAAGAACTTGAAGATTACAAGAAGAGAGCAAAAGAAGATCCACCGGGTATTTAATTTACCTGTGGCCGGTACATATTGGTGTACTGGCCTTTTTTATATTAAAATTAAAGTAAAATAAAGAAAGCGGGATGAAAATGACTGAGAAAAAATTGGCAGGGGATATAGAAAACGAATTGTTAAAGACTCTGAAAACAAGATTTGATGAGTATCCAGAGCGTCATCAGGAAATAAACTGGCAAGAAGTGCAGACAGAACTGACCGCGCATCCCGAGAAATTATGGTCGCTCAACGAAATGGAACTGACTGGCGGTGAACCCGATGTCATAAAAACAGAAGATGGTTCCTTCATCTTCATGGATTGTTCGGCTGAAACCCCCAAAGGCCGACGGAGCCTGTGCTATGACCAGGCAGCGCTTGATTCCAGAAAGAAGCATAAACCCGAAAGTTCGGTAAAGGCAACTGCTGAAAAGATGGGAATTGAATTGCTGAACGAATCAGATTATAAATATCTTCAGACACTGGGCACATTCGATAAGAAAACGTCGTCCTGGATAGAAACACCGGAGGATATCAGAGCACTCGGCGGTGCATTGTTCTGTGATTACCGCTACAGTACTGTCTTCACTTATCATAACGGTGCTGAATCGTACTATGCAGCACGCGGATTCAGAGGAAAGCTGAAAGTTTAATGTGTTTTATTTTTATCATATCTTGATACAATGAATGTGATGTAAACAAGATAATATATGATGAACGGGTGAAATATGAAAAAATTTTTTATAACATTGGGCATTCTTCTGATTGGCGCAGGTGGTCTGTTTTACGCCGACAGCCTGTCGGAGGGTGGTCTGATTGAAGATATAAAGTATGTGATTCTGCCGGATCCCATGGCGAATAACTCATATGACGAAGGCGAATGCACTTATTACGTCTTTGACCTGGTAAAGAATGATTTGAATATGATCGAGAACAGCTGGGGAGATGCCGAACACTGGGCTGAACGGGCTGAAGCCGACGGCTATTCAGTCAATCAGGAACCGGAAAGTGGTGCCATCCTCCAGACTTCAAGAGGGGAAATCGGTCATGTCGCATATGTAACAGATGTTGGCAGTGATGGTTCCATTGAAATTACCGAAATGAATTTTTATGAACCTCACGAAATCACTGACCGAACAATAGAAGCAGAAAACATCACCGATTATAATTTTATACATCCTGAGGACAATCCACGCCCCAAAGATACCCTGGAATAATTCAGTCAAATATGAAGGAGCAGATTAACTTGTATATTCCCAAGCACTTTAAAGTCGATGATCTGGATGAAATTAAAGATTTTATCATCAATAATGATTTTGGCACGATTATAACTACTGATAATAACAGGCCTGTGGCTACACATACCCCGATGATGCTGAACGAAGAAAATGGTGAATGGACACTGACAGGACATATTTCCAAAGGCAATGGACAGTGGCAGACTTTTGACGGTCATGAGAATACGCTGCTCATATTCAAGGGTCCGGATGCCTACATTTCCTCAACGTGGTACGAAGGGGAAAACGTCCCGACCTGGAACTACGAATCCGTCCATCTGTACGGTTCCTGTTCCCTATTGAGTGAAGATGAGCTTGAAAGAGACCTTATCAACCTTCTTGATAAGTATGAAGGACATGATCCTGAAGGTGCGACGTGGGATAATATAAGTGATGATACCCGAAAACAGATCAGGGGAATTGCCGGCTTCAAAGTCAAAGTTAAGGAAGTCCAGGCTGCATATAAGATGAGTCAGAACAGGAATGAAACCGATTATCACAATGTCATAGCATCGCTCGAAGAGAGAAACATGGGTGACGACCAAGAGATTTCCCGGGAAATGAAAAGAATAAGAGACGAAAAATAAAAGCAGGAAAATCACTGATTCTCCTGCTTTTTCCATTCATCATATTTTTATTACGATATCCTTCATAAAGTAATAGTTCACAACAACAAGTGCGGCGATCAGGACAACTACGGTCATGAGTACACCCGTGCCTGAGGCAAGCCCAGAGAAATTCACTATTAAGGGGTCCAAGGCTTCAGGTATAAAACTGCAAAGTATAGTGATGATGATGCCCAATGTGCCGAACCAGCCATTTCTGTAAAAACCGGCTCCGATCAGTGTTCCTGCCAGATACGCAAGGTAAACCAGCAATGTGATTGTCAACAAATTCATCGCAGGGTGCATTTCAAGCGGCTGATTTATATGCTCCGTACCAGCGAACGGCAACAATCCGATAAACAGGCTGATGATGATCATCGTTATTGTCAAGGCCACTGCCAAGATAGCACCCGAGTACATATTTGCCTTATAGAACTGCTTCCGTGTCATCCCGAGACCAATCGCCCATTTTATAAAAGAGCTGCCAATAATGATGCCCATCACAAGCATAAATATTCTATTTGAGTTTGCTCCCATTGAAAAATAAGACATGTTGTCCATTTCTTCGGCCCCGAATATCAGGAACAGCGTTATATATATTACGGTGAAAATCGGAATATACCAAAATGCACCAAAGACACTGATTACGGATAAATCCATTGTTCCGTTTTTAACTTTATTATTATTCATAATTGTTCTCCTTTCCATTTTAATCTTCCGTCATATTTATAAACAGGTCCTGTAATCTCATCGCTGAATATGACAGTTTTCCGCTGTCGAATACTTTCTCATCTTCACTTGACGGTACACCGAGTATGGATACCGCTTTCGTCGGTCCCAGTGTTCTTGAATTCACAACTTCTTTATCCTTTGTAAATTCATCAATGTCTTCTGCATTGCCTGTAACCTGATACCCTCTGCCAAGAAACTCATCCACAGGTTCATCGACCAGCACTTTCCCGTGATGGATGACCACAACTTCATCAAACAGATAATCCATTTCAGAGACGATATGCGTAGAGAGCACAATCACCCTGTTTTCCCTGTTTTTGGCATTGAGCACCTGGTGATAGAATTTCTCGCGTGACGGTGCATCCATGCCGTTCGTCACCTCATCGAACAAAACGACCGGCGACATTGTTGCGAGTCCCATCGAGGCATCCACCGCAGCCTGCTGTCCCTGTGATAACTCCATCATTTTCTTCTTAAGATCGATCTTGTACTCGTCCAGAAGTGTCAGCGCATAATCCATATCAAATGACGGCTTGTATCTTTCAGCCATCCCCAGATAGTCCTCCACCGTCTCTGATTCCTCACTGTAGTCCTCCTGGTGCAGAAAGTCGACCAGCGGCATGATATTTTCATTTTCATACGGATCCTGCCCATCGACCGTCAAAACACCTCTCGTCACTTTTCTGTATGTTGCAATCAATGAAAGCAGTGTCGTCTTCCCTGCACCATTTCTGCCAAGCAGCCCGTATATCCGGCCGGGTTCAAACTTTAAATTGATCCCTCTTAAAATTTCATCCTTCTTTATATTCAAGTCCACATTTTTAAATTCTACGTTTACCATGGTCATCCTCCTTTACAATTTCTATCAGCTGATTCAAATCTTTTTCCGTCAGGCCGAGTTTTGACATTTCTTCTATCATCGGTTTCACATATTCATCCTTGAATTGATGTTTACGTTCCTTCAGCAGTGTATTCCTCGCATCTTCAGCTACAAACATGCCGACACCTCTCTTCTTATAGATTACGCCCTGGTCAACAAGCTGATTGACACCTTTGGCTACTGTAAGGTGGTTCACTTTAAAAAATTCTACAATTTCATTGGTTGAAGGGATTTTATCGTCATCGACAAGCGTCTCGTCTATAATCTGGTCACTGATCCAATCTTTGATCTGTTCAAAAATCGGTTTCTTCTCATTTAATTTTCCATTCAAAGTATTCCCTCCTCGAACTATAGTTATATACATATGTATATAACTATATACCTTAATGTGGAATTTGTAAACATATATTTTTAAAAAAATAAAACCCTTCACTATATGAAGGGTTCTATCATAATTCTATTCTTCTATTAATCCCGCTTCGAGCAGGTATTCTTCTGCGATTTCATACGGATCCGCATCCTCTGCACTGACCTGATAGTTCATCTGCTGCATCTCTTCATCTGTGATTTGTCCGGCCAGTTTATTTAGAGGTTCGGCAATTTCAGGGTGTTCTTCGAGGAATGACTGCTTGAACATCGGTGCGCCGTTATATGGCGGAAATACATTCTGATCGTCCTCAAGCGCCACCATATCAAACTGTTCCAGTTCTGCATCCGTGGAGTAGGCATCCAGAAGATTGATATCCCCCGCTTCAATCGCCTGATATCTCAATGCAGGTTCCATAGTGCTGACTTCACCGAACTCAATATCGTATTCACGCTGTATGGCAGGGTAGCCATCTTCTTCACGATCATTGAATTCCAATGTGAACCCGGCACTGATATCGTCCTGAATATTTTCGAGGTCACTCACCTGTTCCAGTCCATGCTCTTCGGCAAAGTCTTCTTTAACTGCCAGAGTATAAGTGTTGTTGAACGCCATCGGTTCCAGCAATGTCATATCATACTCCTCTTCAAGACTCGATTTTGCCTGCTCATATACATCTTCTTCTTCTTTGGATTCGAGCTCTTCCTGTGTAAGCTCACCAAGTACAGTCCCTGTAAACTCCAGGTAGCCGTCAATATCGTCGGACTGCAGTGCATTGAAAAGGAAAGTCGTTTTACCAAGGCCGTCTTCAACATCAACCATGTAATCAGTTTCTTCTTCAATAAGTATTTTATACATATTCGTTATTATGGACGGCTCTGCACCAAGCTTACCTGCAATCGTAATGCTCTCTCCACGTCCCGAGACCAGCGGTGCAACTGCTATAAGAAGTAATACCAAAAGAATGGAGCCCAGTGTAATCAGCATCTTCCTGTACGACAGACGCTGAAGTATGCGGAGCACGATATCAAAGAATATGGCAAGCAACGCTGCCGGTATTGCACCTATAATGATGAGAGACATGTTATTTCTGTCGATACCGAGTAAAATCAGATCACCAAGACCCCCCGCACCGATCAAAGCGGCAAGTGTCGCCGTACCGATGATCAGTACCATTGCAGTTCTGATACCGGCCATAATGACCGGCATCGCAAGCGGCAGCTCGACTTTAAATAATCGGCGTCCCGGTTTCATACCGATGCCTTCTGCCGCTTCCACAAGCGACTCATCAACTTCATCAATTCCCGTATAAGTGTTCCTTAAAATAGGAAGCAGGGCGTAAATGACCAGTGCGATGATTGCCGGCACCGTACCGATACCAAACAGCGGAATCATCAGACCGAGCAGGGCAAGTGAAGGAATCGTCTGCATTACGGCAGCGATATTTATCACTATTTCTGAGATTTTCTTCGTTTTTGTCAATAGTATGCCGAGCGGCACGCCTATAATCACTGCGATCAACAGAGCGATGAATGAGAGCTGGATATGCTCTATCAATGCTGTGAACAGATCACCGCTTCTCGACTCCAATGTACTTAACAGACTGCTCACAGATGATCACCGCCCTCATCGTTGGATAAATACTTGAACATATCCTCACGCTTCAATAACTTACGTCGTTTTTCATCAACAATAACCAGCTTTTCGTGTTCACTGAAATATTTGAATAACTGGTACATATCCGCTTCATGAATTACTTCAGGCAGACCATCTTCATCTCCTTCGGCAATTTCAGGGGCATTCCTGACAATATCTCCAGCAGTGGACTGTTTCAGCATGTGGCTGTCAATATCACCGATGAAGTCTTTGACAAAATCATTTTTAGGTTCAGACAGAAACTCTTCCGGTGTGCCAATCTGTTCCACACTGCCCGCATTGAGCAGACAGATACGGTCACCCATTTTCAACGCTTCCTGTATGTCATGTGTTACAAAAACAATTGTCTTTTTAATTTTCTTCTGCAGCTCCAAGAGATCATCCTGCAGTTTTTCCCTGCTGATAGGATCCAGTGCGCTGAATGGCTCATCCATCAATATTACCGGAGGGTCTGCTGCCAGCGCACGTACGACCCCGACACGCTGCTTCTCGCCGCCTGACAGCTCACTTGGAATACGGCTGCGGTATTCTTCAGGTGCAAGGCCGACCATCTCCAGAAGCTCGTCCACGCGTGCATCTATGTCTTTATCCGACCATTTTTTCATCTCTGGCACCTGTGCAATATTCTCCTTGATTGTCATATGCGGGAACAGGGCAATCTGCTGCAGGACATACCCGATATCCCAGCGCATTTCATACAGCGGAAAATCACTGACCGGTTTTTCCTTGAAGTATATGTAGCCTGTAGTCAGAGGAATCAGCCGGTTAATCATCTTCAATGTCGTGGTTTTTCCGCACCCCGACGGACCGATGATGACGAAAAATTCTCCTTCTTCCACTTTGAAATTGATATCCTTAACTGCCGGATTATCTCCGTACTTTTTTGAGACATTTTTAAATTCAATCAAAATAAAGCCTCCTTTGCCTGATTCTCTTACCTATTCTCTTAAATTGTCTTTTTCAAACAGTATTTTCCTTTATTATACTCAAATCGGCATTCATATCATAGATGCATCTTTCATATACTGTAAAATCAGAAGAAAACGTAGGGAATTCACCAATAGGCTTATCGCTGTAAACTTCCTATACTGGATATGACTGTGGTTAATGATTATAAAATTCAAAAACTGTGTAGAAGCGATTCTGGCTAACACACAGTTTTTGTTATTCAATATAATTGTCAAAATAGTCAAAAAATGTTTTGATGTCATCCTGCATGGGAATGAGTATATCAAACTGTATGGAAGGAGCTTATATATGACGGAAGTAAGAACAGAGACAGTGGACATCAAGCTGAACGGCATGAATTTTACCGCCCCTAGGCACGGCAGTCTGCTGAAGTATCTTGAATCCAAAGATATAGACATTCCGAGTTTATGTTACCATCCGAGCCTTGGTGCGCTGGAAACATGTGATACTTGTATTGTTAAAGTAAACGGCGAGTTTGTGCGTTCATGTTCAACTGAACTGAATGATGGAGATGTTGTTGAAACAGTCGGCAGCGAGGTTCACGAAGCACAATTGATTGCAATGGACAGAGTGATGGGGAATCACGAGCTGTATTGTACAGTATGTGACTTTAACAATGGCAACTGTGAAATACATAATACAGTTAAAGAAATGCGCATTGATCATCAGGAATCACCGCATACAGCAAAAGGCCATGAAATTCAGCGAAATGATTTTTACCGTTATGATCCGGACCAGTGCATCCTGTGCGGCAGATGTGTAGAAGCCTGCCAGGATCTCCAGGTCAATGAAACATTATTGATCGACTGGACGCTGGAACGACCGAAAGTGATATGGGATAACGATACGACGATCGATGATTCTTCATGTGTAAACTGCGGACACTGCGCAACTGTCTGCCCGTGTAACGCGATGATGGAAGTCGGTATGGAAGGTGAAGCGGGCTATTTGACAGGTATGCTCAAAGATTCATTCAGACCGGCAGTCAACGTAACGAAAGAAGTGGAAACAGGATACAATTCATTGATGGTCGTTTCCGATGTTGAAGCTGAAATGAGAGAAGACCGCATAGAAAAGACAAAAACGGTATGTACTTACTGTGGTGTCGGCTGTTCATTCGATGTATGGACGAAAGGCCGTGAAATATTAAAGATCGAACCTCAGGAAGAAGCACCTGCAAACGGTGTCTCAACATGTGTCAAAGGTAAATTCGGGTGGGACTTTGTCAACAGTGAGGAAAGGCTGACCAAACCCCTCATCCGTAAAGGAGACAGCTTCGTGGAATCCACATGGGAAGAGGCACTGGATATTATAGAATCCAAGTTCAAGGATAAAATTAAAGAAAAAGGACCGGATAAACTGGCATTCATCTCTTCATCAAAATGTACAAATGAAGAATCTTATCTGATGCAGAAACTTGCACGCGGTGTAGTGGGCACCAATAACGTGGACAACTGTTCAAGATATTGTCAGTCACCTGCAACGATGGGGCTGTGGAGAACGGTCGGACACGGCGGTGACTCAGGAAGCATCACAGATATCGGCATGTCCGAGCTGGTCATCTCCATAGGCTCCAACACAGCAGAATCACACCCTGTGCTTGCGACAAGGGTTAAACGTGCCCAAAAATTGAACGGACAAAAAGTGATTGTCAGTGACCTGCGTAAAAACGAACTCGCAGACAGAGCAGACCTTTTCGTGCAGCCGAACCCTACAACAGACTTGATCTGGCTGTCAGCTGTCACAAAATATATCATCGACCAGGGATGGCATGATGATAAATTCATCACCGATCATGTCAATGATTTTGATGAGTATTATCAAACACTGGAAAAATATACTATGGACTATGCTGCTGAAATGACAGGCATTTCCAAAGAAAAACTGGTTGAAATTGCCGAATCGATTCATAAAGCTGAAACGACTTGTATTTTATGGGCGATGGGCGTCACCCAGAAACAGGGCGGCAGTGACACAAGTACAGCCATTTCAAATCTGCTGCTTGCGACAGGCAACTATATGAAGCCAGGTGCCGGCGCTTATCCGCTGCGCGGCCATAACAACGTTCAGGGCGCAAGTGACTTCGGCAGTATGCCGGACCGTTTCCCTGGTTACCAGTTCGTAACTGACGAGGAAGTCAGAGAGCGTTTTGAAGAAGGATGGGGCACTGAGCTGCCAAAAGTACCCGGCTTGAACAACCACGAAATGGTTGATTATATCCATGAAGGCAATCTGGACATGCTTTACCTGAAAGGTGAAGACATGGGCATTGTCGACTCAAACATCAACTACGTGCAGGCAGCATTTGAGAAGCTTGAATTTTTCGTAGTACAGGATATCTTCTTCTCTAAAACTTGTGAATTCGCAGATATCGTACTGCCTGCAAGCCCGAGCTTCGAAAAAGACGGTACATTCGTCAATACGGAGCGCAGATTCCAGCGCCTGTACAAAGTTTTCGAACCTCTGGAAGGTACAAAGCCGGACTGGCAGATCATCATGGAAATTGCCAACCGTCTTGATGCAGGATGGGATTACGAACACCCAAGCGAAATCATGGATGAAGCGGCCTCACTGACGCCATTATTTGCAGGTGTAAGCTATGACCGCCTGGAAGGCTATGACAGCCTGCAGTGGCCGGTGGATGCAGACGGAACAGATTCTCCGCTGCTCTTTACCGAAGAATTCCCGTTCCCTGACGGCAGAGCGCGCTTCTATCCGGTAGACTGGACAGAACCGCTTGAATTCGATGATGAATATGATATTCATGTAAATAACGGACGTCTACTGGAGCATTTCCACGAAGGCAATATGACTTACAAATCTGAAGCAATCACCAGAAAGACACCCGAAGTCTTTTTGGAAGTATCCCATGAACTGGCAGAAGACCGCGGCATAGAAGATGGCTCGATGGTCAGGCTCACCTCACCATACGGTAGTGTGAAACTTAAAGCTGTCGTCACTGACCGTGTTTACGGAAAGCAGGTATACCTGCCGATGAACGATGCGGGTGAAGGCGCGATAAACTATCTGACAAGTTCATATGCAGATAAAGATACAGATACACCGGCATATAAGGAAGTATCCGCAAAAATCGAAGTGCTCGAGAAAAAAGGTGAGAGTCCTTTACCGAAAATCAATCACAGATATGGCAACCCGCAGCCACAGATCGGTGTCGGTGTTGAACAGAAATGGGCACGTAAAGATTATATCTTCCCTGGTGATATCGTTAAGGAAAGAAGGTCGAGAAAATAATGGCAAAAGAAACGAAAGTCATTCATAAAATGAAAGTCGACCCTGAAGTCCAGCATGAACGTGATTTAAAGGAACTTGAGAAACTGCTCGTTGAGAATCAGGAGCTGCTTGAAAAACTTTTTGATATATTAAACAAACTCGAAGATCATGAAGTGCTCAATATGGTGAAAGGCGGTCTCGCTGAAAGTGATAGTATACTTTACCGCCTTTTGACCGCAGTAGAATCTTCCAGTGCCAGTAAATCCATTAAAAACGCACTATTGATGACCCAGATGCTGGGCAAAATCAATATGGATGAACTGGAACCTGTTATTTTAAAGGTCAACAACAGCATAGAAATCGCCTCAGAATACGAATATAGAAACAGAGGCAGTGGATGGTTCGGTCTGTTCAAAGTTTTAATGGACCCACAGTTCATTGAAGGCTCGAATGTTCTGACACAGTTTGTCAAAGGATTCGGTGCAAATACAGATGATCTAAAAAAGAAATACAAAGTTGAGGATTCCATTTCGACGATGAGTGATCGGGCTGAAGGCTATGAACTGTCCAAAGATGATTCAAAAGTCTATGATAAAAAAACAGGCTCTCTTGGCAAGGCTGCTGTCCTGGCCGCCGGTACAGGTGTCGCCGGTGCTGCAGCAATAGCCATCCCGCTTATATTTTCAAAAAAGAAAAGTTATTATTAAAGCCAGTAAAAGAAGACCATGGATTAAAATCCATGGTCTTCTTTATATTTCTATGGCATCTCTGATGTCATTCAAATAGACGGTTTTATCATTCGAAAGAGACCTGCCTACATCGATGATACGCTGGTTCAATGAACCCCTGAATGCCAGATTCGGCTGGAATAGCCGCTGCATAAACGGACCGTCTATCAAAACATCGATATTTTTTAACAAATACTGCCGTTTTATATCATTCTTAAGGTACTCAAATACAAAACCGCTCCAGACCCAGATTGTCTTTTGGCTGCCGAATCGTGCTCTGAACCGGCTGACGATTTTTTCTGCGAGTTTTAAATTACAGAATGGTTCACCGCCGAGAATGCTCAAGCCGCTTATATAATCCGCTGCACAATACTCAATGATCTTATCAATCATATCATCGCTGCATTCTTCCCCGTAAGTGAAGTTCTGGGCAGCAAGATTATAGCATCCTGTGCAGTCAAACGGGCATCCTGAAAGATAAATGCTGCACCTGACACCTTCTCCGTCCACGAAAGTTCTCGGTTCTACTTTTGCGATATGACAGCGGCCTTCATAAATATTTAAAGCACTCATTCAGAACTTCCCATATGCTTTACTCTGGCACTGATTTCCTTATGTCTGCCTTTTATCGTCGGACGGACGACCGGGTTCCCAAGATAACCGCACGTTCTCTTCACTACATCGACTGTCTCAGGATTCTGATTGCCGCAGTTTGGACATTTGAAGCCTGTAGCCGTCGTTTCGAAATCACCTTCAAAACTACAGTCGAAACACCGGTCTATCGGCGTATTGGTGCCGAGATATCCCACTTTATCATATGCATAATCCCAGACAGCTTCGAGCGCTTTCAGATTATGGGTCATCTTAGGATATTCACAATAATGGATGAAACCGCCGCCGGCAAGGTGCGGATAATCCTGTTCAAAGTCAATTTTTTCAAACGGGGTGATGTCTTTCCTTACATCGTAATGGAATGAGTTCATATAGTATCCTTTGTCCGTAATATCTTCTATTTCTCCAAACTTTTTATGATCCAGCCTGCAGAAACGGTCGGTCAGAGACTCACTCGGTGTCGCGTAAATACTGAAGAAGACATCGTATTCCTCTGTCCACTCCAATTGATATTTTTTCATTTCACGCAATATATCCAAAGTGAATTCTTTCGCTTCGGGATTCGTTTCCCAGTCCGGACCATAAAATGCGGTGGCTGTTTCATACAGTCCGATATATCCCATCGATAAAGTACAGCGCTTCCTTTTGAATAACTCCATAACACTGTTTCCAGCTTCCAGGCGCTTTCCGAAAGCACCACTTTTATAAAGGATGGGGCCGTTGTCACTGATGACATCTTCAAGTCGTTTCAATCTGAAGACGAGCGCATCATGCATCAGGTTCATCTTCTGATGGAAATTCGCCCAAAAACTTTCTTTGCTGCCTTTTGACTCAATGGAGATTCTTGGCAGATTAAGTGTGACCACACCAAGGTTGGCACGTCCTTCGTTGATGCTTTCTCCGCTTTCCGGTTCAGTCCACTGCGGCAGAAAAGAGCGGCAGCCCATCGGCGTTTTAAAGTCACCCAGAAGTTCTGAAATCTTGTCGTAGTTCAGCACATCCGGATACATTCGTTTTGAAGAGCATTCCAAAGCAAGCTGTTTAATATCATAGTTCACATCTTCTTTATCAAGGTTTACACCTTTTTTCAAAGCAAATACCAGCTTCGGAAATATAGCTGTGAACTTCTCAGCGCCAAGTCCGTCAATTCGGGTCTGGAGTATTGCTTTTTGCACCATTCTGCTGTACTCGTCCGTACCCAGGCCAAAACCGATTGTGACAAAAGGCGTCTGACCGTTCGAAGTGTATAGCGTATTGATTTCATACTCAAAACTCTGCACGGCATCTCTGATATCTTTCTCCACGCGTTCTTTGACGTACTGTTCCAGCTTATCAGGCAGGACAAACTCTTCACCGGTCCTGCGATGCTTTTCTTCATTCAATCTGGCATACCTGCCAAGCTTTTCATCAAACTTATCCACCGTCACCCCGCCATACTGGCTGCTTGAGACGTTCGCTATGATCTGAACAATCTGGGCAGCCGCTGTCTGTACGGATTTTGGCGAGGTGACTTTTGCATTGCCCATCTGGAAACCTTCCGTGAGCATACCTTCAATATCAATCAGGCAGCAGTTCGTCATTGCCTGGAACGGGTGATAATCCAAATCATGAAAATGAATATCACCACTCTGGTGTGCCTCTGAAATATGTTTCGGAAGCATTTTTTTAAGTGCATAGGATTTCGCCACAACTCCGGCAGTCAAATCCCTGAATGTATTGAATGTCTTACTGTCTTTGTTTGCGTTCTCATTGACCACTTCAGGCTTATACGTAATCAGACTGTCCAAATTTTTTTCTAATGTTTGCATTTTCATCCTCCTGAACACAATATATTGATTTATATAAAAGGTAACACAATATATAGTGTTAGATAGACGGAAAGAGACAGTTTCATAAAATGGTCATTTCTGAAATTCAAATATGTCAATTGTGACAGCGGTCTGGAGTTACAGACTTTCCAGCTCATCTTTCACAAATTCATCCAGTCGGGCAAGTGTTCCCGTAATATCTTCTTTTGTCGTTTCAGGGTTGATGGTACACATGCGGATGACTTTCTGGCCATTCAGTTCCGTCGTATAAGTGACGGCATAGCCGGAAGATGCCATCCGTCCGGCGGCATTTGAGAGTATTTTATTATTTTCAGTTTCATTTAAATTCGGCTGTACATATTTAAAGCTCAATATCGACAGACTCGGACGTGATATGACCTGCCAGTTTTCCATCTCTTCCACACATTCTTCCGTATACTCCGCGAGATGCTGCCCGTAATCGATACGTTCCCTGAACTGCTCTTCACCCAACACCTGCAGCGTGATCCACAGCTTCACTGCACGGGCGGGGCGGGTGAGTTCCATACCGATCATTTCCGGGTCGATGACATCATCATCACTTTGAATATCATCCAGATATTCCGCCTGCTCACTGAAACTGTTCAACAGATGCTGCTTATCCTTGACGATGACCATTGCACAGCTGTATGTCTGAAATAGAAGTTTGTGTGCATCCCAGCTGACACTGTCGGCATGTTCGATGCCGGGAAATAAATCTCTCCCTTTAGTAGAAAGCAGGTGTGACAGTCCATAGGCTCCGTCAATATGAAGCCAAAGGTCATGCGCTTCGCATACAGCCGTTATTCCTTCAATATCATCAACCGTGCCGGTATTCGTTGTTCCTGCAGTGCCCACCACCATTACAGGTTTCATATCCGCTTCAATATCTTTTTTGATCACTGCTGATAATTCATCCACATTCATTTTAAATTCCCGATCAACCGGAATTCTTCTGACATTTTCCTTCGGAATCCCGGCAATATGAAATGCCTTGCTCAATGAGTGGTGCACCTGGTCTGAAATGTAAACAGTGCCCTTGTACAGTTCTTTCGTCGCAATTTTTTCATCACGTGCCGTGACAACCGCTGTCAGATTTGCCATGGAGCCTCCGGAGACGAACACACCGCCGGCGGGTTTTATTTTATAACCAAGTTTTTCAGCAAAATAGTTGATCAGATTCCTTTCGATACTGATCGGCAGCGTCGCATTTTTGAAGTTAGATGCGTGAATATTATTCGCTGTCGTTAAAATATCACCCAGCCAGGATAGTCTCGATCCCGGTCCCGGGATAAATGAAAATGAACGGGGATGATTATTCCGGTGTATGTATTCCAATATTTCATTGTCCAATTCGTTCATGATTTCATAAATATCACGTCCCTTTTGCGGCACAGACATCTTTTCGTACTTATCAATCAGTTCCTGCGGTGCCCTTTTGGTCGCAGACATTGTACCCAGGTCTCTCTTTAAATATTTATTGACCTCATCCGCAATAATATTCTGAAGATCCAAGTCCTTTTCTCTAAACTCCATCGCCATGATTCTCACTCCTTAATATAATTTAAATTTATCATACCAGGAGAAATTTAAGAATAAAAAACTGCCGGAATCCGTAAAGATTTCAGCAGTTTTATTTTCCATCCTTTTTTATATTAGTGACATCTGTAGTTTTATCATGATTAATCAGCATTCTGAATAACAGAATTATTTCATTCAGCAAATGGGCTTTGAATACCGAGTCTTCATCCAGTTCTTTTATACAGTCATATAAATCTTCTAAAACGGGATGGTCCACATCAACTTTTGACATGTCCTCATCAATAAGGGGGAGCACCTGCTCCAGTGTATCCAATTCTTTTTGAGTAAAGCCCAAATTCAGATTTCTCGGTATATAAATCAAATTGCCCACATGGATCAGATATAATTTGATGAACTGCAGTTCTCTTTGAATCTTGTTTAAATCCCTGAGTCCCTCTTCATTAAACCGCAGATAGCTGTACTCATCATGCTGAAACTGCAGCAGCCGCTCTGCCTCATTCATCGTTTTCTGTATCGCTTTATAATTTTTATCCGATTTACCGGATTGAAACTTCTGCCCGGTCAATTCTTTCAAACGTCTGTTAAGAAGTTTTTGAATGTCTTTTTTCGCAGCGGTTGCCAGCTCCTTAATCCGGTCGGTATACTGCGGCGGCAGTATCAGATAATTGATTACGGTACTCGTCGTCAGACCGATTATTGTCGTTGCCAGTCTTGAAGTGAAATGATAGACATAGGCATCCTGTACTGACGGAATCATCGCAACAGCAGTTATGGCAGCAACCAGCACACCGTCATAAAGTTTCAGACGGTAAGTCACCAAAATGGTCAATGTTGCGGCGATTGCATATGTAATTGCGGTTTCACCGAATATGAACAAGGACACAACAGCGATGAAAGTACCGATTATTGAGGCAGGAAACCGGACATACGCTTTTTTCAGCGAAGCTTTCGCTGTCGGTTCGATCGTGACAATTGCAGTGATCACCGCAAATATGGGCGGCAGATTCAGCCATATACATATCAAAGCCGTAAGAAAGGTTGAAATCCCTGTTTTTATAATCCTTTCGCCGAATATTTTTCTGAGTTGAAACATACAACCGACTTCTTTCCATCGTATTTTTCTTATCTAAATATTAACAGACATTTCTATTTTAATGAATTACTGTATAAAAAAGAACCGGATTAAATATCCGGTTCCTGACTCTCATTTCTTAAATTTATTGTGCAGTAAAACCGCCGTCGACAATCAGACTTTGACCGGTCATGAAGCTCGAGTCATCTGATGCCAGGAATAATGCAGCTTTCGCCATCTCTTCTGACAGACCGAGGCGTCCCATCGGTGTCGCCTGTCTGAGAGGTGCCTTCATTTCTTCAGGAATGATCGGTGTGTCGATGTATCCCGGGCACAGAGCGTTGACACGGATGTTTTCCGACGCATATTCCACACCGAGGGATCTTGTCAGGTTGACCACGCCGCCTTTAGCTGCGTTATATGCAGCGGAGCCCGGCGCACCTATCCAGCCGTACATAGATGCTGTGTTTACGATGACACCTCCATTTGGCTGATTGCGCATTTGTTTGATTGCGTTTTGTGCAAACAGGAATACGCCATCCAGGTCCACATTGACCGTCTTGCGGTACTCTTCGAAAGATACTTCATGTGTCGGTTTAGATGCGCCGATACCTGCGTTATTGAAGAGAACGTCAATCTGTCCGTGCTTCTCGACAGCTTTTGAAAACACATTTTTCGCATCCTCTTCACTTGTCACGTCAGCCTGGACAAAAATGGCATCGTGCCCCTTGTCTTCCAATTCTGACACGACTTCCTTACCTTTTGTCTCGTCAAGATCGACTAAGACCAGTTTGGCACCCTCACTTGCAAACAATTCAGCGGATGCCTTGCCGATTCCTGAAATTCCGCCTGTAATAACAACGACTTTGTCCTGTAACTTTGCCATTAAATCCCTCCTCTTTTTATGAATTTTATTATTACTTTCATTTTATCATACCGCTGTGCTGCGACGTGTGATATTACTCACACTGTCTTCGTTTCTGCCATTAAGACCACCTGTATAGTTCAGCAGCCTGAGACCGTTCAATATAACAAGTATGGTAGAGCCTTCATGCCCGATCACACCCATAGGCAGGTTGATGACCTGCAGTATATTGGCAAGAATAAGCAGTACGACGACGAAAAGGGCAAAAATGATATTGAAAATGATTATATTCTTCATCTTTCTGGACAATCCGAGAGCAAAAGGTATCTGTTTAAGATCATCCTGTACGAGTACCACATCCGCAGTTTCCATTGCAATGTCCGTACCGCTGCCCATCGCAAAACCGACATCGGCAAGTGCCAGGGCGGGGGCATCGTTGATTCCATCCCCAACCATGCCGATCACACCGTATTTTTCACGAAGCTGTTCCAGCCGTTCCGTTTTTTCATCCGGCATATGATTCGCATGCACTTCTTTGATACCGACGAGAGAGGCGATATGTTCGGCGGTTCTCTGGTTATCCCCGCTGACCATGATTGTCTGTATGCCCATGGTGTTCAAACGCTCAATTGCCATCCTGCTTTCCGGTTTCAGTGAATCTTCAAGGGAGTAATAAGCCAGCACTTCATCGTTTCTCGAAACGAATATTACCGTATTACCCTGTTCTTCAAGTGTTTCGGTTTTCTTTGATATATCTGGAGGCAGCATGGCACTTTCTGCGGCATATGTCCGTTTGCCGATTTTCCAGATATCGCCATTATGGGTGACCTCAAATCCTTTACCGGTGATGTCTGCAATATGATCCACCTCAATTTTAGCAGTCCGATCCAAATATCTTAAAATGGCGCTGGCAATAGGGTGGGTGGACCCGAATTCGGCGGCTTTTACCACTTCATCCACTGTTTCCTTCATGCCATCATCTGCATAAGATGCTTCTGCCACTTCTGGTTTCCCGACAGTTAAAGTACCGGTCTTGTCGAATATGATCGCTTTAAGCTGGTTCACATTGTCGATAGCTTCTCCGCCTTTGAATACCATCCCTTTTTTGGCGGCACGGCTGATGGCCGACAGTGTGGCCGGCGTGGCACTCGCCACAAGAGCGCAGGGGGAAGCGACTGTAAGAAGCACCATCCCTCTATAGAATGATTCCTCCATGGACCACCCAAGAAAGAAATGGACGGCCAGGATGAAAACCGGCACACCAATTAGTACAGCTTTGACATATGTGTCTTCAATGCCTTCGATGAAACCTGCCGTTCTGGAAGGCTTGGACTGTGCTTCATCCACCATACGGATTATTTTCGAAAAAAGTGTATCTTCATCCTCTACGGACACCTCGATATCGATGAGCTCCCCTTCGTTGATTGTACCGCCAATCACTTCAGCATCATAATTTTTTTCGACAGGTACAGATTCCCCGGTCACACTTGATTCGTTGATTACTCCATAATCAACAGCAAGAATCCCGTCGATGGGTATCGTCGCACCCCTCGGAACCTGCAGTAAATCTCCGATTTTCAGTTTTTTCGTCTCCACTATTTCAATTTCACCATTATCCTTATATCTGCGGGCTTCATTCGGTGTCAGTTTCATCAGTTCCGCAATCGCATTGCGGCTTCTCATACGGGCCATCGTTTCCATGGAACCCGCCAGTGAAAAGATGAATATAAGGAGGGCGGCTTCCATCCAATAACCGATTATGGAAGCGCCGACTGCGGCAAGTATCATCAGTACATCAACGTTCAGATGCTTGTCACGAAAAAGTTCAATCAGGCCCGATTTCGCACTGTAATATCCGCCGATCAGAAACACTGTTATAAATGTTTTTGAAGCAATGGTTTCAACATTGTTCCACGTGAAAACCAGACCCAGCACAATTAATATACCGCTGATGATCGTATTCGTAAGTTCCCTGTGACTATTGATCCATTTCAAAGCACCGGTCATGAGCTCACCCTTTCAAAATTGAAAACATTTTTTCTTTAATTCAATTATACTATATATATGTAATTTTATATCGTTAATATTTGACATATTAAACAATTTTAAATGATAATGACAATCATTGTTAACTAGTGTCACTTATGATTGAATACGGAAAATCTATCTATTTTTTATACGATTAAACGAAATATTATTTCAAATACGGTTCAGCCGCATAAATATATTTATGTGATGACAAACATAGAAGCAGATGGACCCTGAAAATTGGGAAGATGCAGGAAAAGAATTCGTTTCCGTCAATCCCATGAAACGTTTTGGCACACCTGAAGAAGTCGGTTCACTCGTGGCATTCCTGTTATCTGAATCAGGATTCATCAACGGCGCAGTCATCAATATCGACGGCGGCCAATCTTACAAATATTAAAGGTATGTAAAAAGCCAGGTCATTGTGACCTGGCTTTCGTCATATATTAAACCTCATGCGGCCGTGGTTGATTGATCACGGCTTTATAGTTGTCCATCAGGTTATAGAGATACTTGCGTCCTGCTTCGAACTTTTCATCATTGATGATCTGTTTTTCAGTCTGGACAAGCACTTCTTCTTCCGGTTCATAAATCTGGTCTTTTGCCAGAAATTCTTCAATGCCCACTGCATCGATTTCCGGATGGAACTGCAATGCCAATATGTTGTCGTTTACAACGAATCCCTGGTTGTTGCAGTTTTGATTGTAGTATACTTTTTCAGCACGTTCAGGTATAGAGAAGAAATCCTGATGGTGCTGGAATAATCGGATTTCGCTCGGGAGACCTTGCAAGAGAGGATGCTGTGTTGCACCTTCCACTTCATATAAATAGTGCCAGCCGATTTCCATATGTGCCATTCTTTGAACCTCGCCGCCCAGTGCCGTTGATAAAATCTGTGCTCCAAGACATATTGCGAGCATGCTTTGATTTTCATCAACAAGTTTTTTCAACCACTCTGCTTCTTCGACCACAAAAGGGTAGTTTTCAGTTTCATATGCCGTCTGGCGTCCACCTAATATAACCAGCAGATCAAATGTTTCATCCACAGGTAATGGATCACCTTCATAGATTCTGGCAGTGTTTACTTGATAATTATTTTCCTTTGCCCAATCTTTTATATATCCCAACGGTAAAAGCGGGTCATGTTGGATCACTTGTATGATCATATTAATTGCCTCCTTTTCTAATATAACTCCTCCTTGAAATTAAGTCGATTTTCATTCGATACGACACACTATAGTATAAAAGTATTTTGTGGTCAAACTAACAGTTTTAAATTTAAATGTGTATATTATAATCTCTACATATATACTAATTAAACTAAATGACAGTGACCTAAACATTTTACCCGGTCACTTGGGTATTTCCCCTGTCATATTTTGAATGTTAAGAATAAAAATTCACGGTGATTAAATTGTATGCTAGAATATTCTTAATGTTTATTCTTCAGACAGGGGGTGCCATCATGACTGTAGAAATGATTTATGTAGCTTTAATGATAATTTTAATGCTCGGCTTACTACTGTTTGAAGTTGCCCGTGCAGATTTCGTCATATTTTTCTTTCTGGTGATATTTTTACTGTCCGGCATCATAACCACCGAACAGGCATTGAGCGGGTTTTCCAACGAGGGGATGCTCACGGTGCTGCTGCTCTTCATCGTTGCAGGCGCCATTCAAAAACATGGTATCATAGAAAATTTCATTTATGGAATTTTGGGCAAATCACAATCATTACGCCTGTCCATGGTGAAACTGCTAGCACCTATATCACTGGCTTCCGGATTTTTAAACAATACGCCGATTGTCATTACACTGACCCCGATTTTAAGAGACTGGGCAAGGGATAACGGTTTTTCACCTTCCAAGCTTTTAATCCCGCTGTCTTATGCAACAATTCTTGGCGGGACGATTACGATGATCGGCACATCCACCAACCTGATTGTTAATGGATTACTGATAAACGCAGGTGTCGAAGGCTTTTCATTCTTCACTATGGCTATCGTCGGGCTGCCGATAGCCATAGTAGGGCTGATCTATATTTTGACCATCGGCTATAAAATCTTACCCAGTAACCTGGGTGCCGAAGATACGATTCGTAAAGAGGCAAAAGAATTTTTAGCTGAAGCCACTATCGGAGAAAAGTTTGAATATATCAACGATAAAATTATTACCGCTTCAAAAAATTCGTTAAAAGGGATTTACATCATTGAGATTATCCGCGAAGACGGGGAACATGTATTTCCTGTCAGTGCACATACCATCATACGAAAAGGAGATAATTTGATCTTTTCAGCAACTCTCAGCAGAATAGCTGAAGTTGAAAAATTAAAAGGTGTTTCTTTAGAAACAGGCACCAACGAGAGTCTGGAAGTTCTGCAGAATGACAACCATCACCTTGTGGAGGCGGTCATTTCCCATAATTCAGGTTTAGTCGGCAGAACCATCAGAAGCACGCTGTTCAGATCAAAATATAATGCCGGCGTCATTGCAGTCCACAGAAATAATCAGCGTATTACGAGCAGGGTAGGTGACATAGTCCTGAAAACGGGCGATACTTTGCTGCTCCTTGCTGAAGACAGTTTTGTACAGAACCATCAGCATTCACATAACTTCTATGTCGTCTCAACGGTCAATCCGCCTGAAACTCTGAAACAGAGCAACCTGAAAGGTGCTTTGGCTCTTGGACTCTTATTGGTGATGATTCTGTCCGTCACGCTTGGCATGCTGTCAATGTTTGAAGCCATGCTGATTGCAGTCATTCTATTGATTATTACCAGGCTGATCAACTGGTCAGAGATATTAACGTATATCCAGTTCGATGTCATTCTATTGATTGCCAGTGCTTTTGGAATCGGGGCCGCAATGACCCAGTCAGGGCTCGCGCATTTCATTGCGGAAAACATGCTCGCCTTTGCGCGTCCGCTTGGTATTCTTGGTATCATATTCATCGTTTACATCGTAACCAATATATTTACAGAGTTGATTACAAACAGTGCCGCAGCAGTCTTGATGTTCCCGATTGCATTTGAGATTGCAACCCAGATGGATATCCCTTACATGGGACTTATCATCACTATTGCAATCGCCGCATCGTGCAGTTTCATCACACCTATCGGGTATCAGACCAACCTGATCGTCTATGGTCCCGGCGGCTACAAATTCAGCGACTACGTAAAAATAGGTACACCATTAGTACTCATTACCATGGTAATGACGTCAACAATCGTATACTTTGTATGGTACTAAAAAAGGACTTTCGTTTAGAAAGTCCTTTTAAAATCTTTTATCTTTCCTCCGATTTCATCCCTCACCCTCTGAAATTCAGACCAGCCCTTACCTGCAGGATCATCAAACGGCCAATGCTCTTTCTCAACCCCATGAGGGATTACAGGGCAATTCACATCTGCATCACTGCATAATGTAACAACTAGATCAGAACGTTTCAAAATATCCGCCTCTATAAGATCTGACGTCTGGGACGAAATATCAATATCTATTTCATCCATTACCTGGATCGCCTTTGGATTGACCCCGTGGGTTTCAATCCCCGCCGAATAAACTTCCCACCCGTCGCCGAGTATCGTTCTGCCGAGCCCTTCAGCCATCTGAGAACGGCACGAATTACCTGTACATATAAAGTAAATTACTTTCTTATCCATTAAATCAATTCCTTTCTAGAATAAAAGCAATGTCAAATAAAGACCGATAAGTGTCGATATGAGCACCGGTATCGTAATGACGATTCCCACTTTAAAATAAACACCCCATGATATCTTCATGCCTTTTTGTGTCAGTACATGGAGCCACAACAGAGTCGCAAGAGAACCGATAGGTGTGATTTTCGGGCCCAGGTCCGAACCGATGATATTTGCATAGACAAGACCTTCCTTCAGGATGCCCCGGACTCCGGACTGGTCGATTGCTATGGCATCGATCATCACTGTCGGCATATTGTTCATTACCGATGATAAGGATGCAGCGATGAAACCCATACCCATAATTGCAGCGAACAAGCCCTGGCCGGCAATCATAATCAAGACATCTGCCAGCAGTTCAGTTATCCCTGCATTTCTTAAACCGAATACGACTATATACATTCCCAGAGAAAAAATGACGATATTCCAAGGTGCACCTTTAATGACTTCGCCGGTATTCACAGCTTTTGATCTGCCGGCCAGCAGTAAAAATATAATTGCGATGATTCCTGCGATGAACGATACAGGCACGGCGATGAATTCACTCGCCATATAGCCCGCCAGTAAAACGCCAAGTATTACCCAGGAAATTTGGAATAGTTTTTTATCTTTAATTGCATCTTCCGGTGAAGCAAGCTCCTGAGCTTCAAAATGGCGCGGAATGGAATTTCTAAAGTAGATTAGCAATACAATGATACTGGCGGCAATTGAAAATAAGTTTGGAATGATCATACGGCTCAAATATTCCAGAAAACCGATCCCAAAGTAATCTGCAGACACAATATTCACAAGGTTACTCACAATCAGCGGCAGTGAAGCAGTATCCGCAATAAAACCACTCGCCAGTACAAACGGAAAAACAATCTGTTCTTCGAATTTCAAATTACGCACCATTGCGAGAACTATAGGAGTCAGTATAAGTGCTGCACCGTCATTGGCAAAGAATGCTGCAACAATGGCGCCGAGTAATATTATGTAAATGAACATTTTGATGCCGTTTCCTTTACTGGCTTTAACCATATGTCTGGCCGACCATTCAAAAAAGCCGATTTCATCAAGAATTAAAGAAATGATGATGACCGCTACAAATGTCAATGTAGCATTCCAGACAATTTCAGCAACTTCTATAACATCACTGAATGATACGACACCTGTGATGATTGCCAAAACGGCTCCGGCAGTTGCTGTAATTCCGATATCCAGCCCTTTCGGCTGCCATATGATGAAGACCAATGTCACTAAAAATATCAATATCGCTAAAAACGTCATGATGCACAGTCACCTTTGCTGATGGATTTGCAGACACATTCTTCATTGTCACGGGCAAGTAAATCTATATAGATGCCTACTTCTTTCAATACTTCATTATTCAATTTATACATCTTTTTATTACCATCCCTGCGGGTGATGATCAGTTCAATGTCAGCCAGCACTTTCATATGATGACTTAAAGTCGGCTGGGAAAACTCAAAATACTTTAACAGATCATCTGCACACAGTTCCCCGCAGGATAATAAGTCCAGTATTTCCAATCGGCTGGGGTTAGCAATTATTTTTAAGTAATCCGATAATTTATCATATGTCACATCATCTCCACCTTCCACTATATAGATTATCTTCTATATAGATGATTGTCAATATAGTTTCATCAATTAAAAAACAGGGTTTTTCAACCCTGTATTTGGTGCTCACTATTCCATTTTTAAAGTCATCGCATTTATCGCAACTATAATCGTACTCAGCGACATCAATATTGCTCCGACAGCAGGGGAGAGGATCAGTCCCATAAATGCCAATATTCCTGCTGCAAGTGGTACTGCCAAAATATTATAACCGGCACCCCACCATAGATTCTGTACTGTCTTTTTCACAGTATTTTCTGCCAAAGATAGGAAATGAATGATATCCGCCGGGTCGCTTTTAACCAAAATGACGTCACCTGATTCGACAGCTACGTCCGTACCGGCCCCGATGGCCACACCGATATCAGCACGTACAAGACTTGGTGCGTCATTAATCCCGTCGCCGACCATCATGACTTTTTCACCTTTAGACTGATACTCCTGGATAATCCGTTCCTTATCTTCAGGCATTAATTCTGCTCTGACTTCTTCAATACCGAGCTCCTTGGCCACGGCTTCTGCCACCTGTCTGTTGTCACCTGTCAACATGACAGGGCGGATGCCGCGTTCAATAATTTCTTTTATCATGCCCCTGGAACTTTCTTTGATCTTGTCACCCTGGGCGACAATGCCATAATTCTCACCGTCCACCACCAGAAAACTCACAGAGTTTCCCTGACCGGCGAGCTCCTTAAACTGACTGTCATCATAGGCTATGTCATTGTCCTTCAAGTAAGACACACTTGTTATCTTCATATCTTTATTTTCAATTGAAGCTTCCAGACCTACCCCCGGTATATTATTTACATTTTCAGCTCTCGGGATATTTACTTCTCTTGAAGCTGCTTCTGTCATTATACCTTCGGCAAGAGGATGGGACGAACTCTGCTCAATTGCCGCCATCAGACCCAGTACATCTTCATCAGAATACTTTTCATAGAAGCTTTCAACATGGTTGACTGCAAAGTCACCTTCAGTCAATGTACCTGTTTTGTCCATCATGATATAGTCCAGCTGTTTTGCTGTTTCGAGCGATTCACGATTTTTCACAATCAGACCATTTTTAGCACCGAGCGACGTTGAGCGCGCAGTCACCAGCGGTATAGCAAGGCCTAGAGCATGCGGACAGGCGATGACGAGTACCGTCACCAGTCTCTGAAGTGCAAAATCCACATTTCCCTGAATCATCAGCCAGACAATGAATGCAATCAGACCGACACTTAAAGCAAAGTAGAATAAATACCCTGCCACCTTGTCCGACAACAATTCCGCCTTCGATTTATCACTTTGGGCCTCACTGACAAGACCCATGACCTGCGACAAGTAACTGCTCTTGCCCGTGCCCGTGACTTCAATGATGAGTGTACCTGAACCATTCACAGTTCCGCCGATCACTTCATCATCCATAGATTTTTCAACCTTTTTCGATTCACCCGTTACAAGAGATTCATCCACCGAACTTTTACCCGAAATGATTTTACCGTCAGTGGGTATATTATCTCCGGCCTTTATCTGAACTTTATCCCCTTCATTCACTTCAGATAATTCCACTTCTTCAGTATTGCCGTCATCATCTATCAACATTGCCGTATTGGGCAGTAGTTCAGCCATCTTTTTCAATGCATCACCTGCATTGCCCACCGCTTTCATTTCAATCCAGTGACCGAACAGCATAATCAATATTAAAGAAGCCAATTCAAAGAAGAAATCCATCGTATGAGCCTCTGCAGCCGTGAAATGATTCATGTAGAATGCAAAAAGACTGTATAAATAGGCGACGGATATACCCATGGCCACAAGCGTCATCATGCCGGGCCTGCGGCTTTTCAATTCATCCACTGCACCTCTTAAAAAGGGCTCTCCGCCGTATACGAATAATATCGTCGCCAGAATCAGCACTACCCAGTCAGAACCAGGAAAAGTGAATTGGAACGGCAGTGTAATACCCATCATGGGTGCGAAAAACAGTATGGGAACCCCAAACAGTAACGATATAGAAAATTTCTTTTTAAATTCACCATGATGGTGGTGGTCATGCCCGCTGTGGTCATCGTGATCATGGTGATGATCATTGTGACCGTCGTGATGATGGGAGTGATCATGTTCTTCATTTCTGCTGTGTGACATTTTAAACCTTCTTCCTTTCCGTATTTTATTCTTACATCAATTATATACCCCTCATGGGTATAAGTCAATTTATGAAAACCCGTCGGTCGCTTATAATCCTTGATTTAAGATTATTCAGAGTTACTTTAGGGTAAAGCAATGGAAAGGAGAGTGGTTATCAATATGAGTAAATCTGTACTTATAGTGGTTACAAATCATGACAGGATAGCTGGCAATAAAGACCGTCCTACAGGCGTTTGGCTTTCCGAGGCGGCAGAGCCTTACATCGCTTTTCAAAGCGCCGGATTTAAAGTGGATATCGCATCGCCTAAAGGCGGAAATGTACCGATAGACCCAAATTCGGTGGAGAATGGAAATGATGATGAAAGGTTCACTGAAGTGACGAAGATACTCCAGCAGACAGAACGCCTTGGAGACCTGGTATATGAAGGCTATGACGCAATTCTCTTTGCCGGAGGGCATGGTGCGATGTATGACTTCCCGGGCAATGCAGACATCCAGAACATTATGGCATACTTTAAAGATGATGGCAGAATCATCAGTGCTGTCTGTCATGGACCTGCAGCTTTTGCCGATGCCAAAACTAAAGATGGTAAACACCTCGTTGACGGCATCAAACTCACAGGATTTACAAATGTTGAAGAGAAGGCTATGGATCTAACAGAGGAAATGCCCTTCCTGCTCCAGTCAAAACTGGAAGAGAACGGCGCAGGTTTTGTTGAAGGCCGTGAGATGGAAGAGAATGTTGTTTCAAGCGGAAATTTTGTTACCGGCCAAAACCCGGCCTCAGCACAGGGAGTTGCTGAAGCAGTAATTAACAGACTTAAATAATTTTAACCTGGGTGATTACACCCAGGTTTTCTTTTATTAATCAGAACCTCTAAAATAAAAAACAAGCCTGTATGAGACAGGCTTGTTTTTTATTATTTCTAGTAATTCCCTAAATATTCATCCAGTTCCCAGGATGTAATCTGCGCACTGTATTGTTTCCATTCAATCATCTTATTTTCAACAAAGTGTTCATAAATATGCTCACCAAGTGCATCTTTGACCACATCATCTTCTCTCATCGCTTTCAGTGCGGTGTATAACGTAGTCGGTAAATCTTCAACATCTTCAGCTTTACGCTCTTTTTGTGTCATTTCATAAATATTTTCATTTACAGGAGTCGTCAAATCCGCTTTATTTTTTATACCGTCGAGCCCTGCTGCCAAAATGACCGCCGTAGCAAGATATGGATTAGCAGATGGATCGAGTGATCTGACTTCTGCACGTGTGCTTGCACCACGGCTGGACGGAATTCTCAGCAGCGGTGTTCTGTTGCGGCCGCTCCAGGCAATATACCTTGGTGCTTCAAATCCGGATGCCAGTCTCTTATAAGAATTGACAAGCGGGTTACATACCGCAGTGTATGATCTGGCATGATCCAGTAAACCGGCCATAAAATACCGCATCTCTTCACTTAGTCCGAAATCATCATTTTCATCAAAGAATATATTTTTACCATCTTTAAATAATGACACATTGTAATGCATACCACTTCCCGGCTGGTTATACATCGGTTTCGGCATGAATGTTGCATGCAGCCCATATTTCCTTGCTATTGTTTTAGCTACAAGTTTAAAAGTCTGAAGGGCATCGCTTGCTGTTAATGCGTCCATGTATTTAAAACTGATCTCATGCTGGCTTGGGCCAACCTCATGATGGAACATTTCAACCTCAAAGTTCATCTTATCCAGAGTTCTGGCAATCTCTCTGCGGCACTGCCCGCTCGTATCTGTTATATCCAGGTCGAAGTAGCCGCTGTCATCATTGATTTCAGTTGTATAGTTACGGTCCTTATCCAGCTTGAAGAAAAAGAATTCCGGTTCCGGTCCCAGGTTCATATTATCGTACCCGAGCTCCTTCATTTCTTTAATGACCTTCTTCAAATTAGATCTTGGGTCTCCGGTAAATGGCTCTCCATCAATATCGTGAATGTCACAGATTAAACGTGCCGTCTTATCAATGCCTTCAGTCCATGGGAGGACCACCCACGTATTCAAATCAGGCTTCAGATACATATCAGATTCTTCAACTCGGACGAATCCTTCGATGGAAGAACCATCGAACATCATTTCCCCATCGATTGCTTTTTTCAGTTGACTTACAGGAATTTCCAAGTTTTTAATTGCACCTAACACATCAGTGAATTGAAGTCTGACATACTGCACGCCATCCGCCTCAACACTTTTATGAATATCCTCTCGTGAATATTCAGCCATTAAATAATACACGCTCCTTATAATTTTTAAATATTTTTGACATACTTATCCTATATCATTTATCTTCATATACTATTATAGCCTCTCCACAAAGAGTTAAACGTATATTATAGGATTATTTATCATTTAATGGATATTTATGTTTGAAGCTCGTTTTTAATCCCATTGTATCCTTTTCTCACATTGATTATATTCTCATATCCTTCAGCCTTCAAAACACTGGCGGCAATGGCTGAGCGGACACCTGACTGACAGTGTACATAAATATTATCTTCTTTATCAAACGGTATTTCTTTATCCTCAGATGTTAATTGACCAAAGTGCAGATGTTTTGCATTTTTTAAGTTTTCTTTCCTGTACTCTGATTTTGAACGGACATCCAGTATATTTTTATCTTCATAATCGGCAGTAAGTTCTGCAGGCTGCACATTTTCATAAGAAGCAACTGCATACTGCTCCACTTTATCTTCAGGTACAATCAGCGCTATATCATCAAACCCTATGGAAGCAAAATCTTTTTGCAGCTGCTCACTGTTTTCCGGATCCGCAATCAAAGTCATCGGCCGGTTGAAATCTACGTACCATCCGGCAAACCGCAGAAATTTATCGTTGAAAGGAATATTGATCGACCCTTTTATAAACCCTTCAGAAAATGTTTCTTTGCTTCTTAAATCAAATATTTGTCCGGGGAGCTGTTCCGGGGTTCCGACGTCCACTTCCTTCACCTTAAATTCAGGAAGGCCTTCTTTATTCACCTTTTTCATATGTGCAAAGTGGGTGGGCGGTTCCGGCTGATCGCTCACGAGCTCTTTGACAAAGCTTTCTTCATTCTCTGCTTTTAATGCCCAGTTGTTTTGACGTTCATAACCCAGGGTGGATAATGGTACTGCACCTAAAGCTTTTCCGCATGGACTGCCGGCACCGTGTCCCGGCCAGATTTGAAGAAAATCGGGGTAGTTCTCAAGCTTTTTCAATGAATTGAACATTTCTTTTGCACCAAGTTCAGTGGTACCTTTCATCTTTGCCGCTTCTTCAAGCAGATCAGGACGTCCGATGTCTCCAACAAATAAGAAATCTCCGGTGAACATTCCCATAGGTTCTTCACTGCCTCCGCCGTGATCTGTCAGGATAAATGTAATGCTTTCCGGCGTATGTCCAGGTGTATGCATCACTTTAAGTTCAACATTACCCACTTCAATCGTGTCGCCTTCTTTAAGAAAAACTGTGTTTTCCGGCATATTTTCATATTTCCAGTTGTCATCACCCTCATCAGATACAAACAGACGGGAGCCGAACTTTCTCGCGGCATCCCTCAGCCCGGATGCAAAGTCTGCATGTATATGAGTTTCCGCAGCATAGGAGATGTTATAGCCCTGTTTATATGCCACTTCTTCATATTCATCAAGAACACGGCTCGGATCAATGATAATCGCATCTTTAGTTTGCTGACAGGCAATCATATAAGACGTCTGGGACAGCTTCTCATCATAAAATTGTTTGAAAAACATATTTATCCACCTCTGAAATCATTATTTTTATACCATCACACTCAACTTTTTATAACATATTAGGTAATTAAAAATCCTAAAATGAAATTTATTATTCAAAAACATATATATGTTTCTCTTCACATTTATCTGCTATTGTTAAACATATTACTGCTAAACGTGTCATGCCCAATGTAATTCATATATAATAATAATTGACCTAAATTATTATAGGAGGGTTTATATGTCCAATGAAATCACTTCTCTGATTACAGATACTCCGGAAGAAAGGTATCAGCTTGCTGTCCAGCTCTCAAGAAAAGCGATATCCACAATACTGCCGGACCCTGAATCCCGTAAAAAAATGTATCCGGAGTATATAGGGGATGCCAGAAATATTGCACATGCATCCGAAGTAGTGGCAATACATTTTCACACAATTTCCCAGGCAAATGACTTTTGGAAAGATAAATAGTGTAAACTGAGACAAATCATTCAAGCATGATTTGTCTTTAACTTATGACCGATTGTCTGCAGTTGTAAAATTTCTCAGTTTAATAAAAGGATTTTATGGAGGTGAAACAGTGACAGGTTCAGACATCGAATTGAATCCGCGGTCCAAATGGTTAATTGGAGTGGGGATTACATTTGTTATGGCAGTCGCCGGATATTTCATTGCACTCCTCCCCGGTTTTTCATTGATCGGTCCTCTTGGGAGTGCAATCATAGCCGCAATCATTTACCGGCAACTTTTCGGCTATCCCTATACATATTCCAGCGGTATCACTTTTTCATCTAAAAAACTGCTGCGTGTGGCAATCATTTTATACGGTCTCCGTTTAAATATAAATATCATTCTCGGTGAAGGACTTGAGTTTCTGCTTAAAGATACAATAGTCATTGCTTTTGCGGTCCTTTCCATGCTCGGTCTTGCAAGGCTGTTCAAAGCAGATTTCAATCTTTCACTGCTCCTCGGGGTAGGGACGGGCGTATGTGGAGCGGCAGCAATCGCAGCTGTAGCACCGATCATAAGGGCAAAAGATGAAGACACAGGAATAAGTGTCGGTATCATTGCACTCATTGGTACAGTGTTTTCTCTGGGATATATATTAACCCGTCCGTTACTCGACATTTCCAACAATGACTATGGGGCATGGTCCGGAATGAGCCTGCATGAACTGGCGCATGTGGCACTTGCTGCAGAGCCGGCGGGCAACAACGCACTTGCGATTGCACTTCTTGCAAAACTTGGACGCGTTTTGCTGCTCATTCCATTATGTTTCATCATCGTTTATTTTGTCAGACGTCACCAGAAAAAATTATCACCCGGTGATATTAAAATGCAGTTCCCATGGTTTTTACTGGGCTTCGTGATCATGAGTCTTTTGAATACATATATAATCGGACAGGTCATCTTCATACCTGAGACGGTAATTGTAAGGGTATATGATTTATCCACGTTTTTACTGACTATGGCGATGGTTGGACTTGGATTGAATGTCAGCTTGAACGATGTGCGGACCAAGGCATTCAGACCACTGATGGCAATGATCATCGTTTCTGTCGGATTATCCATCCTAACGTTCTTAATGATCTGATGAAAATTAAAGCGTCTGAAAATCCTATGATTTTCAGACGCTTTATATATATGACTATTGGGTTTATACATTGACTATATTACTTACCATATAGAAGTTGATAACACTCAATCTTTAAATTCATCATTGTTGATATCAGTGATGAACATATGTCCCGGCAGGTGGGTAATCATAACATCCGGCTTTGCATTCAGAGCGACATTCTGCGGCGTCACTCCGCATGCCCAAAATACCGGGACCTCATCTTCTTCAATAGCAATCGCATCTCCGTAATCCGGCTGGGACATATTCGCTATGCCTATGTCGCCCGGAGTGCCGACATGAACCGGTGCACCGTGCATGTCTGGAAACCTGCCGGTAATCTCTTTCACCTTATCCACGTCATCCTTTTTAAAAGGTCGCATCGAGACAACTGCCTGTCCATGAAAAGCACCTGCGGATTCAGCGTCAATATTCGTCTTATACATTGCCACATTCTTCTTCTCCTTAATGTGTTTAATATCGATGCCGCCGTCAAGAATTGCCTGTTCAAATGTGAAGCTGCAGCCAATCAGGAATGTAACGAAATCATCCTGCCAGTATGATGTCACATCATCAACAGTTTCTATCAGTTCTCCGTATCTGTATATATTATATTTTGGAATATCCGTTCTTATATCGGAGTCCTTGGCGTATCTGCTTTCATACTGTCCGTCTTCAAGCACTTCGATAATCGGTACCGCCTTTTTATTTCTGAGGGCGAAAAGCAGGAAATCAAATGCATATTTCCTGGGCAATATTACTAAATTCGCCTGAACCTTATCCCCGGAGAGCCCTGATGTTGTCCCCTGATGTTCGCCACTTCTTATCCGTTTTCTGATATTATCTGCATTCATTTCATTATTCACCTGCCTTAGATTAACCATTCCATAGATCGGCAAGTCCGCCAAGGGACATCACACCGATAATCGCTGTTGCAAGGACCGCTATAATACCCCAGATGATCATCCATGTCGGATGACGGTAGTCTCCGACAAGTTTTTTCTTTCTTGATGCGAGCAATACCGCGCCCAATATCAACGGCAGAATCAGGCCGTTGAATGCTCCTGCAAGAATCAGCAGCGTTACCGGTTGACCGACTACTGTAAATACCAATGTTGAAAAGACGATAAATGTAACAATTACCATGTTATTATATTTATCAAAAATATTGTGGAACGACCTCAGGAATGATGCACTCGTATAGGCTGCACCGATGACTGAAGATAACGCCGCAGCGAGTAATACCAGACCGAATATCTGCATGCCGATATCACCAAGAGCGAATTGGAACACTGAAGCAGGCGGGTTTTCTTCACTTAAAACCGCACCTTGCGCAAGAACACCAAGAACTGCAAGAAATAGTATCACTCTCATAACGCCGGTCGTTAAAATACCATAGTTCGCTGCATGACTCACAAATCTTATATTCTGCTTGCCTGTCATACCAGCTTCAATCAACCTGTGCGCACCGGCAAATGTGATATAACCGCCGACCGTACCCCCGACAATCGTGACAATCGGAACAAACATACCGACCGGGTCTTCAGGCACAAAAGTTCTGAATGCCGCTTCACCGTATGGAGGATTCGACTGGATCATGACAAATGCTGTAATACCAATCATCAAAATACCCAGTATCTGTGTCACGACATCCATCACGGCACGACCGTTCTTCACCAGGAAAATAAAGATCGCAAATGCACCGGCAATCGCCGCTCCTATACGAACATCCAGGCCGAATATCGCGTTAAAGCCGAGCCCTGCACCGGCAACGTTACCGATATTGAAGGCGAGACCGCCCAAGACGATGAAGAAAGCCACCACATAGCCCAGGCCCGGAGCGACTTCATTCGCCACTTCCTGACCGCGTTTTCCTGAAACACTCAGTACTCTCCATATATTCAGCTGAGCACCGATATCTATAATGATTGATACAACAATCGCGAATGCAAAACTTGCCAGGAACTGCTCTGTAAACACGGTTGTCTGAGTAAGGAATGCCGGGCCGATCGCTGATGTTGCCATCAGGAATACGGATCCGAAGAGCAGACGCCGCTGCGCGGGTGTGATTTTTGGTTTTTCATTATCCATTGATTTTCCCCCTTATTTCAGAATGATATTTACATCGTTTCTATCTTAATATCATTCTCTTCAAATGCATTACGTATTTCTTTAATGAAATCGAGCGCTTTTTCCCCGTCTCCATGAACACAGATGCTGTCCGCCTGAATATCTATCATATTGCCGTCAATACTTTCCACTTTGTTTTCCTTGATCATCTTAACGACCCTTTTTACCGCCTGATCAGTATCTGTGACCATCGCACCTTCTTTTCTTCTGGAAACAAGCGTGCCGTCATTTTCATAAGCACGGTCGGCAAACACCTCGTGTCTCACTTCAAGGCCGACCTCGCTCCCTGCCTTGATGAGGTTCTGATTGCTCAGTCCCATCAATTTCAGCTTCGGATCATACTCTTTCACTGCATTCGCAATTGCCAGCGACAATTCATAATCGTCGAATGTTGCGTTGTACAGTGCACCATGCGGTTTGACATGGTTGAGTTCGACACCGTAAGTTTTCGCAATCCCTTCCAAAGCACCGAGCTGGTACAGCATGATTGCCCTTACTTCTTCCATTGTCATATCCATGAAACGTCTGCCGAAACCCATCATGTCAGGAAAGCCCGGATGAGCACCAAGCCCTGTCGTACCGCTTTTTTTAATCATTTCAACCGTTTTGATCATCACACTCGGATCGCTGGCGTGAAAACCGCATGCAACATTCGCGGATGATATGAGAGGGATGATTTCGTCATCGTTTCCAATCGTATAATTACCGAAACTTTCGCCTAAATCTGCATTCAAGTCTACTTTATGCATTTTTATCCTCCTGGTCTTCAATAATTTTATTGCGCTGTAAAAACTTGATATCAACTATATTTTTAATGTAATTTGGATGCTGCATGAGATAATATTGAAAATCGAGATTGGTCTTCAGAGGGCCGATGACCGTCTCATCCAGAACATGCGTCATCTTGTTGATCGCTTCCGGTCTGTCTCTGCCGCTGACTATCACTTTGGCAATCATCGAATCATAGTTCGGCGGAATCTTATATCCCGGATACACTGCGGTATCGACACGGACACCCCGCCCAAGAGAAAAATGAAGCATCTCAATCTGTCCCGGTGCCGGCTGGAAATTCTTTTCAGGGTCTTCTGCGTTGACCCTCGTTTCAATCGCAAAACCATTGATATTGATGTCTCTCTGGCTGATATTCAGCTCATTGAAGAGGGCGACTTCCACCTGCAGCCGTACAATATCGACACCCGTAATTTCCTCTGTGACTGTATGTTCGACCTGGATACGCGTATTCATTTCTATGAAATAAAACTCATCTTCTTCCTCGACATATAAATACTCAACTGTTCCCGCACCGCCGTAGTCCAGTTTGGCTATCGCATTCCTCGTCGTTTCAGTGATGAACTTTCTCGACTCGCCGGATAAAATCTCTGCCGGTGCCTCTTCAATCAGCTTTTGATTATTACGCTGAATCGAACAGTCTCTTTCGTATAAATGAACCGCGCCGCCATTGCCGTCTCCGACAACCTGGACTTCAATATGCCTTGCTTTGGAAATATATTTTTCTACATAAATCCTATCATCATTAAATGCATTTTTAGCTTCTTTTTTTGCTTCCTTGTAACTTTTTTCGAGAGAGGCTTCATCATGGACAAAACGCATCCCTTTACCGCCGCCGCCTGATACCGCTTTGATGACGACAGGATAGCCTATGGTTTTAATGACTGCCCTGACTGACTCAAGGCTGTCGACAACACCGTCACTTCCCGGGATGACAGGGACTCCCGCTTCTTTCATCGTACTCCGTGCCTCGGCTTTATCACCCATTTTCTGCATGATTTTAGAAGTAGGGCCGATAAAAGTAATTCCGTTTTCTTCACATCGTTTTGCAAATTCGGGTGTTTCAGATAAAAACCCGTAACCCGGATGAACCGCATCTGCTTTACTGATTTCTGCAGCAGTGAGTATCCGGTCTATATTCAAGTAGCTCTCGTTACTCGGCGGCGGACCGATGCAAAGCGCTTCGTCCGCCAGGGCGACGTGAAGGCTGTCCTTGTCAGCCGTAGAATATACAGCGACGCTTTTTATGTTCATTTCCTTTAAAGTCCGTATGATCCTTACTGCGATTTCACCGCGGTTTGCAATCAGAACTTTCTTCATATCATTCACCCTCTTTGCGCACAGTCATCAGCACCTGGTCATACTCGACAGTGTCACCATTTCCCACTAGGATTTCTTCAATGACACCGGAATGATCGGCATTAACGTCATTGAATACTTTCATTGCTTCGATGATGCCGACTTGATCACCTTTTTTGACAGTGTCACCTTTATTGACAAAGTTTTCATCAGAGCCTTCCTCTTTCTGCATATAGAAAGTACCTACCTGGGGCGCTTTAATTTCAAGTGTTCCAGGCTTATCCTCACCGGTGCCGCCAGAACTCTGTTCAGAACCCGCCGCCGGTGATGACGACTGTACGATACCTCCCTTTTCAATATGGATTTTCACACCTTTTTCTTCGATCTTCAGTTTTGTAAGCTCTTCATCTTTGAACAGTTTAATAAGTTCCTTCACTTTTTTAACGTTCATAATTATACCCCCATCAGTTTTGATATTTTTAAAGAAGTATGACGGCGGACTGACGTGAAATCACGTATATCCTCAAAATATTCCCCGGAATCAATTTTTGCCAATTCCTCTTTATATATCTTTGTTGCTTCGTCTACATCAATCTCTTCAAAGGTAAGTGTTTCTCCCGGCGATTTTTGTACCAGCTTCGGAATATCGGCAAGTGCCACAGTCGCAATACGTACATATCCTCCCGCAGTCTGCCTGTCATTGAGCAGAATGATGGGCTGTCCGTTTTTCGGTACCTGTATGCTGCCGAGCTGAGTCGGTTCACTGAGTACATCATGCCCTTCGTCAGTTTCCAGACCGGGACCATCCAGACGAATACCCATCCGGTCACTGTCTTTTGTAATTGTGTACTCAGAGTTGAACAGTTTTCTCTGCACATCCTCTTTAAAGCGTTCATATTGCTGGCCCGGTATGATACGGATGTTATTATCACTTTCAAATGCTTTGATTTTCTTCATACCATCTGAAAAATCACCGCCGAGTGTCTTTAAAACATCACCACTCTTTATAGTTCTGCCTTTGAAACCACCGATTCCGCTTCTGGTATGTGTTGATCTGCTGCCGAGTATCTCCGGAACATCAAAGCCCCCGAGAACTGCGAGATATGTCCTCGATCCGTTTTCACACTTGCCAATTTTCAGAGTCTCACCTTTCATCACTTTTATGACGGTGCCGTGACTGTAATTATTACCTTCAATTGTTATCGGTGCTTCTGCACCGGATGTTGAAATCATCGCGTCTTTCTCTACAAGCAGTTCAACACCCTGCAGCGTCATCTCGAGGACTGCCGCATCATCTTCATTCCCAAGAAGACGGTTGGCCAATTGATAGGCTCTGTAATCCAATACCCCCGAAGGGGAGAAACCAAAGGTCTGATAAGAAAACCGGCCGGCATCCTGGATTGTTGAGAACATTCCTGGATTTAATACTTTAAAAGTCATTACTTTGCCTCCCTGCTCGTGATTTTCACTTCATAATCATTGTTTTCCACCTGTTGCTGCAGCTTTTTATGTTCATCTTCATCAATCGACCTGTAGATGATTCTGTCTCCCGCTTCATATAAGATCTGAGGGTCCCTGTTCTCATCAAACAACGGAATCGCTGTGCGCCCAAGCAGATTCCAGCCGCCCGGGGAAGTGAAAGGGTACATTCCTGTCTGTTTTCCGCCGATACCGACAGAACCTGCCGGAATGCTCGTCCTCGGATTATCGAGACGGTCTTTGAACAATCGTTCATCCAGACCTCCGAGATAAGGGAACCCCGGCATGAACCCAAGCATATACACGAGATATTTCGTGTCGCTGTGAAGTTCAATGACTTCTTCCGGTGAGAGTCCGTTGTCATCGAACAGCTCCAGATCCGGACCGTACTCTCCGCCGTAACAGACCGGGATTTCAACCAGATTATACTTGAAAGACCGTTTCTCGAGTCTGGCCGGATCTATCGTCTTCAATACATCTTCCAGATCTTTACCGTTTGTTTTAAAAATATCATAGTAGATTATCAGGCTCGTATAAGATATGACGATTTCCGAGACACCGTCCATCTCCATATCTTCCAGTTCATTTTTCAAATGTACCAGTTGTTTATTTATAGCTTCGCTGATTTCATCTCCGAGGTAAACGGTTACAGAATTCTCGGAGTATCTTTTAATATCCACTCGTATACACCCCTTTGAAAGCTGTTTTTTTAGTGCTTTCATTCTATCACATTATTCTGTACTTTATAAATATGCACTGATAAACAATCATGATTTGTTTATAGATAAAGACACCTGCCAGCTTTCACTGAACAGGTGTCCTGTTTACATTTTCATCTGCATCAGCCGGCTTGTCACAGCAAGTACCGGTATCTCTATTAACAGTCCGATAATCAATGCCAGCGTTATAATCGGCATATCATCAAAAACTACGACAGCGATAGCCAGCGCGAGCGGAGAATTCCTTGCCATTGTTGTCATTACAAGACTGACAGTATTCCGGTAATTAAATTTGAATATTTTCGCTGCCACATTTGCAATTATGAAATTAATAATGAAAAACAGTAATATCGGCATGAGTATTGTCTGCAGTAAATTTAAATTATTGAACAGCGTGTCTCTTTCAGAGGCAAATATTGAAAGGACAGCAAGATTCAGGACAACGGGGCTTACCGAAGACATGCGCTGCAGATATTCCCCCGGGAATACGAGTTTTATCACTACTGCAAGGGCAAGAGGTATAATCAGCGTCATTATCATAGAGAAGACGACACTGAATGAGACCCATTCGAACACACCGAAAAATAAATAGATATACACTGGCAGGAGAATGATCTGCAGTATGAAATTTATCGGCAGTATCGTTGTCGATAATGCTGTATTTCCTTTGGCAAGATTCGTAAATATTATATACCAGTCCGTACAGGGAGTTACAAGCAGCATGACCAGCCCAAGCCACAGTACCGGCTGGTCCAAAAGAAAAATGTACCCCAGAATATAAGCGAGTACCGGCGTCCATATGAAATTTATGGCAAGGGATACAAAGTTAAATTTATAATTTTTTATCGAAGCAGGAATATCCTTGAACGGTACATCAAGGAAAATCAGGAATAATAACGCCATTAATAACGGCATGACCAATGCACCGAGAACGTCCGCCATCCATTCATACTGACCTATGAACAGTGCAACGCCCATCATTATTAATATTAAAACAGGAGACAGCCGTTCCAGCAATCTCACTCACCCTTTATATAAAAAATAAGGTTCTGTTGCAAAGTAAAAAAATATAGCTAACCACTAATTTATCATGTCAGTGTTCGCTTAACTTGCTAGCATGATGCTAATTTCGTGGCATGGCGAAAATCCGTAGATCTGAAGAGACCTGCGGTTCTTTTTATATAGAGCGTAAATACATTCAATACCTTTTAAAGTATTCTTTGCTGTATTGATACTTTGATACCTTGTCTTTCTTACTTTAATATGACGGTGATCTTGCTCAATGAGCTTATTCAGATATTTCGATGTACAATGACAGTCAGGTTTAAGTTTAAAAGCTTTAATTACTTTAGCCATTGCTACCTTC
>NZ_FNFY01000002.1 GCF_900101075.1 Lacicoccus qingdaonensis | reverse complement strand
ATTCAAAAGAATATGAACCTGGAATATTTCAAAGCCCAGGTTCAACGCCAGCTTTCAGTGAAAGAGAACCGAAGCATCTACCGACAACGAAAGGTCGATGTCGAAACGGTTTTCGGCAACTTGAAGGCGAATTTGTCGTTCCGCCGATTCTCGGTGCGGGGCGCACGCAAAGTCAAATTGGAAACCGGGCTGGCATTATTGGCCCTGAATCTAAGGAAGTTAAACGGAATGAAGCTGTCACATCTGAAAAATCACATAAAAAATGGCGATTCATCTCAATTAATCGATGAATCGCCATTTTTCTTAGTTTTCAGGAGCCTTTTTGTCCCAGCCCCATATTATATCCGGTTCGATTGAAACGGTTTCTCCGATTTCATAACTTTCGTTAATCGGCATATGGACGATGACTGTTCTTCCGTTGACATCAAGCGAATAATGATACTCTTTGCCCTGGAACTGCTTCGTCATAATCCTGCCCTGGAGTTTTTCTTCTTCAGCTTTTGTGAGTCTGATCTGTTCCGGTCGGAGAGGGAATATACCGTCCTTTATAAAACTGCCGGTGACATTATTCTGGCGCCATGCCAACTGGGTCCCTTCCGGCTTGAAGACTTCGTCCTTCCATGCACCTTTGAATAAGTTCGCCTTGCCGACAAAAGTGGCGACGAACGATGTTTCAGGCGATTCATAAATTTCCTCAGGTGTACCGATCTGTTCGATCTTTCCGTCATTCATCACGATGATGCGGTCAGCCATTGCGAGGGCCTCTCCCTGATCATGTGTGACATAGACTATGGATGCTTTTGTGATTTTATGGATTTTCTGAATCTCACGACGCATTTCTATCCGCAGTTCAGCATCAAGGTTGCTGAGCGGTTCGTCCATCAGAAGAAGTCTTGGTGCAGGGGCGATTGCCCTCGCGAGTGATACCCTCTGTTTCTGTCCGCCTGATAATTCACCCGGCAGACGGTGTTTGAACTGTTCGAGGCCAACGATACGTAAAATTTCATCAATACGTTCATTCATTTCCTTTGAATTGAGTTTTTCCATATACCGGTGATTTTTCAGGGCAAACCGGATATGATCTTCGATATTCATATGCGGCCATAGTGCGAATGACTGGAAGACCATATTTAAATTCCTTTTTTCAGGCGGTACATTCATAGTTTTGGATGCGACTGCCTCACCATCCAGATAGATTTCTCCTCCGGAAGGAGCTGAAAATCCCGCCAAAAGTCTTAAAAGGGTGGTTTTACCACATCCTGAAGGACCGAGTATGGCGATAAACTCACCCTCTGAAGTTTCCAGGTTGATATCTTTCAGAGCCTGAAAATTGCCGAAAAATTTATTCAGCTGTCTGATTTCAGCTGTCATCTGACTTCACCTTCCTTTTGATAAAAAATTGAACTGTAAATAATATCAGGTAGACAACAATAATCGTCAAAACGATTAAAGTGGAAAAGGCGTTGGCATAGAGCGAATAGCCGGACTGCTGAAATGACAGTATCGACACCCCTATGGTCTCCGATGTCGACGAATAGAGGAGGGCGGACACCGTAAGTTCGGTCAGTGCGGTCAGAAATACCAGGACCGTGCCGCTGAGTACGCCCGGCAGTATTAATGGAATCAGTATCTTTCTCCATTTGACCATCGCTTTTGAACCATTCACCTGTGCCGCTTCCTCTATCTCAATGTCGACCTGCTGGAATGCTGTGATGCTGCCCCTGACCTGCAGCAGCAGAAACCGGGTGAAATAGGCGATGTACATGATCATCGCAGAACCGTATATACCGGGATTCCAGTCAACCCTCGGTATCGGATTGATCCAAGTGAATATCATGGCAAGAGCGAGTACCGTACCGGGCAGGGCGTAAGGTATTGTGATGGCAGTTTCTACTGTTCTGATCGTATTGCCGCCTTTACGTACTCTGATATACGCGATGAACGTTCCGATAAACAGACCGATTCCCGCTGTCACCCCTGCAAACTTCAGGCTGTTCATGATCGCATCATACGTCGAACTGCTTGTCATGACATATTCAAAATTATCCAATGATAGATTTTCCGGTGTAAAGCTCAACCCGTAGGCATTCAAAAACGAAGACGATGCCATTGAAAGCAGAGGGAATATGCTTGTGACCAGAAAGAACAGAGAGATAAGAAATTCAATGATATATTTCTTTCTCCCCAAATGATATCTGGGTTCCATATCCAACTGTGTCGTCTGTATCCTCTTGGATTTTCTGAGAAGAAACCATTGGATCAACAGGCCGATGACGGCGATGACGCCAAGTACAACGGAAAGCACTGCTGCATAATTGAAGCTGGAAGTGCCAAAGCCGATCACCTGCTGATAAATATAGGTGGACAGCACCGTAATGTTTCCGGGAATGCCGAGAAAGGCAGGGGTGCCGAAGTTATCGAGACTCCCGAGAAAAGCGATGAAAGTACCGCTCGCAATGCCCGGAAGTGCCATCGGTATGAGAATATTTTTAAAAGAGTGCCATCTTCCCGCCCCGGAAGCACGGGCTGCGTGTTCCATCTCCCTCGGTATCCTTCTGAACACATTTACAGTAAAGAGGTAGACCAGAGGAAAGTGACTGATACCCATCACGACGATGATACCTGAAAAACTGTAGAGGTTCCATCCGCCGGAAGCCATGCCGAACCATTCCAAAATCGTGTTCAGAGTACCCTGGCCGCCGAAAAAATCCACCCATGCCAGTGAGATGATATATGAAGGTATGATGAAAGGCAGAAAGATGAACAATTGGATGATATTTTTCGCACGTATATCCGTATATGCAATCAGCCAGGCAAATACTATGCCGAGTACTGAAGAAATCAATGTCGACAGGATGACGATGATGGCTGTATTTGACAGGACGGTCCACGTCCTGTCTGAAGATAATACATCTCTGTAAAAGTCTGATGTCATTCCGTCGTCACCGATGAAACTCATAATGACGAGCCTGAGTACGGGCATTATAAATATAAAGAAAACAATGATCAGAACGAACGCTTTTATTAAATTCTTTGAAAATGAAGAGTAGACTGCGTTATGCAGTCTACCGTCTTTATTAAAATTCATTTAAAATCACCTGAGTATCAGTTATTGAACAATTCGTCGAACTGGTCCTTATCGCTTTCGCGATTTTCGTATAATTCCTCTACCGGTGCTGTCAAAGCATCAATTTCTTCGAATGTTGACAGGCCTTCAGGCGCATCGATGCCTTCCCGTATCGGTGTATATCCGATTTCACTCTGCATTTCCTGCCCTTCATCCGACAGCACGAAGTCGACAAATGCCTCTGCACCTTCAATGTTGTCCGAATCATCCATGATGCCGACAGGCTCGGTAATGACAGGTACGCCTTCAGAAGGGTAGACCAGCTCTACCGGTGAACCATCCGCTGAAGCACGGGCGACAAGATAGTCGACGACCATGCCGTAATCCTGGGCACCGGATGCCACATTTTCAATGACAGCGCCGTTACCTTCAGTAATCATCGGGTTGTTTTCATTGATGGCTTCATAAAATTCCCAGCCAAATTCATCATTGCGGGTGAAAACACCAAGGTTGTATGCTGCTGCGCCCGAGTACAGAGGGCTCGGCATAACCATATTTTCATTCGCTGCATCCTCTGTGAGAACCTGCCATGAATCAGGTATCTCTTCGACATTTTCATTATTCACAGCGAGCACTGTCGCCATGATTTTAGTGCCGTAATAAGTGAAGTCGTCGTCCACAAAATCTTCTGGAATGGATTCCGCTTCCGGAGATTCATATTCGTAGAGCAGTTCGTCTTCTTTAAGACCTTCAAAAGTGGCATCATCCGCGACAAGCAGTACATCTGCGATGATATCGCCCGCTTCGTTTTCTGCATTGACTTTACTGATGACTTCTTCAGTTCCCGAGCGGAACAGATTCACTTCCACTTCAGGATGCTGTTCGTTGAATGCATCGATGAGCTGCTCGGCATCCACGTCCGGCTGAGAAGTGTAAAAGTCCAGAGTTCCGCTGATTTCAGAAGATTCCTCAGAACCGTTTCCTTCTTCCGATGAAGCGGCTTCTTCCGCTCCGTCTTCAGAACATGCGGCAAGTACAAATATGATTATGGTAAGTAATGAAAAAGACAACCATTTATTCATAAAAATTTCCTCCTGTAATATGTATGTTTTAAAGATGTACTTTCAATGCTATAGAAGAAATATTAATAATTTGTTAAATGGATATAATGAATGGTATCGATTGTGTAAAGGAAAATTAAAAAACCGCTTTGAGAAAGTTCTCAAAGCGGTTCACAATGATTAATCTATTCTGGGAAGGAGACATTTTCCAGTCTGATGATGCCGACCGGATCGATTTCAACGCCTTCCACAAGTGAAGTATTGACACCTGGACCGAGTTCACCGTAGTAGAGCGGGGTGATCGGCAGGTCATTTACCAATATTTCCTGTGCTTCGGCATAATGTTCTTCCCGGGTGCCTTCATCGCTTTCCTGTCTGCCGGCTTCAAGCACTTCGTCCAGTTCCGGGTTGGAGTAGTTCCAGCGGTTGCCCGAACCATCCTGACTTTCTGTGTGGAACATAGGGTAGAGACCGTAGTCGGGATCCCCCGTCACGGTAATCCACTGCAGCATGAACATATCATGGTCGCCCTGTTCGGCCATCTCAAGGAATGTGCCGAATTCATACTGTTCGATTTCCAGATTGATGTCGATTTCACTCAGTCTGTCCTGCATGAAGAGTGCGATATCCCTGTTTACTTCGTCATCCGAAATCCAGAGTGTCGCATCAAATCCATCCGCATAATCGGACTGGTCGAGATATTCACGTGCCTGGTCCAGGTCAAAGGCCATCTCATCCTGTGATTCATCGTGTCCGATTACCGACGGTGAAATATGTGTCGAGGCGAGTACGCCGCGCCCGTCCTGTATCTCATTGATGATGCTCTCACGGTCGATTGCGTGTGATATCGCCTGTCGGACATTTTCATCGTCGAAAGGTTCTTTTTCATAGTTGAATGCGAGGTATGTCATGGACAGTCCCTGCTGGTCGATGATATCCGTATCTTCATGCTCCCTGACACGCTGCATGTTTTCAGCATCGACACTGTCGTTGACGGCAATGCCGCCGGTTTCCAGTTCGGCGAGCCTTGCCTGGTTTTCAGGAATGACTCTGTAGGTCACCGTTTCAAAATTGCGCTCTTCGCCGTGGAATTCATCGAATTTTTCAAGGACGACATTTTCCCCGGGATTTCTCTCCTGAAGCTGCAGATGGTTTGTACCATCCGGATTTTCAGCAATCACCTGTCCGAGTGATTCTGAAATATCTTCCGAAAGTTCTTCGAATTCATCTCCGCCTTCTTCTCTCATTTCATAATAGTCTTCTGCTGATATGTCCGAGTCCGCCCCGTCCAGTGCGTTCTGATAATCTTCATCGATGATTTCCTTGCTCATGATACCCGCCGTGTTATGTGCCAGATGGCTGAGCAGTGGTGCAAACGGATACTCAGTATGGAAATGGACTTCATGGTCATCCACGACTTCAATTTCCTCGACCATTTCAAACATGAATGCTACAGATGACCCGACAGCAGGGTCGAGCAGTCGGTCGATTGTCGCTTTCACATCTTCCGCTGTAAAGTCGGAGCCGTTATGGAAAGTGACATCTTCTTTTAAAGTGAAACTCCAGGTGTTGTCATCCACCTGCTCCCAATCCGTCGCAAGGCCTTCGCCGATTTCCATATCGAGGTCCTGGGCGACAAGCGTATCGTAAATCTGTGTTCTCAGCTGAGCCGATGGAATGTCGTTTGAAGTATGCGGGTCCATCGTGACCGGTTCGTTCGTCATGCCGATCGCGAGGTCTCCCCCTTGTCCGCCGTCTTCTGAAGCATTATCCCCTTCTGCTTGTTCATCCACATTGCCATCGTCGGTACATGCGGCCAGAACAAATACCAAGACCAGCATCAACGGGATGAACCAAAACTTTTTGTCCATCTTACTTTCCCCCTCGTTTAAGTATGATTACATTATACCGGAAAGCGAAATAATTTACAAAATTTATTACGAATATTCAGTAAATTTTATTCGTGAAAAAAACAGGGACTGCTTCGGCGGCCCCTGTCGCATTACTGGTTTTTATGAATGACCATATCGTTATCACTGAACGAAACGATCTGACTGATGAAGCGGTCGAATATGCCGGTCTCGATGACGCCGGGTATATTGATGAGTTCATTATGGAGAGATGAAATATCCGGAATGGATCTGAACCGGCAGTCGGCTATATAATTGCCGTTATCGGTAACGAAGAGATCATCTCCATCCAATCGGTCTGTTATCTCGGCTTCAGAAATCCCTTCAATCTGGATCTTTGTCAGTTCAGACAAAAATGGATTGATTTCCACCGGAATTTTGAGACCTTCAAATGACCCTGTCTGTTTATCCTCTTTTGCGACGATGATGATGTCTTTTGAAAAGTAGCCGATCTGCTTTTCCCGGAGGAGTGCGCCGCCGTACCCCTTGACCGCTGAAAGTGACGGCGTGAAATGATCTGCACCGTCTATCGTGAAATCGATCTTTTCTATATCGAGCGATGTTGTCATCCTGTGGTCATGCAAAAATTTTTCCGTCCGTGTGGAGGTGGGGACGAAGGTCACATCGAGATCATGTTTCTGTATATACTCTGCTGCTGCCGGGATATACGCTTCGATCGTCGATCCGGATCCCATGCCGATAATCGAATGGTCAGTGATATGCTGATTTAAAAAATCATGGACATGTTTCATGAAACTCTCCTTTCTGCCGGTGGAGCTGAATTTATTTCTGAGCGGCTTCAACGAGTGCATGAAAAATTTTCCTGGAAGGTTCGTCATTGAAATAAGTGCCTTCCGGATGCCACTGCAGGCCGATGACAAAATCATGTATCGTGCTTTCCACTGCCTCGATGACACCGTCAGGTGAGGTGGCAGAAATGATGAAATGATCCGGCACGTCCTTGTTTGCCTGATGGTGGAAAGTATTTGTCCTGATTTTCGTTTCACCGACAATACTATGTAATAAAGACCCGTCTTCAATGTTCACTGTATGCGCGAGGTAATCCCTTGCCGCTTTCTGGGTATGCTGGTTCACACTGCCGTCGATCTGATCATAAATATCCTGATACATCGTACCGCCCTGCTGAATGTTCAAAATCTGTGCACCGCGGCATATTCCAAGCACGGGGATCCCCTTGGATAATGCATGTTCTATAAGTCCGCTTTCATATTCATCGCGTCCGGGTTCTATTTCACCGAGCTGCTGGTGGGGTTCCTCATTGAAGAGGGCAGGCTCGATATCATTCCCGCCGGTGAGGAGCAGTGCATCGATCTTGTCAATCTGGGCTTTCATTTTCTCCGCATCCAATGTTTTGGCAAGCACCATCGGCACGCCGTCTGAGTCGTTGATGGCATCGATATATGTCGTCGGCAGTGTGAGTCCTTTGTCTGATATAAATGTAGTGATTCCAATGACAGGTTGTGACATACTGATTCCCCTTTATATATATTTACACTAAAGGGTAGCACAGACCCGGCCGGGCGACAAAACAAAAAGGGCAGGGCTGGTTAATCAGCCCTGCCGTTTTTTGCAGCATTGATGAATGCTTCCATTATTTTTCTTGAAGATTCATCGAACTCAAATGCGTCTTCCGGGTGGAACTGCAGCCCCATGACAAAGTCATGTTCCTTACTTTCAATGGCTTCGATGACCCCGTCCGGTGCGACGGCGGAAACTTCGAAAGAGGCGCCGATATCGTGATTGGCCTGATGATGGAAACTGTTTACCGACATTTCGGTCGTGCCGACAATGTCATGAAGTTTTGTACCTTCCATCACTTCAATTTTATGATTGAGGAAATCACGGGCGGAAGGCTGTCTGTGCTGAATGAGCGTGTCGTCGTATTCAGAATCCAGGTCCTGATACATCGTGCCGCCTGCGACACTGTTCAAGAGCTGGCTGCCGCGGCAGACACCGAGTATCGGGATGTCTTTTTCCATGGCAAGGTGAATCAGTTCAAGTTCATACTTGTCCCGGCCGGCTTCAACTTTTTCAAGCTTTGGATGCGGGTTTTCATCGTAGGTCGAAGGGTCGATATCACTGCCGCCGGTCAAAAAAAGCGCATCGATGTGTTCGAGCTGCCCCATGATCACATCTTCCTTCTCCACCTTCGGAAGCAGCAGCGGGATGCCGCCCAGCTTGGAAATGGAATAGATGAAAGTCGATCTCAGCTCCAGATGATCTCCGCCGACAACTTCTGTTGTCAAACCGATAATAGGTAATGTCATAATTTTCGCCTCATTTTAAAAGTTATTCAGTATAACCATAAATACCCTTTACCGAATGATTTAATCCATCCGTCAGTTTTCAACGATGCCGTCGTAGGATGGAATCCTGCCCCGTTCAAAACTGCCGAGTACATTGACATAGGCGCCTCTGGATGTAATTGTGTCCAGCGCACCCGCAAGACCCGATTCCTGGATGCCGCTTTCGACATCGATGAAGAATCCGTAGGAAAACGGTTTGTTCTGGATCGGCCTCGACATCAGATAGACCAGGTTGACGTCATTTTCCTTGAAAATGCTTAAAAGTTCATTCAGGGAACCGGTGCTGTGATCCGTTTCGATGTATAAGGAGGTTTTATTTTTAAACTCGGATGAAGTGCCGTTCCTGTTTTTGAAAAATAAAAACCGTGTCGTATTGAGCGGATTGTCACTGATGTTTTCCCTGATCACGGACATGTCATACAGCTTTGCAGCATGGCTGCCTGCGATGCTTGCGAGCGTTTCATCCGGTGATTCCTTGACCATCTGGACGGCGCCGGCAGTATCCTGGAACTCGAGCACTTCAATATTCGGATATTGACTCAAGTATGTATAGCACTGTTCGAGTGCTTCCGGATGGGAATAGACTTTCGTAATCTCCGACATTTCCACCGGGTTTTTAGTGATCAAAGCGTGGTCGATCTTGACGTAGATCTCGCTGATTGCCTCAACTTCCAAATACTTCATCAAATCGATCGTTCTTGTGATGGGCCCGCTTGTCGAATTTTCGACGGGCAGGGCAATGTAATCGACCTCGCCGTTCTGCAGGGCTTCGACCAGTAATTTGAAAGTCAGATAGCCTCTGGACTCATAATTTTTCCCATCTGCGAAGTTTTTACAGGCAACTGTGGAATAGCTGCCCTCAACACCTTGATAGCCGATAATCATATAAATCTCTCCTTTAATCACAAAATCTGACGGTTTTATTTTATGAAAACCTGTACTGTGCATCATGCAATGCCCTGTACTTGCCATTGTCGATATTCAACAGTTCTTCATGTGTACCACTTTCTACAATACCATCATTTGTTACAACCATAATACGATTTGCATTTTTGATGGTTGCGAGCCTGTGCGCGATGACCAGTGTCGTACGGCCTTTTGACAGCAGATTGAGCGCTTTTTGAATTTCCAGTTCCGTCGCAGTGTCAAGTGCACTTGTCGCTTCATCCAAAATGAGGATCGGCGGGTTTTTCAGGAACATCCGGGCAATTGATATACGCTGCTTCTGGCCGCCGGAAAGTTTGACACCGCGTTCGCCGACGACTGTATCGAGTCCTCTCGGGTAGCCGTCGACGAGTGATTTCAGCTGCGCCTTTTCTATGGCATCATAAACTTCTTCGTCTGTCGCGTCGGGTTTTCCGTATGCGACGTTGTCCCTGAGAGTGCCTGAGAATAAAAACACATCCTGCTGAACGGTGCCGATATTTTCTCTGAGTGTCGGCAGTGTGTAGTCACGGATATCTGTGCCGTCGATTCTGATCCCGCCGCCGGACACATCGTAAAATCTTGGAAGCAGTGCGGCGAGTGTCGTTTTTCCGGCACCGCTCGGACCGACGAAGGCAATCGTCTCGCCCGGATGAATCGTGAGAGAAATGTTATTCAGAACTTTCTTCGCTTCATAACCGAAAGTCACATTGTCGTATTCTATATGACCGCGCACATCTGTCAGCGGCACCGCATTTTCTTTTTCCTGTACATCCGGCACTTCTCTTAATATTTCGGTGAAATGCTTGAATCCGGCAATGCCGTTCGGATACAGTTCAATCACGGCATTGATCTTCTCAAGCGGTTTGAACAGAATATTTGAAATCAGTATGAAAGCTGCGAATTCCCCGAATGTCAGCTCGCCCTGCATCGTGTAGTATGCACCGGCAATCAGTATGAATACCGTAACGAGACGCATCAGCATGTATGTGGACGAAGTATTCAGCGCCATGATTTTATAGGCTTTCAATTTTGTTGCCCTGAACGCTTCATTCAGTTTTCTGAAGTTGTCCATTTCACGGTCTTCATTTGCATAAGCCTGGACAAGACGGATACCGCCGATTTTATCTTCAATCATATGATTGAAGTCTGAAACCCGTGAGAACAGTTCCCTGAATGCGATTGTCATCTTTTTATTGAAGTAGATCGCGATGATCAGAATGAACGGCACGATGATGAAAGATATCACCGCAAGTTCAGCATGTATGGATAACATGACACCAAAAGCACCGAGCAGAGTCATGACCGCGATGAATAAATCTTCAGGGCCGTGGTGGGCCATCTCTCCGACATTCATCAAGTCGTTTGTCAGGCGCGTCAGCAGTTTACCGGTTTTAGTATTATCGAAAAAGCTGTGTGACAGCCGCTGAATATGGGCATAAAGATCATTACGGATATCCCGTTCGATATTCGTGCCGAGCATGTGGCCCCAGTATGTAACGATAAACTGCATGAAAGTATTGAACGCATAGACCAGCAGCAGTCCGGCAGATGCAAAAAGAATCCACTGCCAATTTCCTGAAGGGAGGAGTTCATCTATGAACAGATTGACGATCAGTGGAAATGCGAGTTCCAGCAGTCCGACCAGCACCGCACAGAAAAAATCGACAAAAAATAACATTTTATATGGCGTATAATAAGAAAAGAATCTCCGCACTGAAACAACCTCTTTTACATTATAATTGTGGATATTATTATAGCATGGACAAGGAAGCATTTTATGACCGGAATAAAATATTATGACGAGCATCACTGCAAAATATATTTATATAATTATTTGAAGTCTGTGCTATTATTGAATTCAAAAAAACACTACAGGATGTGATTTGAGTGAGTATTGCAAGGAAAAAAATATATGAAGAGATATCTGATATCATCCTGTCGGAAATTAAGTCGGGAAAATTGAAGCCCGGCGACAAGCTGCCTGCGATTACGAAAATGGCAGATTCCTACGGTGTCTCACAGGCGTCTATCCGGGAAGCGCTGAACAGGCTTAAAGTGCTGGATATCATCCATGTGAAGCACGGGCACGGGTCGTTCATCAATCAGCAGATGCCGCTGGGTTTTGAGCAGAACTTCGAAATCATCACAAAAGCGGATATCGCAAATCTTCTTGACCTGCGTAAGATCATAGAAGTGGGGTGTGCAAGAAGCGCATGTGAAAGAGCAGATGCGGATGATTTGAAGAAAATGGAGGATACCCTCAAGACAATGTGGACGGCTGTGGAGAATAATGAGCTCGGCGAGCAGGCGGATTATGATTTTCATATGGCGATTGCGGAAGCGACAGGCAATCCGCTGCTGATCAATCTGATGGAAGATGTTTCGGATACGATGATCCGTACGATGAAAGAGACCAGAAGAATATGGTTATATGAAACGAAAAAATCCATCCAGAAGATTTATGATGAACATAAATTGATTTTAAAAGCGATAAAGGATAAAGATGAGGAAGCAGCAGGCGCAGGCATGTACAGACATCTGAAAGAAGTCGAGGACCTGCTGCTGACGCATTATTAGGGAATCTCTCACAGAGATTCTCTTTTATATGTAAAAAAACAATTGACATTTGGAAAGCGATTACATAAAATGGCGACATACAATAAAGTCATCCGGTCATCAGACGACTGAACTTAGAACTTATAAATAAAGGGGGCAGTGTCATGCTGGTATTTTTAAGTATTTTACCTATTTTAGCCATTTTCTTTTTTCTGGTCATAATGAGATGGTCGGCTAAAAAAGGGATGTTCTACAGTTTCATCATCACCATCCTGGTTGCCTTTTTCGGCTGGCAGATGGGGGCAGTCGAAATAACGGCGGCTTCAATCAAAGGGGTGATGACCGCCCTGGAAGTCGGTGTCATCGTATTTGGCGCGGTGCTTCTGCTCAATGTTCTGAAAGAAAGTGGTGCCGTAGACACCATAAGGGCATCATTCACGAGCATATCTCCCGACAGACGTGTGCAGGCGATCATCGTCGCATGGCTGTTCGGTACTTTCCTTGAGGGCGCTGCGGGATGGGGCGCACCGGCAACAGTAGTCGGTCCACTGCTGATCGCACTCGGTTTCCCGGCGCTTGCGGCTGTAATGATTGCACTGATGCTGCAGTCGGCACCGGTGTCATATGGTGCAGTCGGTACACCGATTCTCGTCGGTGTGAACACCAGCCTTGAAAATCAGCCTGTTGTAAATTCGTTTCTTGATGGAGAAAGCATGGAATTGTCTTCGTTCATATTTAATGTCGGCGGACAGGTCTCCATTTTCCATGCGATGGTTGGACTATTCATCCCACTGTTCATGTCAGCGATGCTGACGAGATTTTTCGGTAAGAATAAAAGTTTTCTTGAAGGCTTGAAAGTATGGCCGTTTGCGATATTTGCAGGATTGTCTTTCGTCATCCCGTTTTCTTTGACTGCAAATTTCCTTGGACCGGAGTTTCCATCACTGCTCGGCGGGCTTGTCGGTCTGGCGATTGTCATCCCGCTTGCAAGAAAAGGATTCCTTATGCCGAAGGATACCTTTGATTTTGAACCGCGTGAAAGTTGGGATGAATCATGGATCAGTGATATGAAGAGTGAGCCGAGAGCACCAAAAGATATTTCAATGTTCAAGGCATGGCTCCCGTATATACTGGTGGCACTGCTGCTGGTAGTGACAAGAATCGAGGGGCTCGGTCTGAATGCACTGCTGTCAGGCTGGGAGGTTGCATTCGATGATATTCTTGGAACAGGCATAGAACACAGTCTTTCACCGCTGATGATTCCTGGTGTTGTATTTATCGTCGTTGCGATATTGACCGGCTGGATCCATAAGCTCGATATGGGCGGATTGGGTGATGCGTTCAAAGTGTCAGGAAAAACTATATTGTCCGCGATGGCTGCATTGATTGTCTCTGTACCGCTTGTACAGGTTTTCATCAATTCAGGAGTCAACAGTTCAGGACTTGAATCCATGCCGCTCGTTCTTGCCCAGGCTGCTGCAAATCTGTTCGGTGACAGCTGGCCGCTGATTTCTCCGACTATCGGTGCGCTGGGGGCTTTTGCAGCAGGAAGCAACACAGTCAGTAACATGATGTTCGGACTGTTCCAGTTCGGTGTTGCAGATGAAATCAGTGCGAACCCGCTTATCATTGTCTCACTTCAGGCTGTAGGCGGTGCCGCAGGCAACATGATCTGTGTGCACAACGTCGTTGCTGCAAGTGCAGCTGTCGGCATGATTGGTAAAGAGGGAACGATTATTGCCAAGCTTCTGATTCCGACCGCATTTTATCTTGTATTTGCCGGTGGACTCGGCTTTGTCTGGATCAATGGATTCGGACTCAATGCCGGCTCAATCATTGTTTTAATTGTTCTGGTTGTTATAGTAGGATTCATACTGCGTTCTTATAAGAAAATCGATGTGAATACAAACGAATAATATAATAAAAAAAAGGTGACCGGCAGCTGCCGGTCACCTTTTTTTATTGTGCAGATTCATGATGGAGCGTTTCGAACCAGCTCTGATAGTTTTCAATATCATTATCGCATGTGTTTCTGAGTACGATCGGGGAGACTGTAATGAAGTTCTGCTGTATGTAGAAAACATCGGAGCGTTTATTATACTGGAAGCTGTCTTTAGTATCTTCAAGGAAATAATAAATGTCCGAATCGAGAGATATCAGTTTTTTAAACTTGTATTTTGAGACATTTGTATCCATCGGCAAGACTTTGAGTCCTTTTATATTGGACTTTGTCTCGTTTGGTATATTGATATTAAAGACGGGCCGGCCCGGCAGAGTTTTAGTCATGATGTATGACAATAGTTCATATATGGTGTCTTTTATTTTAGAAAAGTTGATATTGCATGCATTGAATTCGTTAATGGCGATGGCAGCCGACGGTATGTCATGCAGGAATGCTTCTTCTATCGCTCTTGTGGAAGGTGATTTAAAAGCATCACGACCGACATTTGCACCGAGGTTGATGCCCGAGAATACGAAGTCGGGATAGCCGTCGGTAATCTCCTCAATGCCGAGTTTGACACATTCCGAAGGCGCGGCATCTACAGTATAAGCATCAATGGCATCCGAATATTCCACTTTTTTCAGGCTGAGCGGCCTGTTGAGTGAGGACTTCAAATTGTTGATGTAGTCACTGTTCTGAGGGCAGATGACTGTAACTTTACCGAAGTGGCTGAGCAGTTCGCTTAATGCGATCACGCCGGCTGAAAATATGCCATCTTCATTGGTGACAAGTATTTTCAAAATAAATAACATCCTTCCTGTAAGACAATAACTGTTGTGTAATTCATATACCGTACCAACCATTGTAATGAAAGATTATTAATTTTATATGAAGCTACAATTACATATTGTAAATTTGAATGTAAACGAATGCTTATTTGACGGAGAAATGATAAAATTCAGCGACTGTAAATGGGTAATGTGTTAATATGATTGAGAAAAGTTTTGTGTTAAATGAAATAGAGATTCTTAACAATCTGGAGTGGTTCAATTGACAAAATTAAATATCGGCCTGCTGTATGGCGGAAAGTCGACGGAGCATGAAGTTTCAATGCGCTCTGCTGAAAGTATTTTAACAGTGCTGGACAAGGATAAATATGATATCACCCTGATCCATATATCAAAGGAGGGGAAGTGGCTTCATGCCCCCGGTAATGAACGGATTGCCGATCTGAGTGTAGACGAGACTGCCAATAAACTCACGGTACGTCCATCCGGACAGCTTGCAGGGCTTCCTGCCGACGTGAAACTGGACGTCATCTTGCCGGTCCTTCATGGTACATTCGGAGAGGACGGCACGGTGCAGGGGCTGCTTGAGATTGCGGAAATTCCGTATGTCGGATGCAACATCAGAAGTTCAGCGGTATGCATGGACAAGGATATGACGAAACGTCTGTTGAAACTTGAAGGCATCGGAGTTGCAGAGGGCATTCTCTTCAAACATCATGAAAAAGATGATGTGGACTTTGCCGAAGTAAAACAGAAGCTCGGTCTGCCGATGTTTGTAAAACCGGTCAATCAGGGATCATCTGTCGGCGTATCCAAAGTGACAGATGAAGACAGTTTCTCTGAGGCGCTGGCACTTGCTTTCAAGTATGATACAAAAGTGATCGTGGAAAGTGCGCTCGAAGGCCGCGAAGTCGAAGTGTCCGTACTCGGCAATTCAAATCCGTTCGTATCGGTGCCGGGTGAAATCATTCCGGATGACGGCTTTTATTCCTATGAGTCAAAGTATACGGATGAAAACGGTGCAGCACTTGAGATTCCTGCGAAAGTGGATGAGGAAACGGTTAAAAATCTGCAGGATGTTGCGTTGAAAACGTTCGAAACGCTCGACTGTGAAGGTATGGCGAGAGTGGATATGTTCCTGTGTGTAGACGGGAGCATTTATGTAAATGAAGTGAATACCTTCCCAGGATTCACGAGCATCAGCATGTATCCGAAACTGCTGGAAGTGTCGGGTGTGGGCTATAGAGAACTCGTTGACCGTCTGATCACTCTTGCAGTTGAACGCCATGAACTGGAAGCGGGCCTGACAACAGATTTTACTTAAAATAAAGATCGCACGGCTCTGAATTATAATGAGCGTGCGATTTTTCATTGAAATGGAAGATTGTATACTGACTGTATGGTAAAATGGACAAAAGTATGAAAGTGCTTCATTTAAATCGGAAAGGGGGATATTATGGCAAAGAAAATACACGTTTATGATATTACGGTTTCGACGGGTGAAGTATTTAAAAATGTGGAGGTGAAGGGGCCGATCAGCAGGATATATTCACGTATTGCGAATGATTTCATTCCTGTTGAAAATGAATCCGGACAGACGGTTGAATTGACGAAGTATCAGGTGGTCAAAGCGGAATTGGTCAGGGTTGAAGAATAGATTTAAATCAAAAATGCACCGCACGAAGCGGTGCAGAACTTAAATTTAAAGGAATCTGCGATTCAATTGCGGATTCCTTTTATTTTTCCTCCATCTCTTTCACTGCTTCCCTGACAATCGGGGCGACTTTCGTGCCGAACAGCTCGATGGTTCTTAAAACCTGTTCATGCGGCATTGTGCCGACAGGTGTCTGGAGTGTGAACCGGTCGATGCCCATGCGTTTTTTCAACTCGATGATTTTGGCAGCGACTGTTTCCGGGCTGCCGATATAAAGGGCGCCGTCGGGCTCGATCATCCGTTCGTAGTTGTCTCTTGAATAGGCACCCCAGCCGCGTTCACGGCCGATATTCGTCATCGATTGTGAAATCGCCGGGAAGAACATGTCCTTTGCTTCCTGGTCCGTATCCCAGATAAATCCGTGGCTGTTCGTGCCGACTTTCAATTGATCTCCGGAATGGCCGGCCTCGGCGCCGATCTGTCTGTAAAAGTCGACGACTCTCGAAAACTGGAACGGGCTGCCGCCGATGATGGCGAGTACGAGCGGCAGGCCAATCTGTGCCGCCCTTGCTGCAGACTGCGGTGTGCCGCCGCTCGCAATCCAGACCGGAATTTCATCCTGCATCGGCTTCGGGAAAATTTCAACATCCTGGAGGGACGCTCTCATATTGCTGTTCCAATTGATCCTGCCGCCTTTTTGCAGTGTCAATAAAAGATCCAGTTTCTCGTCGAATAATTCATTGTAGTCATTCAGGTCGTAGCCGAAAAGCGGGAATGATTCGATGAATGAACCCCGTCCGGCCATGATTTCTGCCCGTCCTCCCGAAAGGCCGTCCAACGTGGAAAACCGCTCGTAAACCCTGACCGGGTCATCGGACGACAGCACTGTCACGCCGCTCGACAGTCTTATGTTCTTTGTCCGTGAAGCCGCTGCGGCAAGGACGACATCCGGAGATGTCACCGCGTAATCCTCCCGGTGGTGTTCACCGACCGTGAAAATATCCAGCCCGACCTTATCTGCCATTTCAATTTCTTCCACAAGGTTGCTCAGTCTTTCGCCGTGGCTGATCGTCCTGCCTGTCTGAGGGTCAAATATCGCATCACCAAAAGTGTTGATTCCAAGTTCCATAGCTTACCTCCACTGTTTTACCTTATTTTAACATGTGTCAATTCAAATAAGAGTGATAGTGCTTATGATAAAATGAAAGAAAAGCAAATTGGAGTGAATCGGAATGAAAGACAAACTGATTGAGAGACTGACGCGGTATGCAAAATATGATACGCAGTCGGATGCATCCAGTGAAACGACGCCTTCCACTGACAAGCAGTGGGACTTATTGAAAGCATTGAAAGAAGAGCTTGTTGAAATCGGACTGGAAGAGATCACACTGGATGACGAAGGGTATCTGTTTGCATCACTGCCTGCAAACGTGGAAAATGTGCCGGTCATCGGATTTTTGGCGCATGTGGATACCGCAACCGATTTTACGGGTACGGATGTAAAACCGCAGGTCGTTGAATACGAAGGCGGGGACATCGTTTTGAATGAATCTGAAAATATTGCCCTGTCACCGGATGAATATCCCGAATTGAAAAGGTATATCGGGCATACACTGATTACGACCGACGGCACGACGCTGCTCGGTGCGGACAACAAGGCGGGCATCGCTGAAATCATCACTGCGGTGGAGCATCTGAAGAACAATCCTGAAATCAGACACGGCAAAATCCGCGTTGGATTTACGCCTGATGAGGAGATCGGACGGGGACCGCACAAATTTGATGTGGAAGCTTTCGGAGCTGAATATGCCTACACCGTCGACGGCGGCCCGATCGGCGAACTGCAGTATGAAAGCTTCAATGCTGCAGGTGCAGAAGTGACGTTCACAGGCAACAGCGTCCACCCGGGCACCGCAAAAGGCAAAATGATCAACGCGGGCAGAATGGCTGCGGAATTCATCGGCAAGTTCGATGAACATGATACTCCTGAATACACATCCGGCTATGAGGGCTTTATTCACCTGGTCGGCGTAGAAGGCGACGTGGAAAAATCAAATGCGCAGTTCATCATCCGTGATTTCGATAAGGAAAATTTTGAAGCTAGAAAGACATTGATGGAAACGAATGTGAAGATGCTGCAGGAAAAATATGGTGAGGGCCGTGTGGATTTATATATGGAAGATCAGTACTACAATATGAGAGATAAGATTGAACCGAAGATGCATATCGTGGAAAACGCAAGCCGTGCGATGGAATCGCTGAACATTACGCCGGATATCAAGCCGGTGAGGGGAGGAACGGATGGTTCCCAGTTATCCTATAAGGGGCTGCTGACGCCGAACCTCTTTACAGGCGGTGAAAACTTCCACGGTAAATTCGAATATGCTTCGGCTGATGATATGGAAAAATCAGCACAGGTCATCGTTAAAATCGCTGAACTGGCTGCGGGAGAATAGAAAAGAAGTAGAATCCGGTGCGGATTCTACTTCTTTTTGTTGAGTGTGTCGGGTTCGATGACCCTTGCCCGGGTCAGCCCTGGCTGGATCGTCTGTTTGGCTGTCACACGTTTCAGCATGAACGACAGCACCATTGAGATGAACAGCAGCACGGACGCGATGAAGAACGAAAGATTGATGCCGTCGAGCATCGCCTGGTTCATCTGTGCCGATGTCGGTTCTGCGATTCCTGAGAGCCTGAAGTTCGTCCAGTTCTGCATGATGGTGATCAGGAGTGCTGTGCCGACTGCACCGCTGACCTGCTGCAGCATACTGTTAAGGGATGAGCCGTGTGGCGTCAGGCGTGCCGGCAGGTCGTTCATGCCGTTTGTCATGACTGGTGTGTTGACGAGTGTCAGTCCGACTGCCCGGATCGCATAGACGGTGAGCAGATATCCAAATCCGGTATCGATTTCAAGACGGCTGAAGAAAAATGTTGTGACAGCCGCCATGGCAAGGCCGGTGACCGCAAGTCTCCGCGGACCGAATATATCAAAAAGTTTCCCTGACAAAGGACTGAGCAGACCCATTATAAGTGCGCCCGGCAGTAATAAAAGCCCTGTCTCTAGTGGTGAAACGTCCTGGATCTCCTGCAAGAAAATCGGCATCAGTATCATACCGGAGAAAAGCGCCATGTTGTTTACGCCGATGATGATGGCGGACAGTCTGTACATCGGAAAAGTGTACACTTTGAAATCGAGCATCGGGCTTTCCATCTTCGTCTGTCTCATGACATATATATAGACGGCAATGATTCCGACAAGCAATGTGAGCATCACGTCAAATGAAGCCCAGCCGCTGTTTCCGGCAGCACTGAAACCGTAAAGGATACCGCCGAAACCGATGGTGGAGAGTATCACTGAAGGAATGTCCAGTTTGGCATTATATTTGTTCCCGACTTCAGGCAGCTGGAAATATCCGACTGCAAGCACTATAAGCAAGATGGGAATCATCATATAAAAGAGCCAGTGCCACGATAATGTCTGGACGACAAAACCTGAAAGTGTCGGACCGATGGCTGGGGCAAAAAACATGACGAGACTGAATACGCCCATCGCTGTTCCGCGTTTCTCCGGTGCGAAGCTCGTAATCATCACATTCATAAGCAGCGGCATTAAAATTGCAGAGCCGGATGCCTGCAGCATGCGTCCCAGAATCAAGACCGTGAATGTCGGTGAGAAGCCCGCAACTGCCGTTCCCAGGAGAAACAGGAGTATGGAAGTCAGAAATAACTTACGGGCACTGAATTTCTGCATTAAAAATGCGGTCGTAGGGACAACGATGCCCGAGACCAGCATATACGCCGTCGTCACCCACTGGACGGTCGACGTCGTTACGCCGAACTCATCTTTGATCGACGGCAGCGCAACGTTTAAAAAAGTATTGGATAAAAAAGCGACAAAAGCGCCGGAAAGCAGAATGATGATCAGTCTGTAATCCGGTCTCTGTTCATTGTGTGATGACATAGATACCTATCCCCTAAATAAATAGAATACCTATAATTATATTCCGATTGCCGAAATAATCAAGCGTTTCCGCCTATCCGATCCTGTTGTCTATCAATGTATATATATAAAATCCCAAAGAGATTCCAAGAAACAGTGCAAGCGGCAGACTGTATCCGGCAATCATCGGGATCATTCCGAAGACGAAATTGAGCACAAAAACCAATACAGCCATGAGTATTAGAACCAGTAAAGTTTTAGTCATAAAATCAACCTCCTCGCTTCATGCTTAAATAAAGGTATAATATAAATAAATACTGTCACTATGATAAAGAAAGAGGGATTATTATGCAAAAAGAGTTACTTACATTTCAATTAAAATCAGTCAGAGGATGGATCAAGTATCACCTGGAAGATACAGACGATGATCTGATGGATATCGTACCTGCCGGATTCAATAACAATCTGCACTGGCAGTTCGGCCATGTCATCGCGCTTATGGAATCTGAACTCGTCAGGCTGCTGGGTAAAAATGATGATGTGGAAAAACGCTTTAAAAAGTATTTCGGCACCGGCACGAGCCCGGATGACTTCGATGATGAAACGCCGTCGGTGGATGAGATCAAAACATTGCTTGATCAGCAGCAGAAAGAATACGGAGGGCTGAGTGAAGACAGCCTTAAAGAACCGCTGCCAGAGCCGTTCATGGGCATGAAGACAAGCTATGAGCTTGCCGGCTTTGTTATATTACATGAGGGCCTTCATGCCGGAAAAATACAGGAAATGAAGCGATTGCTTGAAAACCAGTATTAATTTACAATTTTAATGTGACCTTTACATTATGATAACAATATTAATGATGATATTATAATGTTGAGGTGAAAAGTATGAGTGCGATATACGATGGTATTGCTGCAGAATATATCAGTAATCGTGAAACGATCCCGGATGAGCTTCTTTCAGGTCTGAAAGCCAGAGGCATCGATTTTTCCGGTGCGAAAATTGCCGACTTCGGTTCAGGTCCGGGGTTTTTGAGTGATCTATTGAGTGCAGAAGGCGGCATTGTGGATGCAGTCGATCCGGTGGAGAAATTCATCGATTACGGCAAAGAGAAATTTAAAGATAATAATAAAGTGAACTTCAACTTAAAACGTGCCGAGTCATCCGGACTGCCTTCAAAAACATATGATATCGTTTTTGTCCTCAGCGGGTGGCACTGGTTCAGACGGACAGAAGCAATCGCAGAAGTGGAAAGAATTTTGAAACCGGACGGCTGTCTGATCATCGCAGATATCCATTTTGAAAGAAAAACCGACGTGATCAAAGAGACGATGAAAATCATCAATCATAAAAGAAAAAAATATAAAGTGGATTCCAGATTATATAAAGAAAAAAATGAAAATCTTATCAGCAACTTTCCTGTCCGGTGGATAAAGGAATGGCAGGACCATAATTTCGATATCAAAGATCTGTATAAGAGAAATTACAAGGTTGAATATGACCGTTGGGAATTGAGCCGGAGGCTCGGGACATACCGCGGTCTGGTGGAATTCAAAAAGAAACACCGTCAAAAAACGCTTAAAAAGATCGACAGGCATCTGAATGAGAATTATAAGGATAAAAAATTTAAAATCGGTCATGAGCTGAGTGTGGCCATTCTTAAAAATAAAAATTAGTAGATCCGGATGAGGCAGGTATGCCTCTTTTTTTGTGGAAATATATGATGGGAACGATTCCAATTGTCTACCAATTTCATCGTTTGAATGAATGGGAAACGACGGCTGAATCTTTAATTCACTCAATAATACATGAAAACGATAACAATATGAATATATATCCACAATACGGTAATAATTTAAATGTAGCGGATTTCGAATGAAATATTTTTATAAAAATTTCTTTTTTATATTTGAATTATCTTAATATTATAAATAGAATAACTTTAGGAATTAAATCACATAAAACTTGAAAAGCATTGGTGTTACTGATATTGTAATAAGTGAAGATAAGTCGTACAAGTATCTGTGAGTAAAATTAATTTCAAAATAAGGAGTGTGAATCAAATGTTCGCATCAGATCGTTATTCAGCAGATTTAAAAATCAAAGAGTATAAGACAATCGCTATGAACAATGCAAAACTTGATAATAAGAAAAAGACTAAAAAGTCTTTCGTAGGCAGACTGGTAAGCATCATCAACTTGTAATCATAAAATGAACCGCCCCTGAAAAGAGGGGCGGTTTTTTATTTGCTGAAATTGAGCTGCCAGGATAATCCGAACCGGTCCTGGACGTGGGCGAAATGGCGGCCGGGGCCGTATTCGTCGAGCGGCACCAGTATTGCGGCATTCCTTTTTAATTTTCTGTAATACAGTTCTATTTCATTCAAATCCCTGCATTCTATATAAAATGACATGCTCGGGGTGAAGTTGAACTCTTCAGGCAGGCTGCTGTCGTTCAGCATAATCTGCTGCCCGTTCAGGGAGATGACCGCCTGCATTATTTTCCCCGTCAATTCCGGAGTTTCCGGCCCGTACTCCTGCAAATATTCAACATCCAGATCATAGAAAACTTCCTTATAGTAATTCAGCGCTTCCATCGCATTGCCGTTGAATGTTAGGAAGGGTAAAAGTGACTTCATGCCATCATTCCAATCTTGTGATTTCACCGTTTTACAGTAACTTATGCTGCATATATATATGGTATACTACAAATGAAGTTTATGTAAAACCGTTTGAAATTTTACGCCATAAATTGTATGGAATTGGGACATGAAAATGAACAAAATTTTTATTTCAGGTGTCATCACAGGCACGATAACAGGATTGCTGCTTGTACTGATGTTCGCATATATACAGATGCAGTCGGGCATTCCTTTGATGGATTTATTATTGAATGTGGATTTCATCTATTCGGGGCCATTGAATATTGTGTTCGAGATTGTGCTGCATTTGATCGTCTCGATCATCATCGCGGTACTGCTGAAAGCAGTGTTTGTATACAGACGGTCATGGTATCTGGCCATTACAGTGATTTTCTTTCTGATTACCGTGGCATTGTATTTCATACTGCAGGCAATCGGCTACAGCGTAACCATCTATGACAACAGAATAGGGTTCACCCTATGGACGATATTCCACATCGGTTATTTTCAGTTGATCTATTATATGTATAAAATCGGCTATTGATTACCTGCACATGTGAGGGCGGGTATTTTTGAAATTTGAAATGGAGGCTAGATTATGCAGAACAGAGCAATGGAAGTGTTGAACGAAATTTTACAGGTGAGGGCGGATGTTTCAGAAGAAGGGGAAAAGCTGTATAATTCCTGGCTTCAATATGATATTCGCGGGCCTTATCAGGACAGTGCACAGAATTTGGCAAACTACATGGCCTTCAGACAGAAAGATATGAGACACCTTCAGGAGGAACTGATCCCCTGGGGTGTCTCCTCACTCGGACGTCTCGAAGTCGATGTGATGGGCACTCTGAACGCCGTCACTAAAACATTGAGCCTGGTCGCAGGAAGCGAGCTGGAAGATGAATCGATCGATTACCGTTCAATGAAAACATTTGAAAACCGTTATAATCTGCTGAATAAACACACTGATGAAATATTCGGCGCAGGCAGCGACGACCGCAACACCCACATCCTGGTGACGATGCCTACGGAAGCGGCGAATAATAAAGAAATGGTCAGTGATCTGATAGAAGCAGGCATGGATATGGCACGCATCAACTGTGCCCATGATGATGAGAGCGTCTGGAAGAAAATGATTGAAAATATCAGGGAAGCGTCAAAAGAGAGCGGGCGGAACTGCCAGATTCTGATAGATATCAGCGGGCCGAAAATCCGTATAAAAAATCTGCTCACATCCAAACGCAATCCGAAGCTGCAGGTCGGGGAGAAATTTCTGCTGTCCAACCAGGAAGCGATGACCTTGTCGAACGGTATAGAAATCGCCATCAATACGACCGTACCTGAAGTGCTGTCCAATGTGGACAAAGGACAGCTTGTGAAACTCGATGACGGACATATTGAAGCGGAAGTCGTTGAAATCAGGGACGCCGGCCTTGTCTGTGAAACGGTGAAAACCGTCAAGGAAAACGGCGTCAAAGTGAAGACGGAAAAGGGGATCAACTTTCCTGACCTCGACATCAGACTTTCCGTTCTGACTGAAAAAGACTACGTGGATTTAAAATTCGCAGCGGCAAATGCAGATGTCATCGCCTTTTCCTTCATCAAATCAGATGAAGATATCGCGACGATTGAGGCAGCTCTGGAAAAAGAATTGACAGAAGAGAAGGCGGAGCTGCCTGTGGTCGCGAAGATCGAAACTGCCGAAGCGATAGATAATATACCGAGCATCATCGCGAGCGGCAGTGCGAGAAGACCATTCGGTGTCATGGTTGCACGCGGCGACCTGGCTGTCGAGATCGGTTATGAAAGACTGAGTGAAATTCAGGAAGAACTGCTGTGGATATGCGAAGCGGCGCACGTTCCGGTAATCTGGGCGACCCAGGTTCTGGAATCACTTGTCAAAAGCGGCATCCCGACACGCTCTGAAATTTCAGATGTGGTTGCAGGATCAAGAGCTGAATGCATCATGCTGAACAAGGGGGACTATATCGTGAGCGGCGTAAACGCTGTCGACGATATTTTAAAGAAATTTGAAAACCACCACCATAAGAAAACCTCGATGCTGCGTGCACTGAATATTGCAGAACAGCAGTTTCAATAGTATTCAGACACAGTCCAGAAGAGGACTGTGTCTTTTTTAGAGCGGACCTGCCGGTGAGGCGATCAAGTCGGTGAGAATGCATGATATGCTCGGAATATGTGGTGGAATCCGATCAAGTCGACGGGAATATGGCATATGCTCGGAATATTTGGCGGAATCCGATTAAGTCGGTGAGAATATGGCGTGTGCTCGGAATATGCTTGATTACCCGATTAAGTCGTCGGGAATGACTTACTTAATCGTACGGGAATTTTATTTTCTTAGTCCAGAGGGGGGATTTTATGAAAAAAGCGTTGGCAATCATAAATAAAAAAGCCGGACAGCGGCGTAATGGTTCTCTTGAAGAGCAGCTGATCCGTCAGTTGAATGCTCAAAATTTTGAGGTGATGATCAAATATACACCTGAAGATGGAGCTGAAGGAATCACCAGGCGGTATGCGTGCGGCAAGGATCTTATCATCATAGCCGGCGGTGACGGCACGATCGGCGAAGTCATCAAAGGCATGTGCCTGGAAGAACTTCAAATACCGATAGGCATCATCCCGACGGGGACGGTCAATGATTTGGCGCGTGTTCATAAGATTCCGCTGGATGCGAAAAAGGCCATCGGCAGGATTGATGCCGAAAATACATATTCTTCAGATACGATTAAAATGAATGATACATATGCAGGCTACTTGATCGCTCTCGGGTCTTTTATGACAGCTTTCGCAAAAATCGGTTCCGGTATGAAAAGTAAGATTGGCAGATTTGCCTATCTTTTTGCCGGAATCAACATGCTGCTTAAATTGAAAAAATATAAAGTGAATATTAAAACCGATAATGAGGAATTTGAAACAGACGCACATCTGACGATAGTGACGACGATGTCTTCTGTCGGCAGTTTAACCCGGCTGATAGAAAACGCTGAAATTGATGATGGTCTGCTGCACATCATCAATATCGAACCGGTCAATCTTGTTGAAGCGGTTCATATCATGTTTCTCGCCGTGACCGGTAAAATTGCCGACCATCCTAAAGTGAACTATTTAATATCTGAAAATGTGGAGATTAGCGTAATCGGGCTGAAGGATATGAATATTGACGGAGATCTACATGATTATGCCGATGCGTCGATTACAGTCATGAAGCGCAGAATCACTTTATTGGACCTTGGCAAATAGTAAGAATAATTCAACATAGGCTCACCGTGTTGAAATATTATACTGAAGGCTATATGATATACCGGTGATTACAAATAAAAAGGAGGCATATCGATGAAGATCAGAAAAAAACTCAGAAAAACCAATTTTGAAAAGAGAAAGTTATCCTGGAACCCCAAGATAACGATGCAGACTTTAATCAACTTCGTGACAATTATTGTGGGTTCCTTTTTATTTGCAATAGGTGTCAACTCATTCATGATTGCCGGCAACCTCGGTGAAGGCGGCTTCATCGGTATTTCGATCATCCTCTACTATGCTTTCGGAATCTCGACGGCAGCGAGTAACCTTGTGCTCAACTTTTTCATACTGATTGTTGGATTTAAATTTTTGGGCAAACGTTCGATGTACTATACGATACTTACGATTCCAATGACTTCATTGATGTTATGGATTACTGAAGACTGGCAGGTCCAGTCCGGGGAGATTCTCGTCAACACGGTCTTCGGCGGCCTGTTCATCGGACTCGGTATCGGACTGATCATCCGTATCGGCGCGACAACTGCGGGGACGACGATCTTAGCCCGCATGGCCAATAAATTTCTCGATGTCAATGTCTCTTATGCACTGTTATTCTTCGACGTCATCATCGTGACCATCGGTGTGCTGACGGTGCTGACGCTTGAGCAGGGGCTGCTTACAATCATCGCGCTGTATGTTGCGACCAAGGTGATGGACTTTATTATAGAAGGTATGAATCCTAAGAAGGCGATCACCATCATTTCGGAGAAGCCGGAAGTGCTGGGTAAAATGATCAATACGGAGATCAGACGCGGCGTGACGATCATGGACGGCAGAGGGTTTTATTCCAAACGGGATAAAGATATTTTATATGTCGTCATCAATAAATCACAGCTGACAAGGCTGAAACGTCTGATCAAGAGATACGACGAAAATGCGTTTGTGGTCGTCCACGATGTGAACAGCGTTCTCGGAAATTACTTCATATAAAATGGAAAAGACAGGCAGATAAGCCTGTCTTTTTTGATCGATTTTTTAAGTGAATCTAAACATTCTCATCTTCTTCAAATAATTTTTGTTCAATTAAATCCTTCTTGGCAATATCTTTTGTGCCTTTGTTCACCCATTTCAGCAGACCTTCCTGATAATGTTTCATCAGCCAGCCGACAATTTTACCGACAAAATATGCGGCCGCCAGAGTACCGATGCCGATCGAGCCGAGCGACCGTACGAAGATAAGACTGATGATGCCGGCGACAATAATATTTAAAAGATCGCTTGTGATTTTGGCTTTACTGAACTGTATATTGAACCGTTCACTGATGACATGAGTGAGTTCGTCATAAGGCATCAAAGGGAATTTCGCATTGAAATAGGCGAGCAGCCCGAGTGAAATGACAAACAGGCTGATGATCAGGAACACCCATCGCATCACCATGGATTCAGGTGCAGGCAGGAGCTGCACGAGGAATAATGTGAAATCCATAAAGAAGCCAAATAAGAATGTAATCAGTAATTGCATGAAAGCTTCTTTCAAATAAAACCGTCCGCTTAAAATCACCTGTATCGTAATAAAAATAATATTCGCTGCAATCGTCATCAGTCCGATGGATATGCCTGTAGATAAAGTGAAGGCATAGGCGAGTGACGACACCGGTGAAACACCGAGGTGCGCCTCGATCGAAAAACTGACCCCGAGCGCCAGCACGAACAATCCAAGAATGTAAAGAAAAAGACGTTTGGCAGTCATAGTAACGTGATTGATAGTAATTATCCTTCTGATATAAAACACTATGTATACAATTTTATCATTAATGGAGACCGGACGGCTGAATTATGTTTTATGAGGAGCCGCATGGGGCGGGATTTGGGTGAGGTGCGTTCAGATAGGTAATGATTTGGCCTTATCTGCACATGGATGGCGGTCTTTTGTGCAGTTGGGGTCGGTTCGGCGTCTATCTGCACGGCAGAGGCCGTTTCCCGTTTAGATGGCAAAGGATTACTCCCCATCTGCACAGCTTGCCGTCTATGCACCTGCTCACTTACGCCGGAAAAACTCCCTGAGTGAGCAGTTCTGAATGAAATCTGCTCACATGAGAGTCAAAATCACCTTGAGTGAGCAGGCGGCGGCAATACCTGCTCACTTACGTCGGAAAATCACTCTGGATGAGCAGGCAAAATAAAAATCTGCTCACTCACAGGCATGAACCGGTGACAAGTGAGCAGATCCTATTGTTTACTTCTTCGAAATACATGAAAGTTATCGAGGGAAGTGATTTGTTCGAAGCCTTTATGAAGATACCAGTTGATTGTGAAAGACTTTGTCACTTTTCTGCCGGAGATGATGTAAACATCATCGACATCCTCCGTTTCCTGCAAATATAGATTCAGCATTTTGGATGCGATGCCTCTTGAAACATAGTCATCATGGATTAAAAAATTATTAATATATTGGGTGAAAGTATTGTCGCCCGAGGAGCGGAGGATTCCAATCAGTCTGCCGTCTTCCCATGCTGTGACGACATAATCTGAATTTTTAATGGCATAATGTAATTCATCATAACGGTCTTCGTACTTTTTAATTTGTTTTGGTTCGAAAAACTCTATTAAAGACGCTTTGGAAATATATTTGTCTGTCGATAAATGAACGATCGCAATCACCCCTCTATTAATACCATATTAATCGAATAGACTGAAAAATGAAAGAAGTAATTGTATTTTAAGAAAGCGTTTTCTATAATTGATATAATATATGTAATTTTGATTGAAAATTGAAAATTTATATTTATTTGGGGGATGCTGATGTTTTTAGCAATATTTAAGGAGACTGCGAAGAAAATTGTACGCAATAAGAAGAACAGGTTGATGCTCATATTGTCTGTCATCGGGATTGTGCTTTATGTATCTTTGGCAGTTACCAATAATGAAAATGTCCTGACCATCGACAAGGAACAGATTGAGCTTGAAACGTATGCCGAATATGGTCAGAAGGAATCGAGGCTGGATGCAGGGGATATTGCGGTCAATTCTTTTACAGGCGTGGATACATACTCTTTGGCCAAACAGAATTATGAACTGAATCAGTCTTTTTTAAAAGCCATCGATGAAGGGGACATCAACCGGCTTGTCGATCTGCAGACATCCAGGACACCGTCATTTCAGATGGAGAATGTCAATGAGTATCTGGATGATGAATATGCCGGTGATTTTCAGATGAAGGAATTTGAACGGGTGGCGATTTTTCAGCAGATGGATGCGCTGGGCGAGCTTGATGATGTGAACACTCATATTTACAACAATAAAAGTGCGTTCCAGCAGCTGCATTCGTTTTTCACAGGTTTCGGCCCGCTGATCATTTTATTCCTGACTGTTTTTGTGGCAAGTGAGATTTTGACCGACGACAGAAAGCACCGGACAATAAAGGCCGGTCAGCCGGTGGGTTTCAGACAATACATTTTTTATCAGTCGGTTACGGTATTCATAATTATGACGGCTGCGACGGCTGCTTTGATTACTTTATTCATATTGGTGACCGGGCTGCTGCACGGCTTCGGACCGCTGTCCCTGGATGTCACGCAGTATGCCTACCAGGATGGATACCGCGGGGAGGAGACGAACTTCTTTAATATTCCTTTGAGCACATTTCTGATTCAGTCCGGTGTACTGACAGTGATTCTGATCTATTTGTTCGTCCGCATCAATGCAGTGCTGTCACTCGTATTCAGGCACGACATCGTTGTCATGATCATCGGATTTTTACTGGTGGCTTTCAACAGAATATATTCGGGCGGCAGTGAGGAAACGGTGCTCGGGCTGCCTGCACATATATTTCCTCAGAATTATTTTGAGTTTGGAACGGTTTTGAACGGTGTGCAGAACTACTTGACGATGTCGGATCAGTTTACTTTCGTGAACGGGATCACAGTGCTGGCAGTGACGATTGCCGTCACAGAAATCATTTTATTCGTCATTGTCTTCTGGATGGACCGCCAGAAGTTTGAAAGGGCGGTGGGCTGATATGCGTATGTTCAAATGGGATTTATTGAAAATATTGCGGGACTGGAAAGTACGCATCCTCCTGATCGCGCTGTTCCTATTCATAGCGAGCTTTTCGACGTTGTATCAAAACCGCTCGATTGAACTGCCGCTTGAAGAGACACGGGAACAATATGATCAGACTTTCGCAATTTTCAATGTTCTGCCGGATGAGGATTTCGAGTCGGAAGCAGGACAGGAAATTTACGATAAGCTTGCCGAACAGCAGGAGATTCTCGGCAACCAGCGCTATATATTGAATCAGAAAGAAGGCAACACGGTTGAAGGGCTGGAGGACATTGTCGACGACTATGTCGAGCAGGGCATCGTGATGACTGAGAACCAGTTGTCCTTTTATGAGGCGGATGATTTTGAATCGCAGGAACTGCTGCTCAGTTTCATCCCGCCTGAAGAAACGCTTGAAGAGGATTTAAGGTTCTTGAATTATCTTCAGGAGGAAAATGTGGAAATCGACTGGAATCCGATGTCACCGTCCCTCGTGCTGTTCAACCTGGTGAACCTGATTTCCGGTGTCGTGACGTTCATCATTGCTGCGATACTCGGCGCAGACCGGTTCTCAAGGGATCAGGAACACAACTGGAGCATCACGCAGGGAATACCGCTGTCCTGGGCTGCCCAGTGGCGGATCAGAACGTTCATTTCCTGGGTGCTGATATGGCTCACAGTCATAGCGGGGGTATTTATTTCCTACTGGATCAATACATTGTCTGCCGATTCTGGGACAATCCGTTATCCCGTGTCGATTCTCGGCGGGGACAATGCTGAATACATCAGCATATTGGAATATTCGCTCCTGGTGACCGGGCTGTCGATGATACTGAGTTATATCATCGTCAAACTGTCCACTGGACTGAGTTTTGTCTTCAGAAATATATATTTGACGATCACTATTGTGATTGCAGTCTTTTATATCCCGGTGCTGATGCTCCAGTTTCCAGCCATGGCGGAGTGGAATCCGCTGACATACATGCAGATTCAGCCGCTGATCAGCGGGGAATATGCGATTTCAGAAAATATCAGCGTGCCGAGAATCATCATAAACTTCATCATTTTATATATCATTTTGGAAATCATTTTTAATTTCATATTCAAGTTGATACCGACACGGTCGGGCAAGCTTGAAAGGAGGAAAAACTAATGACACTTGATGTCAGAAATTTGACCATTAAATATGGTGACCATACGGTTTTAAGCGAAGTGAACTTCAATATCGAAGACGGGTCGATCATCGGCCTGGTTGCGCCGAACGGCACCGGCAAGACGACGCTGTTCAATGCGATCATCCGTTTCATACCGATTCATGAGGGCAGCATTACGATAGACGGCAGGGAGTATAAAAACACTTCGAAAGATATTAAGGCACTGCATAAGATCGTCACGTTCTTCCCGGACCAGGCTGAGCTTTATGAAGATTTCAACGGCTATGAACATATAGAAATGTACCGTGATATTTGGAATAAAGATAAAAAGAACATTGATGACATCATCACGAGGCTGAATATGGACAGCTATGTGAAGAATAAGGTGAAGACGTATTCCCTCGGGATGAGGCAGAGGCTGTGCTTTGCGATGATGATCGCAGCGAACACGAAAGTGATGTTCATGGATGAGATAATGAACGGACTGGACCCGGTGAATGTCGAGCTTGTGAGCAGCGTATTAAGGGAAATCAAGGAAGATGGCAAGATTATCATCGTGGCGAGCCACCTGCTGGACAACCTTGATGAGTATGCGGATGAGATTTTCTTTTTAGATCAGAAAGACGTTTATTATACTTACAACCGTGAAAAGGAAACTGATGAATATATCAAGGGATTCATAGGCAAAGAAAATCTGGGGCAGCTCGGCACCCTGCCTGAGCACACACTCTACTTGAACAATGACCGGATCTGTATACCGACTTCGGGACTGGACAGGGACACGGTGAATGCCGTGCTCAATACATTAAGAGATCTGAGTGACCGGTCGGTCAGCCTCGGGCCGCTCGGGACGAATGAGCATTACCTGCGGATTTATAAAGGGGAACAGTCCCATGAAACAAGTTAGTGTACTGCTCATGACATTATTTCTTGCAGGGTGCGGGTTTTCAGGCATCATGCCCGAGAAGTATGACGGGGAAGCGCTTGAGATCAATGAAGAAGCCGCAGAACTTTATGAACAGGACAATAAACTGCTGCATGCCGGCATGGAGGACCGTTTCCACTTTTTGAATGCGACTGTAGAAAGCACGGCGGATGAAACCGGTGAAGCGGTAACGATTTCCTCAGGCAGCTATGAAATAGGCGAAGACATCGAAGAGGGCAGATACAGAATCGGCGGTGGTGACACCAGTGCCGGCGCACTCGTTACGTATGATCCGGAAGGCACACGTCTGATTGAGATTGCCATGGGCATTTTTACGTCTGATTTAATTTTGAATCTGTCGGACGGTATGCAGCTGGATTATAAATCGAGGGACGCAGAAATCGAACTGGTCCCCGCTGAAGAAGAAATGATGAATGCCGCCCGCAATGAGAGTTTTATCATACCTGCCGGCATTCATGAAGTGGGCAGACATCTGGAAACGGGTGAGTATTCACTTGTCACCGACTATCTGCCTGTTCAGCGGGCTGACGGCGAAAAGGACGTTTATGCCAATTATTCATCGGTCTCTTCTTTTATTGTCAATGAGCCGCTGCTTGAAGAAGAAATGATGGATATTGAGGAATTACTTGTCACATTGAATGAAGGTGATATGATTATTACAGAGTATCCAATAACAATCAGGAAAGAGTGAATCGGTAATGGAAATTTACAATTATCAAAAGCAGGATGTTGAGGCAACACCTGAAAGAGTGTTTGAATTTGTGAACGACGATGCAAAACTGCAGGAAATCTTCAGCATACTGGATAATATTGAATACAGTTCAACAGATAAAAGAGATGAAGGCACCAAATTCCGTACAACTTTGAATGTTAAAGGGAAAACGTACCGCTTCCGCAGTGAAATCATCGAGTATGAGGCGGACAGGAGAGTCACCGTCCGCTCAAGGCTGAAGCAGGGCGATATTCTGACGCAGTTCACTGTCGTTCCGAATAACGGCGGTGTTGACATTTCAGTCCGCTCGGAACTCCGCAACAGCAAGATGGGCGCGAAAGTGCTCGTCACGACGATGAAGCCGGTTGTCGGCATCGTCATGAACCGCGAGCTGAATAAATTCATCGATCACGTTGAAAAATAGATGATCATCTGAAAAACAGGCCTTTATGAAGGCTTGTTTTTTTATTTTGTGCCTGACGAAGTATTTTACTGCTGATTCCAGTACCCCGCCAACTCACCTTAGTTAAAATATTTGACGAAAGGGTGAAAAAATTTTAGAAGCCTTTAAATTTTTATGGTTGTCTATTCAACTTATTGGTATAGTAATGATATAGAAAAAGATTGAATGGAGGTTTACTATGGAAGTCGTTACAGCTGAAGATTATGATGGTATGAGCAAAGAAGCAGCAAAATTTATATATGAGGCAATTGAAAAAAAGCCGGATATCACACTCGGTCTGGCAACAGGGTCCACACCACAAAAAATGTATCAGTATCTGGCGGAAATGCTGAATGAAAACAATATAGACCTGTCGAATGTACACACAGTGAACCTGGATGAATATGTCGGGCTCGACGGGGATGATAAGCAGAGTTATCACTACTTCATGCTTGAGGAATTTTTCAGCAAAGTGAATATTCCTTTGGAGAACACACATATTCCGGATGGTAAAAGTGATGATCTGGATGCGGAAGTGGAAAGCTACGAGAAAATCATCGCAGACCTCGGCGGCATCGATCTGCAGGTGCTCGGCGTCGGCCGTAACGGCCATATCGGCTTTAATGAACCAGGCACTCCGTTCAACAGCAGAACGCAGGTCGTCGATCTGACGGATGTGACGATCAAAGACAACTCAAGATTCTTCGATAAGATTGAAGACGTGCCGACACGCGCACTCTCCATGGGACTTGAGACGATCATGGATACCAAATCCATTCTTTTCCTCGCTTCCGGGGAGACAAAAAGTGAAGCCGTGGACGCATTGCTCAACGGTGAAATCACAGAAGAAATCCCGGTGACAATTTTACAGAAACACGATAATCTGACAGTCATGCTCGACAAAGACGTCCTGGGCGAATAAAGATCATCGGCTGAAGAAGAACGCAGGCTCATTATGAGTCCGCGTTCTTTTTTTATGTTGGTTTTTGAGCGGTGCCCGACATCGTTTTCGTGCCATGTCGGGATAACGCCCCTGCCCCGACATCGTTTTTGCACCATGTCGGGATAACGACCCTGCCCCGACATCGTTTTTGTGCCATGTCGGGGTAACGCCTCTGCCCCGACATCGTTTTCGTGCCATGTCGGGGTAACGCCCCTGTCCCGACATCGTTTTTGCGCCATGTCGGGATAACGCCCCTGTCCCGACATCGTTTTTGCGCCATGTCGGGATAACGCCCCTGTCCCGACATCGTTTTTGTGCCATGTCGGGGCTGGCCCGTGCCTTCGTTTTTCCGCCATGGCACGAGATGCGGTCTATCGTGTCTTCGCTATCCCGCGATGGCACGAGCCGCCCATAAACTCCCAAAATCAAGCAAAAGAGAGCCGTGCCCAGACACCGGGACGGCTCTCTTCAAAATGCTACTCGCCTTTATTAAATTTCCTGATGTTTTTAATGATGCCTTTATCCGTCGACAGGATGCTGCCTTTATAGATGCGTGCGGCAAAGTAGACGGCGATAATGACGGTGATGATGACAATCACCATGCCGATCCAGACGGTCAGGTGTGATGTGTCCGGGTCGAGTACTCTGAGCGGCATGACGAATGGTGTAAAGAACGGGAAGTAGCTTGTGATTATGACGAGCATGTTATCCGGATTGAACAGGTTGAACATTCCGAGATACATACCGCCGATTGACATCAGTGTGATCGGCAGCAGTGCCTGCTGCAGGTCTTCCATCCGGCTCACGAATGAACCGAGCAGGGCGGACACTGATAAGTACAGCACAAGCCCGAGTAAAAGGAAGACCAGGCTGTAAATGATCATCGGCAGAGTGCGGTCATTTGCCTCAAGACCGAACTCTGAAATGATGGCGCCGATGTCCACCAGATAGATCACCGCAATGATTGTTGCGACAAAGAAGAATAACTGGGTCAGACTGACGCAGATGATTGCCAGTATTTTCGCAAACAGATGGTTGACCGGTGATACACTCGAAACGATCATCTCGATCACCCGTGATGATTTCTCCATCGCAATTTCGGTGCCGATCTGACTGGCGTAGTTGATGACGACGAAGAACATGACAAACACGGTGACGTAGAAAATAACGATGTTCAAATAGTTTGGTTCGTCCATTTCTCCGGCCGCGCCGGAATCTCCTTCCTCCATCGATTCCGCCGTCTGGAAGTCGACATCGATTTCAGCTGCCATCAATCCGGCTTCCTCTTCGGTCAAATCCAGTGAATTGACAACCATCTCGCGGTTGACCGAATCGAGTGCCAGTTCAATTTCCGTCTGCTGGGCGCTGCTGATTTCAACTTCGCTTTCGACTGTCGCAGTGATAGGCACGGAATCTTCCACCGTAAGCACTATATCGCCGTCACTGTCCGTCATACTGATATCCTCACTGATTTCAGGGAGGACTGCCGAAAACTGTTCCGTAAATTCTTCGGTCGCCTCGACTTCAACAGTATTGATCGCCTCTGATGAATCGAACAAGTTCATGATCTTGTCGAAATTTCCTGCAAGTACGATCAGCAACATGACGATGATGGTTGTGATGATGAACGACTTCGCTTTGACTTTGGATAAATATGTGTGCCAGAAAGTAGTCTTGAATTTATTCATATTGACGACCCACCTTCGCAATGAAGATATCGTTCAGTGAAGGTTCCATCACCTGGAACCGTTTGAAGTAGCCGATCCTGATGATCTCATTGTAAATATCTTCGGCATACTTCTCCTCTGCGATTTTAATGACATTCTTGTTCCTCTTCTGCTTAAAGTCGAGCACGCCGGGAAAGTCTTTTAAAAATGAAATGTCATGTCTGCCTTCGATGACCAGTTCTTTCTGGCCGAAGTCGGATTTGATATCATCGATGTTTCCGTTGACGACCTGCTGGCCTTTATTTAAAATACATAACTCTTCGCACAGTTCTTCAACATGGTCCATGCGGTGTGTACTGAACAGAATCGTCGCACCGCTCTCATTCAGATTTTTAACCGCTTTTTTCAAAATCTCCACGTTGACGGGGTCGAGTCCGCTGAACGGCTCATCAAGGATGATCAGTTCCGGTTCATGAATGATGGATGCGATCAGCTGGATTTTCTGCTGATTCCCTTTGGATAATTTCTCGATCTTCTTCTGCTTATTTTCAGGGACTTCAAATTCCTCCAGCCAAAAATCAAGCTGTTTATCGATATCCGCTTTCTTCATGCCCTTCAGTTTCGCGAGATACTGGATCTGCTCATCGACCTGGAGCTTCGGATGCAGCCCCCGTTCTTCAGGCAGATAACCGATTTTATCGGTCATCGAATAGTCGATTTTCTTATCATTATATGTAATATTTCCGGCAGTCGGTGTGAGCAGGCCTAAAAGCATTCTGAAAGTGGTCGTCTTTCCTGCGCCGTTGCCGCCGAGAAAACCGTACATGCTGCCGGTTGGCACTTCAATATTTATATCATCTACAGCTGTAAAATCGTCAAATCTTTTTGTTAAATTTGAAAGCACAAGACTCATTTTTATTCCCCCTCGCTAGAAACTAGTTTATCATATCAGGGTATGGTCTAAACAGTTTTAACGAAAATATATATGATAGAGGAATTTATTATGGAAAATAAAGAACGCACAGCTTCCTTCAAGGATTTCATGGGGCTGATGAATCAGACGAAAGTGAATAAAGGCATGTTCATTGCAGGAATCGCACTTTCATTTTTCGGCATGATCGGTTCATTGATCGTCCCGCTTCTGACACAGTCGTTCATCGACGGCTTCAACACCGAAATGTTCACTGCAGGCATCGCAGCCGTCATCATCGCGCTGTTTCTCATAAGCGCCGTGCTCGACGGTTTCGCGTATTATATACTGGCGAAAGTCGGTCAGACGATCATCATGCGCCTCCGGGAACTTGTATGGGATAAATTTTTAAAGCTGCCGGTGAAGTACTTTGATGCCACTAAGAGCGGCGAGTCGGTCAGCCGTCTGGTCAACGACACCGCAATCATCAAAAACCTGATCACTTCCCATTTTCCGCAGGTCATCAACGGCACGCTGTCGATCATCGGTGCGGTCATCATCCTGTTCATACTAGACTGGAGGATGTCACTCATCATGTTCATCGCGGTGCCGATATCGATCGTCATCATCCTGCCGCTCGGCCGCCGGATGGGCAGAATATCAAAACAGCTGCAGGATGAAACGGCATCATTTACAGGCACATCACAGGAAACACTGAGTGAAGTCCGTCTGATGAAATCGTTCAACGGGGAAGGTTATGAACGGCAGACCGGGCAGAAAGGCATCAATGTGCTCTATAAATATGGTATGAAGGAAGCGGTGATCAACGCGCTTCTTTCGCCGATCATGTCGACTGTGATGATGCTGGTCATCATTCTGATCATCGCCTACGGCGGACTGCGCGTGGCGGACGGAACGATGACCATCGGTACGATGGTCGCCTTTTTGCTGTATCTGTTCCAGATCATCATGCCGATGACGATGTTCGCGATGTTTTTCACCGAACTGAATAAAGCCCTCGGCGCCACTGAAAGGATCATTAAAATTCTCGATATGGACGACGAACCGGATGCAGGTACACTCTCTGAAAATACTGTGAACTTCAACAGCCTCGAGTTTGAAAATGTGAGCTTTGGATATATTGAAGATACACCGGTCATTCAGGACATCTCATTCAGGGCGGAGCCGGATCAGAAGGTCGCCTTCGTCGGACCGAGCGGCAGCGGTAAATCGACAATATTTTCACTCATTGAAAGATATTATGAAACAGATTCGGGCCGTATACTGGTCGACGGCACGGATATAACTGATATTCCGCTGCATGATCTGCGCAAAAATATCGGCTATGTCGCACAGGAAAGTGCCATCGTCTCCGGAACGATCCGTGATAACATCACCTATGGTCTGAATGAAGATGAGTATACGGAAGAAGGAATCAGACATGCGGTTGAAAGCTCTTATGCTTCTGAATTCATAGAAGAACTGGATGCGGGCATGGATACAGAAGTGGGCGAGAGGGGCATCAAGCTGTCCGGCGGCCAGCGCCAGAGAATCGGCATTGCACGGGCATTTTTAAAAGACCCTGAAATATTGATGCTGGACGAGGCGACCGCAAGCCTCGATTCTCGTTCCGAACGGTTTGTCCAGGAAGCGCTGGATGAACTGATGGAAGGGCGTACGGTTCTGGTCATCGCCCACCGTCTCAGCACCATCATCAATTCAGATAATATTTACTTTATTGAAAATGGATATTTGACCGGCAGCGGCACCCACGCCGAGCTGATGGATACCCATTCAATGTATAAGACATTTACCGACCAGCAATTTACACAGGATAAGAGGTAATTATTTTGATAGAACTTTATCATGCGTTTGCACCGATTCTGCCGATTTTCATACTGCTGATGATGATCATTGTCATCGTGTTTTTATTTCTGAACAGATCGGCCGGAAAGGATGCACGCAATTTTAAAAGAAGAATGACTTTGATAATCTATATCGGATTTACGGTAACGATCGTCGGGATGATTCTCGTGACATTGATGCCGACGGATTATCCGAATCAGATGATCCAGCTGGTGCCGTTTTCAAGCATCACCGAAACTCTGGAGTACGCGACACCGAGGGCCATCGTCAATTCGCTCCTCATGAACATCATACTGTTCATACCATTCGGTTTATTTTTGTATATATTGACAAGAAAGCCCTTTTTGACGACTGTACTCGCATGCCTGATGTCCATATCCATCGAAGTGCTGCAGTACGTCCTGCCAATCGGACGCATTTCCAACATCGATGACGTCATTTTAAACACTTTGGGCGGAATTATAGGAATGTTGTGCGGGGTACTTGTTTTAAAGTTACAGATTGTTTATAATATTCTCACAACGGGAAAAGGCAATACAAATAAATAAAACAAAAAGGGGTTGTGCAATGTGTATGCAAATTTAACAAATGTTGCACTTTTAGAAAATGAACGTATTGGACCCGGCTTGATCGGAACAATTGAATTTGAAAGCGACGGACAATATATTTTCCAGGGTGCACTGATACCGACGACCGAAAGATTATTCGTAAATCTGGAGAGGGGCGACGAAGGGGTGACCCGTCACGAAATTGATTATACGGATATATCGATTGTCACTGTAGAGCGAAGGGCGCTGTCAGGCAAGATCTTAAATTTTTGGATTGATGATAAAGTGGAAGTCTCCATGAACATATCTTCAGAAAAGAATTTGAACAAATTTTTGGAGTTCTACAGAAAACACAGGGCACGTGCTTTGAAGTTTGAAAAAATGCGTTATGAAAAAACACATCAAATATAAAAAGGACCGGTTATCAACCGGTCTTTTTATTGTATAATGGAGGAGATATTTTTTAGGAGTAGTGGATATGAAAATTAAAGGTTTACTGATAATCATCCTTGTCCTGGTTTTGACCGGCTGCAGCAATTTCAGGGAAGTCAGCGTTTCAGAAGACGGGGAAACCCGGCGTATCATGGTCGATAACTCCGGTGAAATGGAAATTCCCGCAGATCCTGAGCGTATGGTCCTGCTGAGACCGGTGGATGTGTTGAATGCGCATCTTCTCGGTGCTGATATTTCTGCAGTGACAGCCGCAGTCGAGGATAACACTTTTGTAAATGAACATCTGGATGATGTGGAATACATAGAATATGAGGATTTTGAAGCGGTGAGGGATGCCGAACCCGATGTCATCGTCACGAGCAGTCAGGATAGTCACAGTACAGATTATGAAAAAATAGCCCCGACACTGCCTCTGAACTACAGCGGTGAGCTGCTGAGTACATACAGGGACAGGATCTATCTGATTCAGCTGAATAAGATGGGAGTCATTCTCGGAGAACAGGAAAAGGCGGCTGAACTTGCCGACGGCTGGATGGAAAGGATGACCGAGCACCGTCGGGAACTGTCTTTCGATCCGTCCGCCCATGAAGCGGCGGTGCTTGTTGAAGGGGACGACGGCTTTTATCTGTATGATGAATATTCCGCCTATGGGACCGAAGTGATGTATGATGTTTTAAATTTCAATGTGGCTGAAGATGTAGAGGATGCGATCGGCGAAACGCCTTTTGACCAGTTTGAGGTTTCGGAGCTCTCAGGCATCGGCACTGATTACATTCTGGTGAATAAAAGACCGGAAACCGATTCAGAAGCGCTGCGAAAGGAATTGGCCGATGCTATGAATGTGGACAGCGGGAATATATTGATCGTGTCCGCAGATGACTTTATTACGAATGATCTGATGTCCCTTGAAGGGCAGACGAATATCATAATGGAGGCGCTTGAGTAAAGTGGATGCCGTGACGGGTCCGCTTTTTTTATGTATGATGAAATTATTAAGGACGGTGATATGATGATGGAGCAGAATATATATCCGGAAGAGTTCGGATACCATTTCTCATTCAAAAACTTTGAGAAGATATACAGGCAGACGATATCGGCGTTTAAAAAGCAGATGACCTTGGAGGATTTCGTAGAGGCCGCTGCAGATTTTGAGGAAGGCACCGAGCAGTTCACTCTGAAGCACCAGTCGCAGCTGGAACCCGGGGTGAAGCGGTATTGCTGGGTGGACGGCAAAACTGAGCGGATGATCGTGACCGCCTTTAATAATGAAGGTGAAATCATCGGTGTACAATTTGATATTTATGAGAAATTCAAGACGGACCGGGAGCTGACGATCAACAGGTATCAGCTGCCGTTTACCGAGGAATGGTTCGTTCTGTGGGGCGGCACGAACAATTTTGTCAATTATCATTATCCGCACAGACACCAGCGCTATGCGTATGACTTCATCCGTAAAAAAGACGGCAGGGCCCATGACGGCGATCCGGAAACATTGAAGTCGTATTATGCTTTCAACAGCCCGGTTTCAGCCCCGCGGGCGGGAACAGTCGTCAGAATACTGGACGGCATCCCCGACAATGAGACGTTGAAGATGAACCTTGATGCGCCTGAAGGCAACGCCATCATCATCGAACATGATAACAATGAGTATTCACTCCTTGCCCATCTCAGAAACAATTCGATACTCGTCGAAGTGGGTGATACGGTCGAAACGGGCGATATGATCGCCCAGTGCGGCAACAGCGGTGCATCGGATATGCCACACCTCCATTTTCATGTGATGAATGATATTGAACCGCATGAAGCCGACTCCATCCGAATCCAGTTCGCCTCCGGCCGAGAACCCGTGCAGGGTGATACGGTGAAAGGCAGAAAATGATGGAAATAAAAGCGAACGGTCCTTACCGCTTTGGTGAAACGCTGGATTATATGGAGCATCAGGATGACTGTCTGTATAAAGTCATCGGTGATGAAATTTATAAGGCGGAGTGGTTCGACGGCAGGAAGGTGCTGATGAAGCTGAGTGAGTCTGCGGGCGGCGGAGTGATTATAGAGACACCTGTAAATGAAGGCGCGGGCATTGATGAGATTAAAGGCTACTGTGAAGACTGGCTGGATCTTGATTATGATCTGGATGGTTTTTATCAATTTGCGGGGAAGGATAAACGTCTCAGCGGGCTGATCGATGATCACTACGGCTACCGGATGGTCGGAAAAATGGATATTGCCGATGCTTTTCTGTGGTCGATACTCGGTCAGCAGATTACGAAAAGCTTTGCCTACGTATTGAAAAGAAGAGTGGTCGAATACTGTGGCCATCATATTGAATATGAAGGTGAGAAGTTTTATTTGATGCCGGATGCAGGCGAGATTGCCGCTATCGACAGTGAAGTGCTGCGGGAGATGCAAATTTCCACAAGGAAAACCGAGTACATCAAAGACGTGCTCGGAAGCGTCGCGTCCGGCGAGCTGTCGAAATCATATTTGGAAACTTTCGATGATTACGATGAAGTATTCAAACATCTGACTTCATTTCGCGGCATCGGGCCGTGGAGCGCAAACACTGTCCTGATGCGCACGTTGAAATTCAGAAACGCCGTCCCCGTCGGAGATGCAGGCATAAAAAATGCCATCAGACTGGTGGACGGTCTGGACGCAGCTCCAAGCAAAAAATATATAAATGAAATTACAGACCAGTGGGGCCGGTTCGGCATGTACGGCACTCTTTATATGTGGAGCGCTCTACCGGCCAAGTGAGAAGCGGTTTGCCCGATAGGAACGCTCTATCAGCCAAGTGAGATGCGGTTTGCCCGATAGACAGGTCTATCAGCCGTTATTCATCTTTCCCGATCACCATCATCATCATCTTTACTCCGTGCCGGCGTTTCGCGTCTGAAAGCGACGATCAGACTCACGACGACGATGATGACGAGTCCAATCATCAGCGGGATTCTGAAATATTCAGGTATGCTGTCATGCAGGAAATAGTAAATTGCGATCACGGCGATGAAAGTGAGTATGAAATTGAGCCATTGAAAAGCTTTAGTGTCCATAAATCCTCCAATATAATTTTTATGCATTATGATTATTAGTCATCCATTTTTAATAATGTTATCATAAAAGCAAGTCATTTAATTATACGAGGAGGATTTAATCATGAATTATATTATGAGCGTTCAATTACTTCCGCAGCATCCTAGTCAAAGTAAATCATATTCCTATATTGACAGTTCTATCGATATCATTGAAAACAGCGGTCTGACGCATTTCGTCGGCCCGATGGAAACGACGATCGAAGGTGACATCGACGAGCTGCTGAATCTGGTGAAGAAGCTGAACAGCCACCTTAATGAAGAAGGCTGCGACAGTGTCATCACCAACATCAAGCTGGTCCAATCCGATGAAAAAGTGGCGATCAAAGATATTTTGGCAGACTATTATGAGTTTGATGAAGAAGAATAAAACCGATTAAACATGTAACGGGGTGGAAGTGTGGCAAAGTGTCCGATGTGCGGTCATCAGTGGACTTACAGGCAAAAATTGCTGGGATATGCATTAAAGCCCAGAACACGGATAAAATGTCCGGATTGTAAAGAATATATAGAGCCTGCCACAGTATCAATCATTTTCGACTATGTGGCGGTCATCGTGCTGGCGCTCCTTGTCTTCATAGTTATCCCGTTCATGCACCTGCCTGTGGCAACTTCGGTGCTTTTTACAGGGGTGCTGATTGCACTGTATATATTCCTGTTCATACCGCTGACGGTCAAATTCAAAAAATATGATTATAATATGAAAACACCCGGTTGACGGGTGTTTTTATTTTTCGTAATAAACTTCGCCTTTTACGATGGTCGTCGTAAGCGACTGATCTTCGTCATATATAACCAGATTCGCCGGGTGACCGGGCTCGATCAATCCTCTGGAATCCAGCATATCAAGGGATTTCAGTGCATTGTAGGAAGTCATCCTGACTATGTCCGTCCAGCCGCAGTCCGTAAACTCGAACATATTTTTTACGGCCTGTTCCATGGTCAGTACACTGCCTGCCAAAACACCACTTTCAAGCCTGGCTTCGTTGCCGTTGACATAGACATTCTGGCCGCCGAGGTCGTATTCCCCGTCCGGCAGTCCCTGGGCGCGCATGGCATCGGTAATCATGATTATTCTTGAAGAAGTGATATTATCATATGCGAGGCGTACCATTTCAGGGTTCGAATGGATCCCGTCGGCAATGATTTCAACGTAAGAATCGCCTAAAAAGCTGTAGCCGACGACACCGGGTTCTCTGTGATGGAGGCCGCGCATGCCGTTATAGAGATGGGTGATGTGTCTGAGTCCATGGCCCGTGGCATCCTTCAGCTGCTGATAAGTGGCTCCGGTGTGTCCGGCGGACGGCAAGATGTCCAGGTCTCTCAAAGTACCCAGAAATTCAAAATCCGGGTCTTCTTCCGGTGCATAAGTCAAGATACGGATCTGGCGGTTTGATAAGGCCTGCAGCCTGCGAATTTCATCTGCGTCCGGAGGCAGTATGAATTTTGGATCCTGGGCGCCGGGGTGTTCTTTCGAAATGAACGGACCTTCCTGATGGATGCCGAGCATTTCGGCGCCGCCGCTGTATTGATAATCCGCTAAATTTTCAAGGGATGCACTGATATTTTCGAATGTGCCGGTCATCGTCGTCGCGAGGAAAGAAGTCGTTCCCGTTGACGGCAGATGATTGCTGATTTTTTCGATGAAATTTTCATCGGCGTCCATCGCATCCACACCGTCTGCCCCGTGGATATGAATTTCAAATGCTCCCGGCAGAAGGTAATTGTCGCCGCCGTCGATGATTTTATCCGCCTTCGGCACATCAGGCATATGTCCGACAGATGAAATCCTTTCCCCCTCGATCAGCAGCCATCTGTTTTCAAATTCAGCCTCATGTGTAACGATCGTTATATTTTCTATAAGTAAAGACATTGCAGACTCCTTTTGAAATAAAATTCACAAAATAAATTGAAGAAATGAAATATGTGTATTTATACATTTTACTCTATGTGGTATATTTGTGTAAGAAATATCGTATTACATAGTATTTTATCATTTAATTAATTAGGGGGAAAACAATGTTACGCTACATTCAAAACATGGGCCGTTCATTTATGTTACCGGTTGCAGTATTGCCAGCTGCGGCAATTCTGCTCGGTGTCGGATATGCGATCGACCCGGACGGCTGGGGAGAGAATAATTTGGCAGCAGCCATTCTGATCAATGCGGGTAACGCCATCCTGGATCATCTTGCTATGATATTTGCAGTGGGTCTGGCATTCGGAATGTCGAAAGATAAAAGCGGGGCAGCCGCCCTGTCGGGACTGGTGTCATTTCTGGTCGTCATCACACTGCTCGGCCAGGACGCGGTTGCGATGTATACAGGCGCTTCGGCAGATGCGGTGGATCCCGCTTTCGGTGTCATTGAAAACAATGTTCTGATCGGTATCATCACCGGTCTGATCGCTGCTGCGCTGTACAACAGGTTCAGTGATGTGAAGCTGCCGGAGTACCTGGCGTTCTTCAGCGGACGCCGTGCGGTTCCGATCATCGCTTCATTCGTCATGATCTTCGTCAGTCTGATTTTATATTTCGTGTGGCCGTTCCTTTACGGTGCGCTCGTATCATTCGGTGAAGGCATCCTCGGCCTGGGGGCAGCAGGTGCCGGGATTTATGGTTTCGCAAACAGACTGCTCATACCGACGGGGCTGCATCACGCCCTGAACTCCATCTTCTGGTGGGAAACTGTAGGCATCAATGATATTCCGAACTTCCTTTCCGGTACCGGTGAACAGGGGATTACCGGCCGTTATCAGGCGGGGTTCTTCCCGATCATGATGTTCGGCCTGCCGGGTGCGGCACTTGCGATGTACCATACGGCAAAATCCAAGTATAAGAAGGCGGCGGCCTCGATGCTTCTGACACTGGCATTGACATCGTTCTTGACAGGTGTGACGGAGCCGATGGAATTTTCATTCATGTTCCTGGCACCGGTACTGTATGTCGTGCATGCACTCCTGACGGGTGTTTCAATGTTCATCGCAGCTTCATTTGAATGGACCGCAGGGTTCGGCTTCAGCGCTGGGCTCATCGACATGCTGCTCAGTCTGAATAACCCGATTGCGAATCAGCCATGGATGCTGCTTGTGCAGGGTCTGGTGTTTTTCGTTCTGTACTATTTCATTTTCAGGGCTCTGATTCCTGTAATGGACTTGAAAACACCGGGCCGTGATGATTCAATCGTCAGCACTGAAGGTGAAACGGTGGATTCCGATGATGTTCAGGTGAGAGAATCCAGTGCCGATGATAAATATACACAGAAGGCGGATAAACTGCTTGTCGGCCTCGGCGGCAAGGAAAACATCGACACGATCGACTACTGCACGACGCGTCTCCGTATCAACGTCAATGATGATTCGAAAGTTGATGAAGGACAGTTGAAATCGGCAGGTGTCCACGGCGTCGTCAGACCGGGTAAAAACAATATCCAGGTTGTTGTCGGCACTGAAGTGGAACACGTGGCCGAAGAGATGAAAAAACTCGTATAGATCCGAAATTCAGGCACCTCGGATGAGGTGCTTTTTTATTGCTGGTGGATTAAAAGTGATATTATAAGATTTAAGAAAAGGGGAGTGTGAATATGTTTTCATTTCAGCATCCCGTCCAGATCCATTTTGGACAGGGCATATTTTCGGAATTGAATGATGTTTTATCGTCCTATGATCATTCATCTTATATTATAGTGATGTCGAATTCCCAGATTGAAAACGGCCTGGACCGGCTGGTAAAGTCCCAATTGGGAGACAGGATAAAAGATGTCGTCACGGATATCAACCCGAATCCGACGCTCGACAATGTGCAGAAAATCGTCAATGTCATGGAACAGCATGAAGCGGACTGTGTCATAGCGATCGGCGGCGGTTCGACGATGGACGCTGCGAAGGCGGCATGTGCAGTTTATTTGCAGAGCATTGATATCAACCATCTGCTCGAACATGAGGATTTCAGCCGTGCGCTGCCGCTCATTGCGATTCCGACAACGAGCGGATCGGCTTCGGAAGTGACACCTGCAAGTGTAATCAGCGATAAATCGAACGGTTTGAAAGTGCCGCTCATCGGCCAGGGGCTTTATCCGGCAGCAGCGATCGTCGACCCTGAACTGACTTTGACCTGTCCGCCGCGCATAACTGCGACATCCGGCATCGATGTGTTGTGCCATGCACTCGACTGTCTCGGTTCGGCGAATAAAAATCCCGTATCCGATGCGATCGCAATCTCAGCTGCGAAACTGGCGTTTGAAAATCTGGAGCGTGTGTATCACGAACCTATGAACATTGAAGCACGTGAAAACATGGCGCTCGCAAGCATGATGGCCGGCGTGGCATTTTCCCAGACAGGCACTGCAGCGGCACATGCCTTCAGTTATTATCTGACTTCAAATTACGATGTGCCGCACGGGGAGGCGTGTGCATTCACAATGGATGCATGGTATGTGGTCAATGCGGGTCTTGATCCGAGGCTGGATGAACATGCGAAAATGATCGGCTTTTCTGGTGCGGAGGCTTTGAGTGAACGGTTCAACAGCCTGAAAAAAAAGCTGGGACTTGCCCTGACATTTGATGATCTCGGCATCGACCGCGCAGATATGGAAACGATTATTGGACGGGGCCTGGAAGCAGCGAACATGAAGAACAACATTGCACAGCCTGATAAGGAAGAGGTCTTACAATTTTTAAGTGTAAAGTAAGTCTGGTATAATGATTGAAAAATGGAAAAGGAATTGAAAAATGACGGACAAAAAGTACATCAGGGTCGTTGGGGCGGTCATCGTCAATTCGGATGATGAAATATTATGTGCCCAGCGTCCCGAAGGTAAAAATCTCGCCTTGAAATGGGAATTCCCGGGAGGCAAGATTGAAAAAGGCGAAACTGAAACAGAGGCGCTTTTGCGCGAGCTGGATGAAGAGATGGAATGCCGGATCGACGTACTGGATAAAATAACAACGACAGTATACGAATATGATTTCGGCATCGTTGAACTGACGACGTATTACGCAAAAATACTTTCCGGTGAAATCAAAATGCTGGAACATGTGGACATGAAATGGATGAACCGGGAAAATATCGGTGCACTTGACTGGGCACCGGCGGATATACCCGCAATCGAACTGATCCAAAACTACAAGGGAGCTATAAAATAAATGAAAGTCGCAATTATAGGCGCAGGCAATGGCGGCATTGTCGCAGCAGCAGATTTAACGGAAAAAGGGCATGAAGTCATTTTATACCACTCGAAAAGTGCACTGAAAGATCCGCACCCCAATATCATAGACGGGAATGTGAGCTTCAAAGGCAAGCTGATCCATTTCCATCAATATACACAGGATCCGAAACTTGCCGTTTCGGAGGCGGATGTCATCATGACATGTCTGCCGACCAACATCCTGCTTGAGATATTCAAGGAGATCGGTCCGCACCTTAAAGACGGACAGATGATCTATATCAATGGTGCAAGCTCGATGTTCAGCATTCTGATCCATCAGTATTTAAAGGAAATAAGACCCGAACTTGAAGTGTACATCGGTGAATCGATGTCACTGACATACGCTGCAAGATATGACTATACGGCAAATGAAGCGGAAGTCATTTTATACAGTGAACACAACTTGTTCAGTGCGTACCCGGCGGCTCACACGAAAATCATGCTTGAGAAACTGAACACGATGTATGACTGCTTCGTGCCGGCGATAAATATCATGGAACCGGCTTTGAACAACGGCAATCCGGAAAGCCACCCGGCGCCTGCGATATTGAATACAGGCTTTATCGACAACCATGGCGATGAATTTTATTTGTATAAGGACGGCGTGACGGAGCATACGATCAAAGTGATCGAGGAAATCGATGTTGAGCGCCAGCAGATCTGTAAAGCGCTGGGCTTTGATGCGGTCGATAAATCCGAGCGCTCGATCCGGAGCAAATACTTTGAGGAAGGTGCGTCGCTGCAGGAGCAGTACAATACGAGCCCGATTTTAAAAGACCTGCTCGGCCCGACACACCTCGAGAACCGATATATCGTTGAAGATGTGACGAATGGTCTGATGCTGTGGAAGAGTATCGCGGAGGCGGTCGATGTGACAACACCGACCATCGATTCAATCGTTCATCTGACGCGCCTGATGCTGGAAGAAGAATACTTCAAAGACCCGCTGACGCTCGAAAGGCTCGGTCTCGATGCCGGCAAGGATTTAAACGGGCAGGTTTAAAAATATATTTTGATTGAGCAGCCAACCTCTGGATGAGGTTGGTTTTTTTATGGAGTTTTTGACGGTGCCCCGACATGGCGGAAAAACGAAGTCGGTGCAGCGGTGTTCTCCCGACATGGCAGTAAAACGACGGCACGAGGTGAAGCTTCTCGTCCACAATCGACCATTAAATCGCAAGTTTTCCCGCAGTCTTGACCTGGGTCAATTTAATAGAACGAAAAACGTCCTATACTTAAGTCAATAAGAAATACAAAAACTATTTGGAGGTCATTCATTTATGAAAACTAATTTAAGAACAGACGATTTAACGTGTCCGAGCTGCATTAAGAAGATAGAATCCGGGGTCGGCAAGACAAAAGGTGTAAGCGATGTCAGCGTAAAATTCAACTTGAACAAGGTGACGGTGGAGCATGATGACACGGTCAAAGCTGATGATTTGAAATCAATGGTCGAAAAACTGGGCTATCCGGTAAAATCAGTCAATACTTTTGCATAAACGTAAAATATCAAGGAGGGGCTAATAATGGCTTTATGGTTTAACAAACATTTGAATACATTGATGTACACTTCGGGTGCTCTTTTGGTAATCGGGCTTGTGTTCCTGGTTCTCGGGTACTCGGTCGTCAGAGATATAACATTCATTTTGGCGACGCTTGTCGCAATCGGTCCGATACTGCAGCGTGCATGGAGTGCGCTGACGGTGAAAAGTTTCAGCATAGAACTGCTGATCACCATCGCAGTCATCGGGGCACTGATCATCCAGGAATATACCGAAGCGGGTATCGTCACATTCCTGTTCCTGTTCGGTGCATATCTTGAAAAAAGGACACTTGCCAAAACGCGCAGCTCGATCCAGTCACTTCTGGACATGGCGCCGAATGTCGCAAAAGTCATGCGCGACGGTGAAATTGTCGAAGTCGATATCGATGAGGTCGAAGTCGGGGAGACGGTAGTCGTCCAGCCGGGCGGTAAAATCCCTGTAGACGGAAAAATCGTCAAAGGTAAGGCGCAGATCAACGAATCCGCAATTTCAGGTGAATCCATCCTGCAGAATAAAACGCTTGAAGACGAAGTATTCAGCGGCAGCGTCATCGACACAGGATACATCGAACTGGAAGCGACGAAAGTCGGCGAAGATACAACGTTTTCGAAAATTATCGAACTGGTCGAGGAAGCGTCGGAACGTAAGAGCGGCACCGAAAAATTCCTCAACCGATTTGCGCAGTACTACACACCGGCCATCGTCGTTCTCGCGATACTGGTGGGCTTTATTACACAGAACGTCCATCTGGCGATCACATTCCTCGTCATTGCGTGTCCGGGTGCCCTGATCATCGGTGCGCCGGTCGCATATGTCGCTGGTATCGGGAACAGTGCAAAAAAAGGTGTACTGGTCAAAGGCGGCGACACGGTCGACAGGTTTGCGAAGATCGATACGGTCATCTTTGACAAGACGGGTACTTTGACGGAAGGGCGTCCGAGCGTTACGAACATTTCAGTCTATAATGATATGACAGAAGATGAAATGCTGGCATTGTCCGCTTCACTCGAGCAGGTGAGTGAACATCACCTCGGCCGGACGATCGTCAAAGAAGCTGAAGACAGGAAGCTTAAGGGCAAGTATTCAGAAGTCACAGATGCTGAAGCGATCAAAGCGCGCGGTGTCAGCGGCATCATAGACGATGACCACTACTACATCGGCAATAAAAAGCTCATTGACGAACAGCACATCGCCATCCCTGAAGAAATCATCAATGATTATATCTCCGAACAGAAAGAGGGACAGACAGCGATGTTCGTTGTGAAAAATGATGAAGTCATCGGACTGATTTCCATCATGGACAGAATTAAAGAAGATGCACTTGAAGCGGTCAGGACATTGAGGGAACACGGTGCGAAGAAGCTTGTCATGCTGACGGGTGATAACCGTTACGCAGCAGAGAAAGTGGCGGACATCCTCGGTCTGGATGAATTCCACGCAGAGCTGCTGCCGGATGAGAAGATGGCATATATTGAAAATGAGCAGAATCAGAAACGTAAGGTCATGATGGTCGGGGACGGCATCAACGATGCGCCGGCTCTCGCACTGAGTGATGTCGGTGTGGCAATCGGACACGGCGGTACGGATATCGCGATGGAAACGGCGGACGTCGTACTGATGAGTGAAAAACTCAAAAAACTGGCGATCGGTTACACGATGTCGAAATCAACATTCAACATCATGATGCAGAACACGGGAATTGCATTGATTACAGTTGTCCTCCTGCTCCTCGGCGTGGTTTACGGATACATCCACCTGGCGTCGGGCATGCTGATCCATCAGGCAAGTGTACTCGCTGTCATTGTGAACGCAATGAGATTGATGCCGATGAACAGAAAAGAGAATGAAGAAGTATCTGCAAAAGAAGCGGCGGCATAATGGCAGACATCAGACCATAAAATGTTATTGCCTCATAAAAAAGCACTCAGAAACTGAGTGCTTTTTTTAATCGTTCTTATTATGGACTTTGACGTTTGTCCCACGTTTGTCCGCAATTTCTTTCGCTCTCTTTTCTGCATCCGTCTTTTTATCAAAAGTCGCGCTCGCCTGTTTGGCACCGACGGTTTTCACTTTCCATTCATCTTCTTCAAAGTATACCTCGACATTGTTGTCGATCAGTTCCGGCCCGCGGCTGTCGTCATCGTCGTCGTGCTTTTGGAGATCTTTATTCTCCAGCTTCTGAAGCTCGTCATCTGATGCGTCCTTGTACCATTCCTGTGCCTGTTCAGTGCCGATTGGAATCGCACGGTTTTCATCGTAGCCTTCCTCAAGCATCGCATTGATGATATCGATTGCTTTTCTGCGTTCCAGCCGTTCCAGATTTTTCAGCGAGTCCGGATAATCATTCATAGTATAAGCCAAGTTAGTACACTCCTTATAAATAATTTAGTATTATTATACCCGAATAGATTATTTCTAATTGAGGAGGCCGAAATGCTTTTTACTTTCAATGTTGAAACAGCCGCACGGAACACTTTCGTCAATATTGATCACCTGGCATCGGAAGCGCTTGAGAAAAGCGGCATTACGGATGGCATCATCACGGTTTTCACCCCGCATACGACTGCCGGCATCACAATCAATGAGAATGCGGATCCGGATGTCACAAAAGATCTGGTTTACGGTATGGAAAAGACGTTTGACAATAAAAAGGAATATCAGCATGCTGAAGGGAATTCGGACTCTCATATGAAATCCTCCCTGGTCGGTGCGGGTGAGACTCTGATTGTTCACGATGGGGAAATCATATACGGTACATGGCAGAGTTTGTATTTTGCGGAGTTCGACGGCCCGCGGACAAGAAAAGTTTATTTCAAAGTGGTTGAAGGGTAAGAGGCAAAAAAAAGCCTGCACTTTTTAGGAGAAAAGTGCAGGGGATATATTAGGAAATATCACCTATGTAACTATTTACATCTTAACTCAGTTTCGAACAATTGTCCACAGTTTTTTTACATTATCTTTACAAAATTAATATTAGTACAGGAGGTTTTTAAACATGCTCGATTTTATCAAAGGTCTGATCGGACTGCTTTTCAAATTATTTATCATCGGTCTCGCCGTTCTGGCGGTTGGAATTGCGATTATCGTGTTCCTCTTGAAAAAAGATGTGGATGAAATCAAAGAATTCACTGAGCAGCTGAAAAGGGACGGGCTTAAATTCAATCAGTAAAAAAGGCAGGTCATAGTGACCTGCCTTTTTCATTAATCATTGAGTGCCTGGCCGAGTACGGAAATGTTTTCACGCATGATGGACTGATAGGTCGAGTCCGCATCATCTTCATCCGTCAGCACTGCGAGGTTATGGAATTCAAGCGGCTCCGTGTCCGTCGAGCTCTGGATGGTGTCGGTAATGCTTGAAGTGACATTCTGTTCATACAGTATATATCTGATGTTCTGTTCCTCGATGCTGTCGACGATTGCGGTCAGGTCCTGCTGGCTGGGTTCGTCATTGTTCAAACCGTTGATTGCGACCTGTTCGAAATGGTATCTGTCAGCGAGATATCCGATGGATTCATGTGAAATATAAACACTGTCACGGGCTGTGTCTTCTGTCATCTGTTGGAGTTCCGAGTCAATATCACCGAGGTCGGCAGCAAGCGTTTCATAGTTTTCTTCATAAGTGGACGCTTCGTCCGGGTTCAGTTCGATCAGTTTGTCTTTGATCTGTTCAGCCATGGACTGTGCAAGGACAGGGTCCAGCCAGACGTGGGGATCGGTGGCGCCATGATCGTGGTCATGCCCATGGTCGTCGTGTGCTTCATGGTCATCGTGTTCGTGGTCGTGTGCCATCAGATCATCTTCTTCAATATTGTCTGCAGCCGGCAGAAACTCACTGTGGCCGTCCACGGCATTTTTGATGCTGCCGGCGACCGGGTCGAAGTCATCCGACGTATAGATGAAGAGATCGGCTTCGGCAAAATCGATCATATCTTTCTGGGTGGGTTCATAAGTATGGGCATCGACACCTTTCGGATAGATGGTATTTGCGTCGACGCTGTCACCGCCGATCTGTTCGGCAAAGCTTTTCAACGGGAAAACGGTCGTATAAATTTCAATGCTGTCATCTGTTTCCGGCGCTCCGCCGTCTCTATCACTGCATGCGGCAAGGAATATCAACAGTATAATCGGTGTCAGCACTTTTAAGAAGTTGTTCACTGTGCAGGGCCCCTTTAAATGAGAATCATTACGTTTTAAAATTATATCGTAACAGTTACGATTAATCAATCTTTATTTAATAAAAATATTAATATTATCAGTTGAAAAATTATTGTAAAGAATGTAGAATAGATTGGTGACTAAAATGAGGGTCTTAAAAATATACCAATCATCCAGCGTTCTGGATGATCAACTGGCCAGTTGATTAGGAGACAGACCTCACGTTAAATAACTATAGTAGGAGGGAATATTGATGAGAGTAAATGTTACTTTGGCATGTACTGAATGTGGTGACCGCAACTACATTTCAACTAAAAACAAAAGAAACAATCCTGAGCGTATTGAAATGAACAAATATTGCCCAAGATCAAACAAATACACGTTACACCGTGAAACAAAGTAATCACTTTGGAAGGTACAAAGTCTAAATATTTAGATTTTGTATCTTTTTTTATGGATGAAACCCGACTGAGCCGAAATTTGTCCCGGCTGCATGGTTTTTGACATGAATGTTGTATATATATGATACAATTGACTTAAAATAACGATTGAAAAAGGAGTACTGAAAATGACTACAATTATGGATGGTAAGAAAGTTGCTGCTCACTTATCAGAAGAGATCAGGGAAGTTGTCGAGAAATCTCACACTCTTGGCATCACGCCTAAAGTCGCTTTTGTCAGAGTAGGCGATCTTTCCGACTCGATTTCCTATGAAAACGCAGCGGTCAAGCGTTTTGAGAAATTAGGCATTGAAACAGAACGTTTTTCTTTTCCGGAGGATGTTTCGGCAAGAGCTTTCCTGAACCGTTTCAGAGAAATCAATGAAGATTATGATATCAATGGTATTCTGCTGCTTCAGCCGATTCCAAAGCATATCGATATGAAGCGTGTAGTTGAAATCATGAACCCGGTCAAAGATATCGACGGTATGACGCCGGATAACCTGGGCAAACTCATCGCCAAAGAAGAAAACCGTCTTGAGCCGTGTACACCGGCTGCCGTGATGGAAATGCTCAAGTTTTATGATGTCGACCTGAAAGGTAAGAACGTAACTGTTGTCGGTGCGAGTGCCGTTGTCGGCAAACCGCTGTCCATCCTGATGATGAACCAGGAAGCGACAGTGACGACATGCAACCTGTATACGGATGATCTGAAAGCGAAATGTGAAAATGCAGACGTCATCGTCAGTGCTGCAGGTGCCGTGAACCTGATTGATGAAGCGCACGTAAAAGAGGGTGCGATTGTCATCGATGTAGGTATCAACTTCAATGATGAAGGCAAGCTTGTCGGAGACGTGAACTATGATGCAGTCAAAGATAAAACATCATATATCACACCGGTTCCGGGCGGAATTGGTGCAATTACGACGACTGTCCTTGCTTACCACCTGATGCTTGCAACAGACTACCAGAAAGAACCGGTACTGTTCCTGGACAAGCAGTTGTCATAGCATAATAATATTTAAAACATCAATGAAAGAGATGAACACCATCTCTTCGCCATCGTTTTGCTGACCGACGACAATCATGCTCCATATATCGACGGAGATGATTTTTAGGACGACGGAAAAGCGGTGGCCGTCATAATAATATTCAATCCGCACTTGTCTTTTTAAGGCAAGTGCTTTTTTTAACGTCCGGTCGATTTCATCCAGCCGGTCATCAGACAGTTCGGGGCGTTCGATTTTCACCTGATCTTCCTGCAGCTTACGGACATTCTCAAATTGTTCCGGCATCGTGGCAAACGGCGCCCATTTGATCATGCCACGGCCCTCTGGAATATTTGAATTCAGCGATTCTCTCGGCATATCACGATAATCCATCACAATCCCTCTCTTTTTTGTATTTTCCAAGTACTCACATTATACGAACATATGTTCGATTAATCAAGGGGTGGGTTTTATTTACCTATTGAAAAATCATGTTAAAATAAACATAGCAATCGGAAAAAGGTGACAGTATGAAGAAATTAATCGTATTAATCATTTTACTGGCGGCCGTGGTTTTAATACTCGTTTTACCGTTGGCACCCGAGACGAGCGACACAGAACGGGTCATCGTCGACCACACTTTAAAAGTCACTGTCCATCCGGCCTGCTTTGAAGAGGCGGGACTGACAAATTACATAGATGAAGTGTCCTTCAGCAACGCAATGGAAAACTATGGGTATGAAATTTCGGGGGAATGTTCAGAGGAAAAACTGAAAGAAGGAAGGGCCAGTATTTTAAGCAAGATTATGGAATGATAAAAAGTTCTTTAAAATAGATTGTTTTTTCTGACAATTGATGTTATATTATTGACATACCATTTTTTCATTCTTTCAACTATTATTTGGAAATAGCCTTCCAATGTGGAAAAGAAGCCGGACACCGGCTTCTTTTTTGTCGTTTCAGCGGAGGATATGGATGTTTTGTCTGAATACTTCTTGAAAACTGTCCAAAATCGATACAAAAAAACGGACAGAACGTGGCAATCGCCGATTCTGTCCGGTCTTAAGAACTCGAAATTATCTTATCCAAGCGCCTTCGTAATGTTCGGCACGACTTGTTTTTTACGGGAAACGACACCTTCTAATAATGCTGTATCCTCATCGAGTGATACGTCGAATGCTTTTTCAACGACATTGGCATCTGATCCGAGTGCGATGACTGTTGAATCTGATTCCAGAATGTTTGTGATGACGAGGACGAACAGATCATATCCTTCAGCTTCGATTTCTTTTTCCACTGCGTCAGTCAATTCAGATTTACGTGCCAAAACTTCTTCCACATCCACAACGTTGATCTGTGCAATGCGGGTCGTTTTAGAGCCCATTTCAAATGATTTCGCATCACCTGTAATGAGTGCTTCAGCAGATTTATCTTCAGTCGAAGCGCCTGCTTTCAGCATTTCAATACCGTACTCTTCAGCATTCACTTCAGCGATTTTCTGCAGTGCTTCACCTGCTGCGATATCTTCATCGGTCGTCGTCGGTGATTTATAGAGCAGCGTGTCGGAAATGATTGCGGATAACATCAGTCCGGCCATTTCACGGCTGATTTCAAGGTCATTTTCCTTATACATTTTGTGGAGGATCGTTGCTGTACATCCGACTGGTTCCGCTCTGTAGAAGAGTGGGGACTCTGTCTGGAAGTTTGCAATACGGTGGTGGTCCACAACTTTTAAAATATTTGCCTGTCCGATATTTTCAGCGGACTGCTGGAATTCATTATGATCGACCAGGATGACGTCATCGCCTTCGCCGACACTTTCAATCAGCTCAGGCGCAGCGGCATTGAAGTGGTCCAGTGCATATTGTGTTTCTGCGTTGACTTCGCCAAGGCGTGCGGCGACCACATCGTTGCCTGAATTAGTTTCAATATCTGCAAGTACGATCGCAGAAGTGATTGTATCCGTATCCGGGTTTTGGTGTCCAAAAATTTTAACTGCCATTATGAAACTCCTTTTCAATGTATGATAATTTTATTTTAACATTAGAAACATGGACTTGCTATGGTTCAACTGTTGCACCTAAAGTATTTTTAAAGTGCTCGAGGCTCACTTTATGGCCATCGGGGTTGAACGATGCGACACATGATTCAGGGACGATGATGCCGTACCCTGAATTGTAGGCGTCGACTGCCGTGTGCATGATGCAGATGTCCGTGACCACCCCCGTCAGAACGACGGTGTCGATGCCGCGTTCCTTGAGGAGGTGATGGAGCGGTGTGCCGCTGAACGCGCTGTAGCGTGTCTTATCAAGGAAGAACACATTGTCCTGTCCTTCGATTTCTTTATATTTCTCCAAAACTTTGCCGTACAGCTCACGTCCCGGCGTGCCGGCAATGTTGTGCGGCGGGAACAGTTTATGCTCCGGATGGTGTGTATCGTTTTCGTAATGCAGGTCCATCATGAAAAATATATTCTCGCCGTTCTTATCCGCCGCGTCAATTCTGTCGGCAATGCTCTGTTCAAGTGCGATCGCAGGTTCCCCGGCAGTCAATTTTCCGTCCGGGGCCACGAAGTCGTAGGAGTAGTCGATGACTAAAAGTGCTTTTTTCATAAAATCATTCCTTTACATAGTTTCTTTTTGAAATCATAAAAATCACGTTCAAAATAAAGACCGTCAAAATTGCAATGACGAAAAAGAAAAAGTACATTCCGCCGCCGGTTCCTGTAATGACAGCACCGCCGATCACCGGACCGAGTATGCTGCCGATACTGAAGAACATGCCGGCGATCAGGTTGCCGGCCGGCAGGTTGTAAGCAGGCGTCATATCCGCCATATAGCTGATGCCGAGTGAATACATCGAACCGACAAAAATACCTGCGAGGACAAATAAAACCATCAGCATGATGAATGAGCCGCTGAAGACTTCCATCAACAGAAATGTGCCGAGACCGAGCAGCAGCAGTACGCTGATCAGCCTGCTGCGGCCGACTTTGTCACCGAGGCTGCCGATCGGTACCTGGAGCAGAATCGCCCCGAAAGAAAACATCGGCAGTATCCATGTCACTTCGGAAACTTCAAAGTCATTCCTGAGAGCGTACACCGGGAAGTTCGTGTTCAGCGAGCCCTCGAAAATACCGAACAGCATCGGCATCAGAAAGCATGCCCAGCTTGTGATGATGACGGCCTTGAAATTCTTCAAAGTATTGAAAAAGTTGCTCGGAACACCGGCATCGGCCGGTTTTTCACTGCGTGCACCCGGCAGCAGGAAAATGAGCGGCCAGGCAATCATCGTCAGCACTGCAGAAACGATGAACGGCAGCGACTCATTGATGACGACAAGCTCACTGACTTTCGGACCGACCATGAAGCCGAAGGAAAAGAACAGACCGTAAAATGCAATGATTTTCCCCATCCGTTTCGGCGGCGACGACTGGATCAGCCAGGTCTGGGTGCTGAAATGCAGCACGTTGTCAGCGACACCGATAATGAGGCGGAGGACGAACCAGATCCATATATTTTCAAGGAACGGGAATAAAAACAGCGACACGCCGACCGTTGCACCCCCGATGACGATCATCGGAAGGTAGCCGTACTTTCTGAGCGGTGCCTCGATGAACAGTGCAGATACAAATACGCCGATGTACAGTCCGGAGGCATGGAGGCCGCTCAGTGCGGGGGATATGCCGCGGTCTTCGAATATGAATGATATCAAGGGCAGAAGCAGCCCTTGGGAAAAGCCTGAAATACATACTATGATGGACAGTATGATGAATTTTCGTCTGAAACCGTTTGTATCCATGCAAACCTCCGGTGTTGTAATGTTCTAATCTGATGATCCTGTGGTAAAATGATTATGATTTAATTATAACCGATATACATAAGCAATAGGAAGGGTGGACGTAATAATGTACCAGTACGAGGACGACAGTTTTATGCTCCATACGGATTTATACCAAATCAATATGGCGGAAGTCTATTATAATCAGGGCATCCATAACCGCACGGCGATATTTGATCTTTATTTCAGACAGATGCCTTTTGAAAACGGGTATGCCGTTTTTGCAGGTCTGGAGAGGATCATCGATTATCTTTCAAATCTGAAGTTTACGGATTCGGATATAGAGTACCTGCGTTCGCAGGAATACAATGAAGAGTTCCTGGGCTACCTGAAGGGGCTGAAATTCACAGGAAATCTGCGCGCAGTTGAAGAGGGACAGGTCGTCTTCAATAATATGCCGCTTGTGCAGGTGGAGGCCCCGCTCGCTGAAGCACAGCTCATCGAAACGGCGCTGCTCAACATCGTCAACTATCAGACGCTGATTGCAACGAAGGCGAGCCGTATCCGCCAGATTACGCCGAATGAACAACTGATGGAGTTCGGTTCAAGGCGTGCGCATGAATTTGATGCGGCCATCTGGGGGGCAAGGGCAGCGATCATCGGAGGTTTTGACGGCACGAGTAACGTCAGGGCCGCCAAGCTGTTCGACCTGCCGCCGAGCGGCACGCATGCCCACTCGATGATCCAGGCATACGGCGATGATTATGAAGCATTCAAAGCATATGCAAAGACACACGAGGACTGCGTCTTTTTAGTCGACACTTTCGACACGCTGAGGTCCGGGGTGCCGAATGCCATTAAAGTTGCCCGCGAGATGGGGGATAAGATTAACTTCATTGGTATACGTCTCGACTCGGGAGACATCGCATACCTGTCCAAAAAAGCGCGTAAAATGCTGGATGAGGCCGGTTTCACGGAAGCCAAAATCATCGTCTCGAACGACCTCGATGAAGTGACGATTCTGTCACTGCAGACGCAGGGGGCGAGAGTGGACAGCTGGGGCATCGGAACGAAACTGATCACCGCCTACGACCAGCCGGCCCTCGGTGCGGTGTACAAACTTGTCGCGGTTGAAAACAAAGACGGCGAATTCGAGGACCGTATAAAGATTTCCGGCAACGTGGAGAAGATGACGACACCTGCGAAGAAAAATGTCTACCGCATCATCAACAGACAGACCGGCATGAGTGAAGGCGAGTATATTACGGAGTACAGTGAAGAACTGGACACGGATGAACCGCTCCTCATGTTCCACCCTGTGCATACGATCAAGCGTAAGCTCATCTATTCCTTCGACAAAGTGGAATTGCTGAAAGATATTTTTACAGAGGGTAAACTGGTTTATGAATCCAATTCAGTGGAAGAGATAAAGGAACGGCTTGACAGCAATCTTGCCATTTTATGGGAGGAGTACAAACGTTTCTTGAATCCGGAGGAGTATCCTGTCGACCTGTCAAGAAAATTATGGCAGATCAAACAGGATCTGATTGAGGATGCAAGCAATAAAAAATTGGAGTGAATGTAATATGAGACCACGTCAAGAGGAGATTATAAATGCACTGCACGCAAAAAGTGAGATTTCGCCTGAAGAGGAAGCGCGTGAAATCATCGATTTCATCAAAGATTATATGGAAGGACACCTTTTTCTGAAGTCCATGGTGCTCGGCATATCGGGCGGCCAGGACTCCACGCTGCTCGGAAAACTTGCGCAGATGGCGGTGGATGAACTGAACGCGGAGCAGAATGAGGAGAAGTATTCATTCCATGCACTGAACCTGCCGTACGGGGAGCAGGCGGACAAACAGGATGCCATTGATGCAGTGGAGTTCATCAGTCCCTCGTCCGTCCAGAAAATAAACATCAAAGCATCTGTGGATGCGAGTGTTGATGCATTGAAGGAAGCGGGCTATGAACTGTCCGATTTCATCAAAGGCAATGAAAAGGCGCGTGAAAGGATGAAGGCCCAGTATGCCGTTGCAGCAGCGACAGAAGGCATCGTACTCGGGGCCGACCATGCAGCCGAAGCATTGACCGGTTTTTATACAAAGCACGGTGACGGCGCATGTGATATCGCACCGCTCGTCGGACTGAACAAGCGTCAAGGCCAGGCAATATTAAAACATCTGGGTGCGCCTGAACATCTGTATAAGAAAGTGCCGACGGCGGACCTTGAGAGCGACCGTCCGATGCTGAGCGACGAAGAGGCGCTCGGTGTCGAGTATGATGCGATTGATGACTTCCTGGAAGGTAAGGACATCAATGATAAAGATTATGAAACGATCATCAGCTGGTATGATAAAACACAGCATAAGCGTGTGCTTCCATACAACCGGTATCATTCATATAAAAATTAAATTATAACCGGAAGGAAAATGAAAGATGTTCGAAATGATTTCACAAAGTGTTGTATTGATGGTCATTGTCATATTTGTCATCAATATATTTTACGTAAGCTTCATGACTTTACGCACAGTCGCGCTGACTAAAGGTTACCGCTATATGGCGGCTTCCGTCAGCATTTTGGAAACCCTTGTCTATATCATCGGTCTCGGGCTGGTGCTTGATAATCTGGACCAGCCGGTGAACATCATTGCATATGCACTCGGCTTTGGTGCCGGCATTCTGATGGGCCTGAAAATTGAAGAGAAGCTTGCGCTCGGTTATATGGTTGTCAATGTGACGACGGCAGAACGCGACCGGGACCTTCCGGACCAGCTGAGAGTTCTGGGGTACGGTGTAACACACGGCACAGCATACGGCCGTGACGGCGAACGGACGACGATGCAGATATTAACGCCGAGACGCTACCAGAATAAACTGATCGACACGATTAGAGAGCTTGACGATAAGGCATTTATCGTCGCCTACGAAACAAAAACGATCAGCGGCGGCTTTTGGACGAAAGGTGTCAGCAGCCGTAAAGTGGCCAATTACGAACCGGAACATGTCGAGGAAGTTTTAGAGGAAATATATGAAGAGGAAATGGCTGAAGCAAATGGCAAATCCAAAAAAGAAGAAAAAATTTAAAGTTGAAAAAAATGAATCGGTTCTCGACTGTCTGGAGAGAATGAAAGCTGAAGGCTATACGCCTGTCAGACGCTCTGAAGTGCCCGTTTTTAAAGAAGAGAACGGCATGCGCACCGTCAGCCACCAGCAGATAGAGTTCGAGGGCAGACGCATCGAAGATTAGAAGCCGGAAGTTATCTTCCGGTTTTTTTTACGTTGTTTTACAGAAATGATTGAAAAGACGGAAAGAAGCACTTTATTTTCTGCTATAATGAGAGGGCATAAAAATTTAAGGAGCGAGCGTTTATGATTTCACGTTATACGAGAGATGAAATGGCAGCAATCTGGACAGATGAAAATAAATACAAAGCCTGGCTGGAAGTAGAAATTCTGGCGGCGGAAGCATGGGCGGAACTCGGCATCATCCCGAAAGATGAAGTGAAGAACATCCGTCCGAATGCGAAGATTGATGTGGACCGCATACTTGAAATAGAAGCGGAGACGCGTCATGATGTTGTCGCTTTTACAAGACAGGTGTCGGAAACACTCGGCGAGGAGAAAAAGTGGGTGCACTACGGCCTTACGTCGACTGATGTCGTGGATACGGCGCAGAGTTACATAATCAGGCAGGCAAATGATGTAATCGAGAAAGATCTCGAGCGTTTCATCGAAGTGCTTGGCGAGCGTGCAAAAGAGCATAAGACGACATTGATGATGGGACGTACACACGGCGTGCATGCGGAGCCGACGACATTCGGGGTCAAACTCGCTTTATGGTATATGGAAATGAAACGCAACCTGAAGCGTTTCAAAGCGGTAAGGGAAGAAATCGAAGTGGGCAAAATGAGCGGTGCCGTCGGCACATTCGCAAATATCCCGCCTGAAGTGGAAGAGTATGTATGTGAGCATCTCGGCCTCGATTTTGCAGAAGTGTCCACGCAGACGCTGCAGCGTGACCGTCATGCCCATTACATCAGCGTGCTTGCACTGATCGCGACGTCAATCGAAAAATTTGCAGTGGAAATCAGAGGCCTCCAGAAGACGGAAACACGTGAAGTGGAAGAGTCGTTCGGCAAAGGCCAGAAAGGTTCCAGCGCGATGCCGCATAAACGCAATCCGATCGGCAGCGAGAACGTAACCGGTCTTGCACGCGTCATCCGCGGCTACATTTCAACGGCGTATGAAAATGTGCCGCTCTGGCATGAAAGGGATATTTCCCATTCATCGGCGGAGCGTATCATGCTGCCTGACGTGACGATTGCCCTCAATTATATGTTGAACAGATTTACAAGCCTCGTCAAAAATCTGACGGTATTCGAAGACAACATGAAAAATAATATCGATAAGACGTTCGGACTTGTATACTCACAGCGCGTCATGCTGACGATGATCGATAAAGGTCTTGCAAGAGAAGAGGCGTATGACCTTGTTCAGCCGAAGGCGATGGAATCATGGGAGACAAAAGTGCCGTTCAAGGAACTGATTTCAGCAGATGAACGGATCACTGAAGTGCTGACCACAGAAGAGATTGACGGACTGTTCGATGAAAACCATCACCTGCAGCGTGTCGATGTCATCTTCAGACGTGCAGGCCTCGAGTAAAATAAAAAGAGGTGTGGATGTGAATTTTACAACTCGTATACTTATAATCGCGGCAATGCTTCTGGTGCTTGCAGGCTGCGGGAACGGAGAAGCGGAGCCGTCCGATGCGCCGTTCGACGCTTTCAGCAAGACCATCGAAGCATACGATGTCAGTGAGCTTGCCGTACCGACATGGAGAGATGTGGACGGCGTCACGTATATCAATGATATTCTGATCGTCAATGAAGAATACGGTCTGCCGGCCGACTACAACCCGGGTGTCGAACCGGAAGTCATCGAAGCATATACCGAACTGATCGATGATGCAGCGGCGGAAGGGTTTGACCTCGTCATCGTCAGCGGGTTCCGTTCGTATCAGGACCAGGTGGAAGTGTATGATCATTTTGTAGAGACACTCGGACAGGAAGCGGCGGATCTCCGTACGCTGCAGGCGGGACATTCCGAGCATCAGTCGGGTCTTGCAGTGGATATCGGTTCGGTGGAAAGCGCCTCGACCGCTGCAATTCCGTTCGGTGAAACGCCTGATTATGAATGGATGAAAGATGTTGCGCATGAGTACGGCTTCATCATCCGTTATCAGGAAGGCAAGGAAGACATTACCGGCCTCGGCTATGAGCCGTGGCATATCAGATATGTCGGCGAAAAAGCGGCAACAGAAATATATGCACAGGACCTGGTGCTTGAAGAATATCTGGGCATCGATTGAACCGGCGTCATGATAAGTCATTCTTATCATGACGTTTTTTATATAATTTGACGAATTCACATATAATTAATAAAAAGATACCCGTGAAAATGATATAATATTTTTATGAAATTTATTGGGAGTTTTTAATATGTTAAAAGATGCAAAGCATATATTCAAATTGGACCCCGCGAAGGAAATAACGGATGAAGACCTGGAAAAGATTGCAGAATCCGACACGGATATGATTCTGGTCGGCGGTACGGATAACGTGACCGAGGATAATGTTTTGAATGCATTATCCAGAGTCAGGCGGTTTTCAAAATCCGTCGCTCTCGAAGTGACCAACAAGGATGCGGTCATGCCCGGGTTCGATCATTACTTTATTCCGAGCGTCTTCAATACTTCAAATATCAGATGGCAGCACGGCCTGATGCTGGAAGCGCTTCGGGAGTACAGCCACCTGATAGACTATGAGGACATTTCAATGCTGCCTTACATCATTATGAATGAAGACTCGAAAGCATTTGAAAAGGCTGAGGCGAAGCCGGTCACAGCAGACGAACTGCCGCACTATATAGACATGATAGATAAGCTGTACAAAGCGGAGTATGTGTATATAGAGTACAGTGGTATGTACGGCGATCCGGAGATGATGGATATCGTGAGTCAGCATACGGATAACACGCATGTCATATACGGCGGCGGCATCTCATCAAAGGAACAGGCAAAGGAGATGTCACAGTATGCCGATACGATAGTCGTCGGCAACATCATTCATGAAGACGTTAAAAGGGCGCTTCGTACAATCATTAAATAAAATGGAGTTTTTAAAAATGGATTTATCATTGATGAATAAAGAACAAAAAGAAGCAATCCAGCATACGGAAGGGCCGCTTCTTATCATGGCGGGTGCGGGCAGCGGGAAGACACGCGTACTGACACACCGCATCGCCTATCTGCTCGCAGAAAAAGGGGTGCCGCCGTACAATGTGCTGGCCATCACATTCACTAATAAAGCGGCAAGGGAAATGAAGGACCGGGTGCATGCACTCATTCCGAACGCAGACGATGCCCACAAAATATGGATTTCGACATTCCACTCGATGTGTGTCAGAATACTGCGCCGTGATATCAGCCATCTGGGATATGAAAACAGCTTTTCCATCCTGGACCCGACCGACCAGAACTCGGTCGTCAAAAGCATTTTGAAAAACAGGAACCTGGATACGAAACAGCACCATCCGAGAAAGATACTGTCCTACATATCGGATAAGAAAAACCAGCTGATCGATCCGGCGGAAGCCATGTCTGAATCTGTGGGCTTTTCCGACGGCCTGTACAGTGAGATCTACAAAGATTACCAGGAAATCCTTTACCGCAACAGCTCGCTTGATTTTGACGATCTCATCATGCTGACGATCGAACTGTTCAAAAAAGAGCCGCAGGTGCTCGAATACTACCAGAACCGATTCCAGTATATCCATGTGGACGAGTACCAGGATACGAACCAGGCGCAGTATGAACTGGTCAGTCTGCTGTCCCAGAAGTACCGCAACATCTGTGTCGTGGGCGACTCCGACCAGTCGATCTATAAATTCCGCGGTGCGAATATCGAAAACATCCTGAATTTCGAAGACGATTATCCGGATGCGAAAGTGATCTTCCTTGAACAGAACTACCGCTCGACGAAGACGATACTGGATGCAGCAAACGCGGTCATCGGCAACAATACATCAAGAAAACCGAAGGACCTGCGCACCGTACGTCAGGGCGGTAAGAAAATAAAGACCATCCTGGCGGATTCAGAACGCGCGGAAGGCCAGGAGATCCTGAGGCATGTCATGGATCTTTCAAGCAAGTATTCATACAGCGACATGGCTGTCCTGTACCGTGCGAACTCACAGTCGCGTGCAGTCGAGGATGCATTCGTCAAAGGGAGCGTTCCCTATAAGATGATCGGCGGCATGAAGTTCTACAGCCGCATGGAAATAAAGGACCTGATGAGCTATTTGAAAGTCATCCAGAATCCGCATGACGACATCAGCTTTGAACGCATCATCAACACACCGAAGCGGGGCATCGGTCTGAAGACGGTTGAAAAACTGCTCAACTACGGCAGCGTCAATGAACTGAGCATGTACGACGCCATCAAGGAAGCGGACTTCATCGGCATTCCAAAAGGTGCGATCGTCACTCTGATGAAGCTTGAAGACATGATTGAAAATCTGCGCAAAAAATCGAAGTTTCTGTCCGTCACGGAACTGGTGGATGAAGTGCTCGAAGATACAGGGTACATCAGCGTGCTTGAAAAAGAGGATACGCTGGAGTCGAGGAGCCGTATTGAAAACCTGGAGGAGTTCAAGACGGTCACACGGGAATTCGACAACGATAACGACGTGTCGGATGAACTTTTATTCAACTTTTTAAGCGACATGGCGCTCGTCTCCGACCAGGACAGCGTAGAAGCGGACTCGGGGGTCACTCTGATGACGATGCACGCCTCAAAAGGTCTGGAATTCAAAGTGATATTCGTCGTCGGTCTGGAAGAGGGCATTTTCCCGTCACAGCGGGTGATGTTCGACGAAGATGAGCTGGAAGAGGAGAGGCGTCTGATGTATGTGGCGCTGACACGCGCCGAAGATCAGCTGATACTCTCAAGGGCGGATTCGCGCATGATCTACGGTAAAATCGAAAGCAATGTCGAAAGCCGGTTTTTAAAGGAGATTCCGACTGAACTGATCGACGGTGGAGTGGTGGAAATCGATTCGAAGAAAGCGCAGAATCCATTTGCGAAACGCGGCGGACGGACGCATCGTAGAACGCCGACGGTCCTTACGGATAACAGCGGCGTGACTTTCAAAGTCGGTGACAAAGTCGCCCACAAGAAATTCGGAGACGGCATCATTTCCAATATCAAGGGCGAGGGCGATTCGAAAGAACTCGACATCATATTCACCAAAGAAGGGCCGAAGCGTCTGCTTGCCAACTTTGCACCGTTAGAGAAAAAGGAGTAGATGATTCATGGAAGAGAAAATAAAATCATTGCAGGAGCGGCTGAATCGCTATAATTACGAATATCATGTGCTGGATGCGCCGACTGTTCCGGACAGTGAATTTGATAAACTACTCCGTGAACTGATTGAACTTGAAGCAGAATATCCGGAATATAAGAGCGATACATCGCCGACGGTCAGAGTCGGCGGGGAAATTCTCGACCGCTTTGTAAAAGTGGCCCATGATACGCCGATGCTGAGTCTCGGCAATGCGTTCAACGAAGAGGAACTGCGTGCGTTCGACAAGCGTGTCAGGGACAACGCCGGTGAAGTGGAATATGTCTGTGAGCTGAAAATCGACGGTCTCGCGGTCTCCCTTAAATATGTGGACGGCGTGTTCGTCCAGGGGGCGACCCGCGGCGACGGCACGGTCGGAGAAAACATTACGACGAACTTAAGGACGATCCGTGCGATTCCTCTGACGCTAAAAGAACCGATGTCTTTCGAAGTGCGCGGCGAGGCGTATATGCCGAAGCACTCGTTCCAGCGTCTGAACGAGGCGCGCACTGAAAAAGGCGAGGCGCTGTTTCAAAACCCGCGTAATGCTGCCGCAGGTTCTCTCAGGCAGCTGAACTCCAGACTGGCAGCGGAACGCCACCTGTCGATCTTTTTGTACAGCGTCAACAATTTCACCGGCCTTGACGCCGGCACCCAGGACGAGGCGCTCCGTGCACTGGACGACCTCGGTTTCAAGACGAATAAAGAGCGCAGAAAAGTCGGCAGCATCGATGAAGTGATCGACTACATCGACCACTGGACGACGCATCGTGCAGAGCTCGACTACGATATCGATGGCATCGTCATCAAAGTGAATGACCTGGAAACACAGGAGCAGCTGGGGTATACGGTCCGTTCGCCGAGATGGGCGGTTGCCTACAAGTTTCCGGCGGAGGAAGTCGTCACTGAAATTGAAGATATCGAGCTGACTGTCGGAAGGACAGGCGTCATTACACCGACTGCACTGCTGACGCCGGTGAAAGTCGACGGCACAACAGTCGCAAGGGCTTCACTCCACAACCATGAAATGATAGAAGAGAAAGATATACGCATCAACGACAAAGTCATCATCAGGAAAGCGGGGGACATCATCCCCGAAGTCGTCAGCGTAATCATGGATGCGAGGACGGACCAGCAGGTCTACAACGCCCCGACGACATGTCCGAGCTGCGGTCATGAGACCGTCAAGCTGGACGAGGAAGTCGCAATCCGCTGCATCAACCCGGGCTGCCCGGCTCAGCTTGTCGAGGGCATCATCTACTTCGTATCACGCGGTGCGATGAATATCGACGGCCTCGGCGAAAAAGTCGTCAGACAGCTGTATGATGCGGAACTGATCAAAGACATCAGTGATCTGTATGATCTTAAATATGACGACCTGATTGAACTGGAACGCATGGGTGACAAAAAAGTCACCAACCTGCTGGGCGCGATCGAGGCATCGAAAGAAAGAGGCCTCGGCAAAGTGCTGATCGGGCTCGGTATCCGTTTCCTCGGCGCCAAAGCATCTGCCCTCATCGCCGAGGAGTTCAAGGACATCGATACGATCATTTCAAAGGAAGAAGAGGACTTTATTCAAATACCTGAAATCGGTGAAAAGATAGCGAAATCCATCGTCACCTATACACATAATCCGGACTTCCAGGAACTGATCGAGAAGCTGAAAAGTCATGGCGTGAATATGACCGAGGAAGTCGTCGTGCCTGAAACGACGACGTTTGAAGGGATGACATTCGTTCTGACCGGGAAGCTTGAGCAGCTGACACGGAACGAGGCGAAAGCCATGATTGAAAATGCCGGAGGGAAAGTGACGGGCAGTGTGTCCAAAAACACGGATGTCGTCGTTGCCGGCGAGGATGCGGGCAGTAAACTGGAGAAAGCGCAATCCTTAGATGTTACAATATGGAATGAGAATGAATTTATTGAAAATATGGAGTAATCATTATGAAATTTAAATCACTATTGATATTCATGGTTTTTGTGTTCGCTGCCTGTGGATCGGACGTGGAGCAGATGAGTGACCAGACGACAGATGAAGAGGAAAATGTGACGAGAGTCCCTGCTGCGGAACGCGAGGAGACGGTGACGGACAGCAATGGTGAAAACGGCTATTATCAGACGGTGATACCATATGAAATTTCACCTTCAAGAGGGTTGACGAGCAGCAATATGGTTTCAAGCTATAATATCGAAGCATTTGAAAAAGGGCTGTTTGATATAAGCAGGAACGTCTTCCCGACAGATGAGTATGTCTTCCGGGAAGGCCAGATATTCACCGAAGACATGGTCAGAGGATTTCTCGAAAGGGAGTATACCCGTGAAGAAATCGAAGAGATGTCGGAAGATGAGCTTGAAGAGAGCAATGCCTTCAGCAACCTTGGGCTCAACCCGTCGACTGAAGGCCTGACGGACCCGGAAGAGATTGCCGAAGAGGCGCCGCTCTACCTTTCCCACATTCTTGAGCAGAACTATCTCATCCAGGATGAAGAAGGGAATACGACGCTCGACGGCATCACGATCGGGCTCGCGATGAACAGCGTCCACTATTATCAGCGGGAAGAATACGGGACGACATATTCCGTAAGCCTGGATCGGGATGAAGTCGAAAGACAGGGCAGGCAGATGGCGAATGAAATACTTGAAAGACTGAGAGCGAACGAGCAGTACAGCGATCAGACGATCACATTCGGCATCTTCATCCAGTCGACGGACACATCAATCACTCCCGGAAACTTTACATCATATGCCGTTGCAGAAGGCGGCGAGGATGAATTATCCTCATTTACGGAAGTGGAGGAAGAATACGTCCTCTTCCCGTCATCAGAAGGCGCGGAAATCAGTGAACAGGTCAACAGTGACTATCAGGTGTTCAATAGAAACCTGTCCTCATATTTTGACAACTTCACGACATCCATCGGCTACGGCAGATTCATTGACGGTTCAATGAAATCCCTGACGATTGAGATTCCCGTCCAATATACCAGCCAGGGAGAAATCATCGGCATCACACAATACGTCGAAGGCCTGATGGGAGAACACTTCTCCGGCTCCAGGGTCGAAGTGTCGATCGAGGATAAGAATGAAACATACTCACTCATTACAAAAGATGAAAACGACCAGATCAATACCCATATTTACGAATAAACTGCTTAAAGACGCCCGCCGGCCATGCGCCCGGCGGGTATTTTCGGTGCCTGGATACTGATCAGGCGTATGGCTCGTGCCATGGTAGTGAAACGACGACGGCACGAGGCGTTCCCCCGACATGGCACAGAAACGATGTCGGGAGCCACGCTGAGGACTCTCGCCAATCACCAGCGGCAAAAAAAAAAAGTACCCGCTCAATCGAGCGGGTACTCTCACAAAATCCTTAAGATTTTAGTTTGCTTTAAGAATGCGTTCTGTCTCTTCGAATTCTGTTGTCATTGCTTCAGTAACTTCTGCAGGTGGAGTAGACATCTTACTCACTACGATACCGGCGATAGTTGAAAGGATGACACCAGGGATCATTTCGTACAATCCTGTACCGAATGTACCTGCTGCAATCCAGATGATGACTGTGGCAGCACCTGTAACGATTGCTGCGACTGCACCGTTTCTGTTCATGCCTTTCCAGTGAAGTGCAAGAACGAGTACAGGTCCGAATGCGGCACCGAAGCCTGCCCATGCGTTGGCAACGATGTTCAGAATGACTGATTCGTCGTCCCATGCAATGATGATTGCAACGATTGAAACGAGAATGACTGAAATACGGCTTGCCATTACATACATCTTATCCAGCTGTTCTTTGGATTTCGTCTCTTTTGAAATCATTTTCTTTCTTACGAGTTTATAGAAATCCTGTACCAGTGAACTTGATGTTACAAGAAGCTGGGATGAGATTGTACTCATGATGGCAGAAAGAATCGCTGCTAAGAAGAAACCGCCGATGATCGGGTGGAAGAGTACCTGGCTCATAAGAATCAGGATTGTTTCCGGGTCTTCTACGGCATGCTGAGTCTCATCGATGAATGCGATACCGAGCAGACCAGTCAGTGATACACCGACCAGGCCGATAGCCATCCAGCTGATACCGATGCGGCGTGCTTTCGGCAGAAGCTTGTGCGTTTTGATGGACATGAAACGAACGATGATATGCGGCTGGCCGAAGTAACCGAAGAACCATGCCAGGTTACTGATTATGGTGACGAATCCAACCCCGCTGATCAGTGATAAGTAGTCAATGTCGTTCAATGCCCCGATCTCTTCAATCTGGACGAACGGCTCAACACCGTTGCCTGTCAGGTAGAACCACGTAACGATTGGTATCAATACAATCGCGATGATCATTATCGTCCCCTGGAAAAGGTCGGTCAGACTCACTGCCAGATATCCGCCGACAAATGTGTAGAATATTACAATTGCCGCCGTGATGAATAATCCCCAGTGGTAAGGCATGTTGAATGCGTTCTCTGCCAATTTACCGCCGGATACCATTCCGCTCGCAGTATAGACTGCGAAAAATATGACGATGACAATACCGGCAACGATTTTAAGTATGTGGTTATTATCTTTAAAACGATTTTCCAAAAAGTCCGGTATTGTAATGGAGTTTTCGGATACTTCGGAGTATACGCGTAGTCTTGGTGCAAGTACTATGTAGTTTACGTAAGCACCCAATGTCAAACCGATTCCGATCCAGGCACTGGATAAACCAACACTATACATATCTCCCGGCAGCCCCATCAACATCCATCCGGACATATCCGAAGCACCTGCGGATAACGCTGTTACCCACGGTCCGATATCTCTGCCACCCAGTGTGTATTCATCAAGACTGGATGTGGATTTTTTATAGGCATAAACACCTATTCCAATTAAAAGTGCAAAATAGAGCGCGATCATTACCATCTCGATCCATCCTGCAGTAAAACTAAAACCATTCATTGAATTTAAAATCATTTCCTCGCCTCCTGTTAAGTACAATACATAAACAAATTAAGTAATGCAACAAACGATTTTACTGTGCAGTGAAACCAAATTGAGACAACCCTTGATAAGATAAGGGTTAAAGCGTGTGTAAACATACACAAATAAGTTTACAATATTTGTCTGTAATATACAAGTCGTTTTTCCAATAAAGTGAATAATGAAAAAATTAGCCTCAAATACGGATTATACTGATATAGATTAGATTTTTATGATGATATTTGATAAAATTTAAATGTTGTTATAAAAACTGGAGGGTTAATATGTCTGAAATTACTACAGATGTTGTGAAACACGTTGCAAACCTTGCAAGAATCGATATTCAAAATGAAGAAAAAGCACAGGAATTCACCAATGAACTGGATAAAATCGTTGATTACGCAAAACAGCTTGATGAGCTGCAATTATCCGAAACAGAACCGATGTTCCACGCGCTGGATCTTAAGAATGTGATGCGTGAGGATGTAGCAAATGAGCCCCTTTCTCAGGATGAGGCTTTAAGCAATTCAAAATCCACAGAAGACGGACAGTTTAAAGTCCCTAAAATGCTGTAAGGAGGCAGACCGTGAATATTTATGAACTGACAGTAGAAGAACTATATGAAAAAATCGCACAAAAAGAACTGAAGCCTTCGGAAGTGGTCGGTGCTTTATTCGAAGACATTGAAAAGATCGACGACACTCTGGGCTCTTTCCTGTTTATAAATAAAGAGAATGCGCTGAAGCAGGCAAAAGAACTGGATGAACTTCAGGCACAGGATAAAATGGATGGCGCGTTATTCGGCGTGCCGATGGGCATCAAGGACAACATCATCACCAAAGATGTGCTGACAACATGCGCGAGCCGCATGCTGGAAGATTTCCATCCGATATACGATGCGACTGTAATGGAGAAACTGAACGGAGCGTCATCGGTATTGATGGGTAAGAACAATATGGATGAGTTTGCCATGGGCGGTTCGAACGAGACGTCGTACTTCAAAAATGTACGCAACCCTTGGGATACGGACGCTGTACCGGGCGGTTCATCGGGCGGTTCGGCTGCTGCGGTGGCTGCAGGCCTTGTACCTTACTCACTCGGCTCCGATACAGGCGGATCTGTCAGACAGCCGTCGGCATTCTGCGGCGTGGTCGGTATGAAACCGACATACGGCCGTGTATCACGTTACGGCCTGGTTGCATTCGCTTCCAGTCTGGATCAGATCGGACCGATCACGAGAAATGTCCGTGACAACGCGAAAATTTTAAATATCATATCAGGTACAAACCACAGGGATGCAACGAGCATGCCAAACGTGGACCAGGACTTCTTAGAAGGCATCGATGCAGATCTTTCAGGCAAGAAGATTGCCGTACCGGAAGAATTCCTCGGCGAAGGCATCGATCAGGAAGTGACTGATGCTGTTGAGAAAGCAATTAAAACATTTGAAGAAATGGGTGCGACTGTCGACCGGGTTTCATTCCCTCATATTAAATATGTCGTTTCTGCATACTACCTGATCGCCTCAAGTGAAGCGAGCTCAAACCTGGCACGCTTTGACGGTATCCGTTACGGCTACAGGGCAGAAGGTACAGAAACACTTGAAGAACTTTACAGAAAAACACGAGCTGAAGGGTTTGGCGAGGAAGTCAAGCGCCGTATTCTGCTCGGCACTTTTGTACTCAGTGCCGGCCACTATGACCAGTACTACATCCGCGCACAGAAACTGCGCAGCAAGCTTGAAGCGGATATGCTGAAGACTTTCGAGGACTATGATCTGGTCATCGGACCGACAACGACAAGTGCTGCATATGATATCGGAGAAAAAATCGACGATAAATTAAGAATGTACAAAGAGGATATTTTAACGATTCCGGCAAACCTGACAGGCATGCCGTCAATCTCGATTCCGTGCGGACTGAGTGAAAAGAAGAGACCGATCGGCTTACAGATCATCGGCAACCACTTCGAAGAATCCAAAGTTTACAACGCAGCATATAAATTTGAAGAAAAATATAACCTTCACGAAGAATTAAAAGAAGTACAAAAGGAGCTGAGATAAATGCATTTTGAAACAGTTATCGGACTTGAAGTCCACGTTGAATTGAAGACGGCAAGCAAAATGTTTTCAGATGCACCGGCTCATTACGGCCAGGAACCCAATTCAAGTCTGAGTGTCGTAGATTTAGGGTACCCTGGAACATTACCTGTACCGAACAAAGAAGCGATCAATTATGCAATGAAAGCCGCGATGGCGCTGAATATGGACATCGCAGATGTGACCAACTTCGACCGTAAAAACTATTTCTACCCGGATAACCCGACAGCATACCAGATTTCACAGATGGATGATCCGATCGGGCAGAACGGCCATATCGATATCGAGGTGGACGGTGAAACGAGAAGGATCGGCATTACAAGACTTCACCTGGAGGAAGATGCGGGTAAGTCCACACATAAGGACGACTATTCACTTGTGGATCTGAACAGACAGGGCACACCGCTCGTCGAAATCGTATCAGAACCGGATATCCGCACGCCTGAAGAGGCATATAAATATCTGGAAAAACTGAAGGCGATCATCCAGTATACGGGTGTATCCGATGTGAAGATGGAAGAAGGTTCACTCAGATGTGATGCCAACATTTCACTCCGTCCTTACGGCCAGGAAGCGTTCGGTACGAAGGCAGAGCTTAAAAACCTGAACTCATTCAACTTCGTAAGACGCGGCCTTGAGCATGAACAGGTCCGTCAGGAAAAAATCCTGCTCAAAGGCGGAGAAATCGAACAGGAAACACGCCGTTACGATGAAAAGACAGGCGAAACGATTTTGATGCGTGTCAAAGAAGGTTCGGATGACTACCGTTATTTCCCGGAACCGGATCTTGTCGACATTCATATCGATGATGAGTGGAAAGAACGTATCAGAAAGACGATTCCTTTATTGCCGGATGCACTGAAAAAGAAGTATATCGAAGATTATAAACTGCCTGAATACGATGCAGAAATCTTAACTTTACGAAAAGAAACTTCAGACTTCTTTAATGAAATGGTTGAAAGCCACGGTGCGGATGCGAAGCTTGCATCGAACTGGGTGATGGGCAACGTCAATGAGTATTTGAATAAAAACCAGGTTGAACTTGCAGATGTCGAATTGACGCCGAAAAATCTGACAGATATGATTGCTCTGATCGAAGACGGCACCATCTCGAGCAAGCAGGCGAAAAAAGTATTCACTGAACTGGTTAAAAATGGCGGAGATGCTAAAAAGGTCGTCAAAGACCTGGGTATGGAACAGATTTCCGACCCTGCAGTACTGACTGAAATGGTCACTGAAGTGCTGGACGATAATCCGCAGTCTGTCGAAGACTATAAAAACGGTAAAGACCGCGCAATCGGATTTTTAGTCGGACAGATCATGAAAAAATCCAAAGGCCAGGCCAACCCTAAAATGGTCAACCAAATTTTAATAGAAGAGATTGGCAAAAGATATCATGCTAAATGACAGACTCTGTTGATGAGTCTGTCTTTTTATTTTATGAAATATACTTTCAGGGGAGGTGTGGAGATGAAGACTGAGGATCATATAAAAAAGTTCGACAGACAGGTGGATGTATATGTACGGATGCGGGATAACGATAAATTTTCTAAATACCGCAGCAGATTATTCCATAAGGCTTCAGGAGATGTACTGGAAGTCGGGGTCGGAACCGGCTTGAATTTCCCGTATTTTAATGAAGTGGAAAAACTGACCGCAGTGGATTTCAGTGAACCGATGATTGCGGAAGCGGAAAAAGAGGCGGTAAAATATCCATTTCCAGCCGACTTCATCCGGGTAGACGCAGAAGATGCAGAATTCGAGGATGATTCATTTGATACGATCGTTTCTTCATTAAGTTTCTGCTCATACAATCATCCTGTGGAATTGTTGAACAAATTCAATCTGTGGTGCAAAGAGGGTGGCAGAATATTATTGTTTGAGCATGGTCTCGTTAAAAATAAAGTGCTCCAGACAGTGCAGAAGGCAGTCGATCCGCTGACGATGAGTGCGATCGGCTGCCATCAGAACAGAGATATTGAGGCACTCGCAGAAAGTTCCGATCTTAAAATAGTGGAGGTCAAAAGGTACGTGCTTGGAGCGCTTTATTTAATTGAGGCAAAACCGCTGAAATGAGAGGGGGATAAGTTGACAGAAAATTTAGATTCAATTAGAATATATTTGACGTATACTGTAAGCGCATACAACGATGAATATACTATAACCCATACGCCAAAAACGAACAATAGACCATTAGGAGGTTTAACATGGCTGGAAACCGTGGAGTTGTTTATCAAGGTAAGGGCATTGTAGAAGTGAAGGATATCGATTATCCGGATTTAGTTTTGCGCGAAGGACCTGGTGTTCCGAAATCCAACGTCGGACGGAAGTGTGAACACGGGGTGGTATTAAAAGTCATTACAACGAATATCTGTGGCAGTGACCAGCATATGGTCCGGGGCAGAACGACGGCGCCTGAAGGACTCGTGCTGGGACATGAAATTACAGGAGAAGTTGTTGAAGTGGGAAGAGATGTCGAATTCGTCAAAAAAGGCGACATCGCCTCTGTTCCGTTCAATATCGCATGTGGACGCTGTGTCATGTGCCGTGAACAAAAGACGCATATCTGTCTGAACGTCAACCCTGAAAGACCGGGCGGCGCATACGGCTACGTAGATATGGGCGGCTGGGTAGGCGGCCAGTCGGAATATGTCATGGTACCTTATGCAGACTTCCAGCTGCTGGTATTCCCGGACCGTGACCAGGCGATGGAGAAAATTCTTGATTTGACGATGTTATCGGATATTTTCCCGACAGGCTATCATGGTGCAGTGTCTGCAGGTGTTAAAACCGGTTCAACCGTATATGTTGCCGGCGCAGGTCCTGTAGGGCTCGCAGCCGCACACTCGGCACAGCTGCTCGGTGCTTCTGTCGTCATTGTCGGAGATATGCAGGAGGAACGTCTGAAACAGGCGGAGAGCTTCGGTTGTGAGACGGTCAACCTGGCCATGCATGACAATCTCGGCGAGCAGATTGAACAGATTTTAGGCGAACCGATCGTCGACTGTTCCATCGATGCGGTCGGTTTTGAAGCATCCGGACACGGCGAAGGTGCAGAAGAACAACCGGCTGTCGTGCTGAATACGATCATGGACGTTACAAAAGCAGGCGGCAGTCTCGGTATTCCGGGGCTTTACGTCACAGAAGACCCGGGGGCGGCCGACGAAGACGCCAAGACCGGCTCGTTGAAAGTGAGATTCGGACAGGGCTGGGCGAAAGCACATACATTCGTCACCGGCCAGACACCGGCGATGCTGTACAACAGAGACCTGATGAAAGCCATATTGTCAGGCAGAGCCAATATCGCGAAAGCCGTGAACGCCACAGTCATCGGACTCGACGACGCACCACAAGGCTACAGCGACTTTGACAAAGGTGCTTCCAAAAAGTTTATCATCGACCCGCACGGCTCATTGAAATAAAAACCGATACATGAATGACCGGGCCCGGCATCTCAAGATGCCGGGTTTTTTGGTGCCGTCGTTTAACTGCTTAATTCGGTCACTCAGCGCTCCCAGTGACCGACAACCCGCTTAATTCAGTCACCCAGCGCTCTCAGTGACCGACAACCCGCTTAATTCAGTCACTCAGCATCCCCAGTGACCGACAAACCGCTGAATTCGGTCACTCAGCGTTCCCAGTGACTGACAACCCACATAATTCAGTCACTCAGCGCTCCCAGTGACCGACAACCCGCTTAATTCAGTCACTCAGCATCCCCAGTGACCGACAACCCGCTTAATTCAGTCACCCAGCACTCCCAGTGACTGACAAACCACATAATTCAGTCACTCAGCGCTCCCAGTGACCGATAAACTGCTTAATTCAGTCACTCAGCATCCCCAGTGACCGACAAACCGCTTCATTCAGTCACTCAGCGCTCTCAGTGACCGACAACCGCTTTAAACTCCAATCCAAAACAAAAACTGCCGGGCATGCGCCCGGCAGTTCATAAATCTTATTCACTTATTAAAAAGCTGTGGATGTTAGCGATAACTTCGTCTTCAACGTCGCTTGTCATGACATCGTTGTCGTAGTCGTAATATTCATCTTCGACGCTGACTTCCTGGTTGTCGATGTAGTAATAGTCGTTTTCGGTGAAGTAGGCTGCATCCTCATCCAATACATTCGCCAGGTTTTCGTGTTCATGAACGTTCGCGTTTCCTAAAAGAATCACAACTTTGTCACTGTTATACAAATTCATGTAGGCTGTCGTCAATGCATCCACATCACGTTCCGGGAGTACTTCGTCATTGTAGTCCATGATCTGCAGCGCATCGATTATGACGGCGTCGCTGTTGTCATTGACGCTTAATTCATTTAGAGTGGTGGTGTTACTCGATATATCGAGTGTGTTGAACTGAATTGTGTCCGTATCGAACCGGTCTTCCAGATTGGTCATGAAATCTTCTGTGTAATAGCCCGGCAGTAAAACGTCAACAATCAGTGTTTCGTTGTTTTCAACAGCCTGATTGTACAATTCATTCAGGTTTTCCTGGTTGAACGAAATCTGGCTTTCATCTTCTGAAGGTTCCGGGTTTTCTTCTTCGGTATCGGCTGTTTCGTTTTCATCGTCTGCATTTTCACTTTCATCATCGGCTGCATCGCTTGTGGCATCTGTGTCTACGTTGTCTGCTGTCTCATCTGAAGTGTCTGTTTCATTCATCAGAGAAGCTTGTTCTGTGGATGGGTTCATCGCAAAGTTGACATATAACCCACCGGCAAATAAGATTAAAGCTACAATCAATAATACCTTTTTCATAGAGGCCTCCAAAAAATCATGTATATTATTCATAACATTCTGTGTTATAATATGACAAATATAGAAGATATCATTCTATATTATACACTATTTTTTTGGTTTGATAATATATAGGAATGATTAATTATGAATGAATATTATAAAATGGCAAAAGCGCATTACATGGAAGCGTCCATGCAGATGCTTGAGCATTTCAAAAAGAATGTCATAGAGCTGCATCATATAGGATCCACGAGCATCAAAAATCTTAACAGTTCCAAAGGTATCGATGTCCTTGTTATACTTAAGACGGTTACAGAAGTTTCCGAGCTGAAGGATATTCTGATCGCGGAAGGTTATTACGTGGTCCACGAGTTCAACGATTTCTTTGAGGAGGAGTCTGTTTTTCACGGGAAATTTGGCGACTGCGACGTGAATTTCATCTTCATGTCCGACCGGGATAAAAAATCCGAAATACTGCTCTGCAAAGAACTGCTGCTTGAAAATGATGAGTATCTGGATGATTTTCAGAAGTTAAAACAACTACATAATGACTCCATTATCGATAACGATGAATATCATCAAAGAAAAACGGAATTTTTCTCATCATTATTAAAGAAGGCAAAGGACTTTAACATTGTTTAAATTTCTGGCTGCGATTAATCTGATCTTGATATTTACAATGCTGTTCCTTTCGACAACGGATCATACATCGCTCACAAAAGGCGTACAGCTCATTGTTTTCATATTAAGTGTCTATTTATTATTTAATTATTCTAAAAAGAGCAGGAGAAAGAAATGAAAACTGCGAGAATTATTTATAACCCAACATCAGGACGTGAAACATTTAAAACCGGACTGGCGGATGTTTTGATCCAGCTGGAGAAAAACGGTTATATAGCGAGCGCCCATGCGACAACAAAAGGCGGGGACGCAACAAAAGCGGCACAGACAGCATGTGAAATCGGTTTTGATCTTATCATTGCTGTCGGCGGTGACGGCACGGTCAATGAAGTGCTGAACGGGATGGCTGATTTTGAAGAGCGTCCTGTTTTAGGCATCATACCGATGGGCACCGTGAACGACTTTGCATCGGCACTTTATATCGATAATGAAATTGAATCGGCTGTGGACACTATCGTCAACGGCCGGACGATGTTTATCGATATCGGCAAGATGAACAGCAAGTATTTCATGAACATCGCCGGCGGCGGGAAAATCACTGCGGTCTCGTATGAGGCACCGAGCAAGCTGAAGGCGGTCATCGGCACCCTCGCCTATTATGTGAAGGGCATCGAGCTGCTGCCGCAGATTACAAGCACGAACATCAGAATCGAATATGACAAAAATGTGTTCGAAGGCGAAGTCATGCTGTTTTTGATCGGCCTGACAAATTCCATCGGCGGATTTGACAAACTTGTGCCCGATGCAAAATTCAACGACGGCGAGTTCTCCCTGCTTTTTGTTGAAAAAGTGAGCATTCTTGAGCTTGGCCGCATCATGACGATGGCTTCAAGAGGCGAGCACCTGAACCATGACAAAGTGCACTATGCAAAAGCGAGCGATATCAGAGTATCATCGTACGATGATGTGCAGCTTAATCTCGACGGCGAGTTCGGCGGCGTACTGCCGGCACGCTTCGTCAACTACCAGCAGCACGTCGCTTTTCGCGTGCCTGAAAAGTTTTATGAAGAACAAATGCATAATTGATGATATGGACAACACAGTGATATTTCACTGTGTTGTTTAGTATTTAATCTACAGGAGGGTAATATGAAGCTCACTATTTTCGCGACGACAGACGTCCACGGCGCCATCTATCCATATAACTACTTTGACCGTCATCCCGTCAACCACGGCCTGATCAATTTAAAATCATATATCGAGCAGTATAAAAAAGAGCATCCTGACGAGATTGTGCTGACAGTGGATAATGGTGATCTGCTCCAGGGGGATGTGTGGAGTGATTATGACGTCGCTCACAGCAGTGCACCGCTGATTGCGGGAATTCTGAACGACATGTACGACGTGATCGGCCTCGGCAACCATGAATTTAATTTTGGGCTGGATTACTTGAATGACATTTACGGCAAGGTGGATATCCCGGTCATCAATTCCAATATTGATTTTCTGGACAATCCATTGAAAGATAAGATCGACAGACATGCGATCATTCCATGCGACACGCCGGACGGCAGGCTCGACGTCGGCTTTGTCAGTGCCGTGCCGACACAGATCATGAAATGGGATAAATATAATCTTGAAGGCAATGTGGAAGTGTCATCGATGAAGGAGTCGATTGACGCGGAAGTGCAGGTGCTGAAGGAGAACGGGGCGGACCTTGTGATTCTGCTGTCGCATTCCGGGATGAGCCGGGCGAAGGAAGATATGGAGCGGTTCGGTGAAAACCAGACGTTTTTAATGACGTTCCTTAAAGACATCGACGGCATCGTCTTCGGCCATACACACGAACTGTTTCCGCATGACGGCTATGAAATCGATGTGAGCACGCTCGATATCGTCAAAGGCACGGTGAACGGCGTACCGATGGTGCAGCCGGGTGTGCAGGCGAGCCATCTCGGCAAGCTGACTCTTGAAATCGATATGAACGAAGGCGCCCTGATTACAGATTCCAAGGCCCAGCTGATCGATGCCGAATCGATTGAACTCACGCCGGAATACTTATCCCGCTATGAAACTCAGCATAATGAAGTGCTCAAATATTTGAGCACTGAATTCGGGGAAATAAAAACCCCGTGGCACTCTTATTTTTCAAGGGTCGCGCCGTCATATTCAGTGCAGGCTGTGGCTGAAGCGGTGAAAGCATACACTTTTAAGATCGAAGATGACATCGATCTGCCGGATCTGCCTGTCCTTGCATTTTCTTCTGCAGTCAAGTCCGGACGCGACGGGGCGACAGATTTCACAGTAATTGAAAAAGGGACGCTCACTTTGAGCGATGCCATCGATATTTATAAGCATGCCAACAGTTTCATGATCATCAAGGTGACGGGGGATATACTGACGGAATGGCTCGAGTGGGCTGCCTCACAGTTTACATCGGATAAAGACGAAAATATCCTCTCGCCGAACCGTTCGCGTGCGGGTTTCCCCGGATATAACTTCGATGTGTTCGTCGATCTGGAGTATACGATTGATATTTCACAGCCACCGAGATACTCAAGTTCAGCCAAAAAGATCAGCGATTCAAAGCGGATCGTTTCGGTCACATATAATGGCAGGGAAGTCAGGTCGGATGATGAGTTCATCGTCCCGGCACACAATTACCGTGTGGCGTATACACCGTTTTTAAGAGATCAGGAAATACTGCACGAATCGGATAAGTCGATACGCGACATCGTCATAGAGTACATGAAATCTGAACCGGCGTTTGAACTGAAAAACCCGATAACGGTCATACCTTCCGGCAGATATTACTTTATTACCGCGACAAAGGCGCGTGATTACATCAAAGATGAACCGATCAGGCATATCAGAACGATGGACGATGGTTTCAGCTGGTACGAAATTGAAATGTAAGAGGGATATAAATGACACAACCCGTTAAGAATGAATATTATACAAGTACAGTATTGGATTATACGCACCAGGGACTCGGCGTAGTGAAGATCGACAACTATCCGATTTTTGTCCAGGACGTGCTGAAAGATGAAAAGATAGAGTTCAAAGTGATCAAGGCGAATAAAAAGTTTGGCTACGGCAAGATGACAAAGCTGATTGAACCGGCGGCAGAACGCATTGTTCCGCCTTGTGAATACTATTATCAGTGCGGCGGCTGCCAGATACAGCCGCTCAGCTACAATGAGCAGCAAGGGTTCAAAAAAGGCACGGTCGAGGCAAACATCAACCGCCAGGCGAAACTCGGTGTGGACGTGCACGATACGATTGGCATGGCATCACCGGACCATTACCGCAACAAATCACAGATTCCGGTGCAAAAAGTGGACGGGGAACTGAAGCTCGGGCTGTACAGGCCGAGAAGCCATGACATCATTGATATCAAACACTGCATGATTCAAAAGAATATTCATAACGACATTATGAATGATGTCCGTGAGCTGCTTAAAATGTTCAATATTTCCATTTATGATGAACGCAGGCATAAAGGGCTGCTCCGTCATCTGATCATCCGTTCGAACCATGATGATTCTGAAGTCCAGGTGGGCTTTATTACGAACGGTCATAAAAATCCGTTCGGCGATATCATCAAGATACTGGTCGAAAAATTCCCGGTGATTACGAGCGTCGTCCAGAATATCAATATGGACAAGACGAATGTCATTTACGGTTCAAAGACGAAAGTGCTGCACGGTGCTGAATACATCACTGATGAGCTGCTCGGCAAAAAGTTCAATATCCGTTCGCGTTCCTTTTATCAGGTGAACCATGAACAGACGGAAAAACTTTATACGGAAGCCCTGAAAATTGCTGACCTGAAAGGTGACGAGACGATCATCGATACGTACTGCGGCATCGGAACCATCGGCCAGGTGGCGGCGGACCATGTGAAGAAAATCATCGGCATCGAAGTCGTCGACTCGGCAGTGGAAGACGCACGTGAGAACGCGAAACTGAACGGCATCGATAATGCGGAATATCATCTGGGCAAATCCGAAGTCGTTATGAAACAGCTGGTGGCAGACGGGGTGAAGCCGGACGTGGTATTTGTCGACCCGCCGAGAAAAGGCTGCCACCAGGACTTCCTCGACAGCCTGGTTGAAGTCGCGCCGGAAAAAATCGTCTATATTTCATGCAACCCGAGCACGCTGCAGCGGGATCTGAAGATTTTGCATGAACAGGGCGGATATTCCGTCAGCCCTGTCACACCGGTCGACCTGTTCCCGCAGACGAACCATGTGGAAGCTGTGACGATGCTGACGAAAGATTGACTGATAAAGGTTGAAGTATCCGGATATCATCGGTATATTGGAACCATAAACCGAATACGTTCCTGCTGGGGGCAGTCTGAAAGGCTTGAGAAGTACCCTTTGAACCTGAACCGGTTAATACCGGCGTAGGGAAGTGGATGAATTTATTGTTGAATGAAGATCATATCAATATATAAAAGCATCAATCCCTTTCCTCCTTCAGTCGGAACAACAAACAGGAGGAATTTTTTTATGCGTTTTTCAGAACAGTTGAGAGAAAAGACTAAAAGCAGCTGGGATAAGAGCCTGAACCATCCGTTTGTAAGAGGAATTGCAGAAGGTGGCCTGCCGCTTGAAACTTTCAAAAATTACATCATGCAGGATATCTACTATTTGAAGCATTACGGGAAAGTCCACGCATTCGCAGCTGCGCATGCGGATGACTTCAGTGTTTCTGCGAGTCTGGCCGAAAAAGCGAAGAACACCGCAGAAGCGGAGCTGACCGTCCATAAGGAACATGCGGAAATATTGAATATCACTGATGAAGATATCGAAAACTTCAAACCGGCGCCGACTGCCTATGCCTATACGTCACATTTGTACAGGGCATCGTTATCCGGCAGCCTCGCCCAGATTATCGCAGCGATACTGCCGTGCTACTGGCTGTATGCGGATATCGGGATGAAGTATAAAGACGCGGATCCCGACGAGGAAATTTACCGCAACTGGATTGGAATGTATGCGAGTGACTGGTTCCAGGAATCGACTCAGGAAATGATCGATCTGATGGATAACCTGGCAGACAAAGCCGGTGAAGATGAAAAGAACAGAATCACCGAACAGTTTGTGATTGCTAAAGATTATGAACTGTCGTTTTGGGAGATGTCATATACCTTTGAGAAGTGGCTGTCGGAAGCGTAATATATGTTTTATCCTTCTGTATGGAGGGAACATGTATGTAAAGCGTATACAATGAAGAGTCTTTTCATTAGAACACAGAAACGCAACTTGAAGAGGGGGCAAAATTTTATGTCTGTAAGAAAAGATATCAGGCGCATTAACGAAAAAGAGGACGATCTCGGTGTACTGACGTTATATTTGAACACGGATGCAAGCAACCCGGATTTGAATAGCGGCGAGTGGAAAATCCACTTGAAAAACGAGATTAAAGAGATGAAGAACTATGCGGATAATACGGCTCAGGAAGATGAGAAGAAAGCTTTGAAAAAACTGCTTAAGAGAATCGAGGACCGGGTAGGCGAGCTGCAGATGGAACTGCAGAAAGGTCTGATGATCACGGCTTCGGCCGATGAACAGCTGTGGGAGGAAAAAATTCTCCAGGTACCGGTCACAACGACACTGCACTGGGAGAAAATACCTGCCACGGGGCAGCTGCAGGCAATGGTCCAGAAGTATCCGAAAGCGGCAGTCATCGTGCTTCAGCAGATGGATGCGCGTTTTATAGAAACGGAACTCGGTTCCATCATTGATGAACTCACTTTCAGCTGGGATTTGAACCGTGAAGACTGGCTGGATTACTCAAGCGGAGCATCTGTCGGCTCAAGGGGTTCCAACCAGGATCATTTCGAACGCCGTTTCGATGAAAATAAAAACCGCTGGTATAAAAATCTCGCGCCGAGACTCGGCAAGGAGATCAAAGACCGCGGTCTGGAAGGCGCGTACCTTGTCGGCAGCAATGAACTGGTGCCAGACCTTGAAGAGCACATGCATGAAGGACACCTGCTCGGCGTACTGACAAAGAATATCGGCATGAAACCGAATCATGAAATAGTCAATGAGATATATCAGGATCTAATTTGATATAAATTGCAATACCTCATTAATACAGACAGGCACCCCGGATTGACCACGGGTGTCTGATTTTTATTTTTAAATCCACCAAAATACAAGGACACCTACAAAGAAACCGAAAATTGAATGGCTCGCTGTCCAATTAAACCAGGAAATCCAGTCTTCATGATCCGGCGGTATCGGGGTCAGGGCGCTCAGGAAATACAAAATGCCGCCGCCAAGTGAAAAAACAAAAATATAAGGCCAGATCGCAAATTCAAGATTAAAAGGAATCAGCAGGTAAAATAAAACCACTGCGCTGGAAATGCATGTTACATAATGAAATATCAACCCTGTGATTTTTTTATCTGCCCACTGTTTAAGGATGGGGATGTAATCCATATTATACAGCAGGATCTCAGCCTTATTGCCTGTAGCCAGACGGACGATCCTCATGACCAGCCCTAAAATGAACCCCGAGATCGCACCGATGAGTATAAGCAGTACAAACGTCTCCATCACATCACTCCCAAAAAATTATTGTCACTTTTTATTTCCTTACCCTCCTAAAACATGCTGAAATCATTTATTTTTTAAATTGATGATTAAAAATGCACACAAAGCGGGTATATAACATTAATCAGGAATGGAGGATGAAAATTATGGCTAATAAGGAAAAGAAGTTATTGAAAAAAGCATGGCAGGAAACGAAGTCGCTCAATGACGGCGAAGTGTTCCTGGTGAAGGATCTGTTCAAAGGTTACAAATGGAACAGGATGCCGACTGAAGAAAGAACGGCACTCGGCAGAATGTTCCTTGAAAAGGCGAACAGCAAAAAGTCAGTCGAAGTGATAGATAAATCGACATCAAACCAGCAACAGTATAAGAAAAAAGGTTAGTATGGAAGAAGGGGTGGCGACACCCCTTTTTTCTTATAGGAAAGTTGGGATTGAATGAAATTCATCGGGATCGATCTCGCATGGACTTATAAAAATGAAACGGGTATCTGTGTGCTGGATGACACCGGCGGGGTAGAATACCTGGATTCAAAAGTCTACTCGAATGAAGATATAGTGGACGTTATAAAACAGCATCACACTGAAAATCTGACCATCGCCGTCGATGCACCGCTTGTTGTACCGAATGATGGCGGTTCACGGGGCGCAGAAGGCGAGATGATGCGGGCGATGATCAACGGGCAGCGTCTCCGGGCCTTCAACGCAAACCGGAACTATTTCACAAAAGTATTCGGGGAAATACGCGGGGAGACACTGATGCACATGATCCAGAGTGAAATTCCGGCTATACAAATCGGATTCGACAAAAGGAAATCATGTATCGTTGAAACATTTCCGACAGGCATCGTGCTCGGACTGTTTCCAGAAGCGGCCCCGATCAAATATAAGATAAAACCAAAAACGACATTTGATGAAACAAAATCAGAAATGGAGCGTCTCTTCACCATATTTGATAAACTTGAACATAAAGATAGGATTATCTCCGGACTGATGCCGAAAATTGATGATGAAGCGGCAACCAAAAAGGCGCATAAACATCTGGAAGATAAGATTGATGCATTTCTGTGTGCCTTCGGAATGTATTCAATTTACGGCGGGCATGCTTCAGACATAATGTTCGGCACAGTGGACAAGGGTTTTATCGTCATACCGGACCGTGCGATGGAGTAAAATTTTATATTCAAATCCTTCTTTCAACGGAAGGATTTTTTATTGCTGAAAATAAACCCTCATGCTATACTACCTATCGGTAGGTAGCCAAAAGAAAGAGGATAAAATTATGACACAGGAGACATCAATCTTTAAAAATAAAACGTTCATGCTGCTGCTTCTGGCAGGTATCTTTGCCGTGACAGGGTTCAGCATGTTTCTGACGACAACATCGTGGTATATCATCCGGACGCTCGACATGCCGGATATGCTCGGCCTGGTGCTCATCGTCATCACCGTACCGAGGCTCGTAATGATGATCTACGGCGGGGTGCTCGCAGACAATTATAAAAAGTCGACGATCATGTTCGGTACGAACATTGTCCAGGCGCTGCTGCTCGGGCTGATCACAATATTCATCTTTACTGATTACATGACGCTCGGCTGGTTCCTGGTGTTCGGCGGCCTGTTCGGCATGCTGGATGCATTTTTCGGACCGGCGAGTACATCGATGATCCCTAAAATTGTCGAGCGCAGGCAGCTGCAGAAAGCGAATGCGTATTTCCAGGGTGTGGACCAGATTTCATTCCTCCTCGGCCCCGTACTTGCCGGGGTGATCATGGAATTCGGTTCGGTGACGATGAGTTTTTTCACTGCCTTCATACTGGTCATATTATCGGCGATATTCGTTTTCCCGCCGCTGATCAAAGAAGGACCGGTTGAAAATACTGTCAGACAGACACCGCTTCAGAATTTCTCTGAAGGGTTCAACTATGTCAGGAAGTCCAACTTTCTGATCATCGGCATCATCGTGCTGGTGACGCTGAACTTCTTCGTGTTCGGCACACTGCACATCGCGGTGCCGTTTTTAACGGATCTTTACGGCGGTACACCGATCAACCTGAGCATCATGGAAATGAGCCTCAGTCTCGGAATGCTGGTCGGGACCGTTGTCCTCGGCAGCTATTACATTAAAAGGAAAGGCCGGACAGCGCTCTACGGGCTTCTCATCACACTGGTCATCTACATCGTCTTCAGCTTTATAGAAAGCCTCGCGATATTACCGGTACTGCTCTTCATGATCGGGCTGGCGATGGCATTCGTCTTCATCCCGTTCTTCACCGCAACACAGGAAATTACCGAAAACAGGATGATGGGCAGAGTCATGAGCCTGATATTTCTCGCCATGAATGGCTTCGATCCGATCGCATATGCGATTGTCAGCACCATGACATCCGCCGGCATATCGATACAGCTGGTGCTGCTCGGATTCGGGACGATCGGCATGATCATTGCACTGATCATATTATTCAAGGCAAAAGGATTCCAGAAACTTGAAACTTAAGGAGTGTGCGCATTGAGTACCAAAGATAAAATTTTAACAGTCAGCAAATCACATTTCGCACAGAACGGCTACGAAGGCACGACGATGTCGATGATCGCAGAAGACGTCGGCATCAGAAAACCGTCGCTGTACTCCCATTACAGCAGCAAGTCGGATATATTCAAAGACGTCCTGACATTCGAATTCGACTCGTACCTTTCATTTGTCAGAGAGATTTTAAGCGATAAAAACCAGTCCGCCGTTGAAAAGTTGTCGACACTTTTCATAGAGCATCTGCCGCGTGATGAAAAGAAGGAAATGGACAATGAATTCTACTACCGGTTCATCAAATATCCACCGGTGGAAATTGAAGAATACACCCTCAGCCATTACCGGGAGATGGAACGAACAATGTTTCAGATGTTTGACGCCGTGGTGAAGGAAGGTAAGGAAGAAGGGGACATTGATGCTTCGCTGTCCAGCCGCCAGATCTACGACACGTACTTTATCATGATTGACGGAATTGATACGATGAAAGGGCTGTACAGTTTTGAACATGTCAAAAAAAGCAGTGAAAATGTCTGGCAGGTTTTCTACCGGGGAATAAAAGCCTGAATCGGTTATAATGGAATCAACACAGCAATAGGAGGAACAAGATGAATTCGATTACGTTAATGGATGCATATGCGATAGAGAATTTGAGAAGTTACGGCTACAGTAATGATCAGATTCTGTCGAAGGTGCAGGCGAAAGATATTGAAGAATTTAAAAAGGTGAAAGACAATCTCGATTTCAGTCTGCTGATCGATATGGACGAGTCCGTCGGGCTCGGGACACTGCTTGAAGACGGCTATAAGGTCAAGTTTCTGACGTTCAACGGACTGAAAAACCTGATTAAATTGAAATTCGGTAAAATTGCCGAAGAAGATTACAAGGTGGATGGATATACTTTATCCGGACTGAAGCTGGATGACAGCCAGGCGCTCGATCTCGGCAATGCCTTGTCGGCGAACTGGCAGATGATTGAAACTGAGGGCGGCTACAAAGTACAACCGGTAAAATAATTCATTTCAAGGAGGATTTATTTCATGAAAGCAGTATATCATCAAGGTGAACAGAGTTTAAAAGGCGTGAAATATGGCGAAGTTGAAGTTGACGAATTAAAAGAAACGGATGTCAAAGTGAGATTGAAGACGGCGGGTCTGAACCACAGAGATCTGTTCATACCGGCACGTCACGATGAAAATGACCCGGCACTCGTGCTCGGTTCAGACGGAGCGGGCATTGTCGAGGAAGTCGGCAGCGGTGTCGGCAGTGTCAAAGCCGGCGACGAAGTGATCATCAACCCTTCATTGGGCTGGCCGGCAAATGACGTGGCACCGCCGGAAGGCTTTGAAATTGTCGGATTCCCGTTCAACGGTACATTTTCAGAGTACATCGTCCTGCCGGCGGAAAACGTGCTGCCGAAGCCCGGACATCTGAACTTCGAGGAAGCAGGCGTCCTCGCACTGTCCGCAATGACGGCGTACAGGGCTTTATTTACAAGAGCGCAGGTGAAAGAGGGCATGACGGTGCTGATCCCTGGTGCGACCGGCGGTGCCGGCACATTCCTGCTGCAATTCGCAAAAGCTGCAGGCGCAGAAGTATTCGTGACTTCCCGTTCGGCTGAAAAACGTGAGGCGGCACTCGAACTTGGCGCGGATAAGGCGTTTGACAGTGAGTCGGACTGGAACGAAGCGCTGGACGGCGAGAAAGTTGACGTCGTCATTGAGAGCGTCGGAGCGGTGACATTCAACAAATCCGTCGACCAGCTGAAGCGCGGCGGCACATTAGTCGCATTCGGTGCATCCGCAGGTGACACGGTTGACTTCAACCTCCGTAAATTCTTCTACGGCCAGTACAATCTACTCGGATCGACGATGGCGAGCACGGAAGAACTGGAAGAAATGCTCGAATTCATCGGGAAACACGATATCAAGCCGGTCATGGATAAGAGCTTTCCGCTGGATGAGTTCGAAGCGGCATTCGAAAGACTCGAAAAAGCGGGCATGATGGGTAAAATCGTGTTTACGATATAAAATTTAGTTTGGCACAGGAGCAGGAGCCCTTTCAGTGAGGTTCCTGTTTTTGTCTTTGTTTGGAAGTCTGCTGTGCAGATAGCGTGAACAGCATCTGTATCTGCACGGCAACAGGTCTGAAATGTGCAGATAGCATGGAAAGCATCTGTATCTACACGGAAACGGGTCTGGAATGTACAGATAGGACTAAAATATATCTCAACTAAACGGCTGCCTGCTCACCTGAGCCTGAAAAACAAGCCAAGTGAGCAGGCACCAGCAAAAATTGCTCACTCAGCCTGAAAATCGAAGCCAAGTGAGCAGCCAAGCAGTTTATTTTTCACGAATCTCCAATGAATATTTCAGCTGGGAGATTATCATAATGACACCGATCAGAATGATGGAGAATATTTGTGATTCACCCGTAATGATCGAGTAGAAAATGAGCAGGATGATGCCGGTGAACAGGGCGACCTGCATCAGATTGTATGACTTGTACAATCCGTTCAAAATGATGTGGCGCTCTCCTTCATCACTCGCAGCGAGGAGTTTCTCGGCATAATCTTTATCTCCTGCTTTGGGGAGGTCCCTGTCCGGGTAGAGTTTTCGCATAATACCGGAACTTTTAATGGCGAGCCATACGGTGAACAGGTAAACAATTCCCGCTGCCGCAACCAGAATCAGGCTGGTCTCGAGGACGATGAGGATTGCTACAGCTATCGCAGCCGATATGAGCGAAAATGTGTTCGCGACCTGAAGGTCGTTGAACTTGTTGTAACGATAGATATCATAGGCATCCATGTCCATATATTTCGTGTAGTCGCCTGAAACCGTCATGAGCGTCCTGTACATATAAATACTGACAACAATCATAATGATCGATAACAGAAGGGCAGCTATCCCAATCCAGAAGTATATCTCATCCATCCGGAAACCGTCGTTTCTGACTGCGATTGCACTGACTGAGAGTCCTGTAATTGCGCCTAATATGGCATACATCAATAATCTCAATATACGTTTCATCTTATAATTCCTCCTCTTCGAAAATAAAAATCTCCTCAATCGGCTCATCAAATATTTTTGCCAGACGTTTTGCTATCAACAGTGAGGGGATGTAGTCTTCACGCTCAATCAGGCTGATCGTCTGTCTCGAAACTTTCGCAAGTTTTGCAAGCTCCGTCTGATTGAGCCGTTCTCTTGCACGGAGTTCACGAAGTCTTGTTTTCATGACAATCATCCTTTTCCGTTTCAATTTTCCTGATTCCAAAAATGACGGCTGCAATGGCACCCATCCAGAACACGTGTGCATCTGCCAATAAAGGGATGATAAGCAGCGCTGCGGCCATGATCAAAAAAGTGTAGTCGATATGATAATTTCCAAATTTCATTGTCAACCCCTCCATTCATTCGAAGTGTAACATAAAGTTTTCATAATGACAAATATAATTGTCAAAATGACGCTTATAATTGAATAATGTCTATGTTTAAATAATAAGCCTATATTGACAGAACTATTTGAAAATGGTTTAATCATCTTGAAAACGCTTTCCTATGAAAGTGGTGTATCGCTGTAAGTACTTTACAATCAGGAATGTTTATCACTTTAAAAAGAGAGGTGTACCGTGACAGAAAAGAAAGGTTTTGTAGCTAAAGCGCTTGATATCATTGAACGCATCGGCAACAAGCTGCCGGATCCGTTCGTCCTGTTCGTCCTGCTTGCGGTATTCATGATTCTTCTGTCGTACATATTCAGCGTGGCAGGTGCTTCGGTCGTCCATCCGGGTACAGGGGAAGAACTGCCCATACAGAATCTCCTGTCCGGAGAGGGTCTGCAGTTCATTCTCACTTCCATGCTTGAAAACTTTACAGGGTTTGCGCCGCTTGGACTGGTTCTTGCGATGATGCTCGGTATCGGTCTTGCAGAAAAAGTGGGTCTCTTGGATTATGCCTTCCGTAAGTCGATACTCAAATCACCGCCGGCACTCTTGACTTATACATTGGTATTTGTCGGAATCATGGGGAACATTGCATCTGATGCAGCGATGGTCATCATTCCGCCGCTTGGTGCACTGGTTTTCTACAAAGTCGGCAGACATCCGCTTGCAGGGCTTGCCGCCGGTTATGCCGGTGCGGGTGCGGGTTTCACTGCGAACCTGTTCGTCGCAGGTACGGACGCGCTTCTAGCGGGTATATCCACAGAAGCGGCAGCGATCATTGATGACACGATGGTCGTGACACCGGTGGACAACTGGTACTTTAATATTGCGTCTGTGTTCGTACTGACAATCGTCGGTGGACTGCTGACCTCAAAACTTGTTGAGCCAAGGCTCGGTAAGTATAAAGGGGATGAAGTGGAAGATGCCGATACAGAATAGCTGCCCAATGCAAAAAAAGGATTTTTCGCAGCAGCCGGTGCCGGTCTGTTGTACTGGGTGATCATTTTCGGTGTCATCATGATGCCGGGCAGTCCGCTCAGGGGTGAAGGGGGCACCATTGTGCCATCGCCGTTCCTTGATGGCATCGTACCGATCATACTGTTCTTCTTCATCATCATCGGCGTGGTCTTCGGTATCGTTACCGGCAAGGTGAAATCCGGTAAAGATGTGACGCATTACATGACAGAATCCATTAAGGATCTGGCGGGATATATTGTACTTGTATTCGCAATCGCTCAGTTTATTGCCTACTTTACATGGTCCAATCTCGGCACATGGATTGCTGTGAACGGGGCAGAATTTCTGCAGGACATAGAATTTACAGGATTTGGCCTTGTTGTCGGCTATATACTTCTTACATCCCTGCTGAACTTCCTGATCACATCAGGTTCAGCCAAGTGGGCGATCGAGGCGCCGATATTTGTGCCGATGTTCATGCAGCTCGGCTATCATCCGGGATTCACCCAGGTGGCATACCGTATCGGGGACTCTTCGGTGAATATCATCACCCCGTTGTTTCCGTACATGGTCATCGTCCTTGCGTTCATGCAGCGCTACGATAAAAATGCAAGCATCGGTACATACATCTCACTGATGCTGCCGTATTCCATCGCGTTCCTTATCACATGGATCATAATGCTCGCGATTTTCTACTTCACAGGACTGCCTTACGGTCCGGGTGTCGGAACTTACCTTGAAGGCGGACAATAATCCATATAATATTAGAAAAATGGGGGCGTCCGCCCTGTAAGGATATATCAGATAATCTGATATATACCATTGCTAAAAAGATACAAAGGGGATGCAGGATGTCCATAAAAGAAACGATTCAAACATCCAGTGGCCAATTCGAGATATTGAAGAAGAAGAGAAATTTAAGGCGTTTATTGCGAGTACAATTTAAAAGGGGAGGACGATCATGAAAGCGTTGCTGGTCATTGATGTACAGAAAGGGTTTTTGGAAGGAAGAGAAGTGCTGGTGGATAAAATCAGCCGGCTCATGCAGTATTTCAAAATGAATGACGACAAGGTCATTGCATTCCAACATATTGATGAAGACGCCGGGAGTCCGATTGAAAAGGGGACAGAAGGTGCGGAAATACCTGATGAGATACTGGAACATACAGATGAACTTTTGGAAAAGCGTTATCCGATTTCATTCAAAGAGACAGATCTGGATAAAATTTTGAAAGAGTACGGTATCGATGAAGTATACATCACTGGTTTCAATATGGAGTTCTGCATTTTATTCACATCGATTGCTGCAGCGGACCGGGGATATAAAGTCACTGTCATAGAGGATTTGTGCGGTACGGAGAATGACGGGGGCACTTATGAAATGGACGGCCTGGATATTGTTGATTTTATAGGCACGGTCATCGACTGGTCGGGAGTGATAGAGAATAAGTATCTGGAAGAAACTGAGTTTCGTATATAAATGTAAAACCGGAAAATCCGTCCTGGATTTTCCGGTTTCCTTTTCAGTCTATATTCCTTTTACCGCTTCATTCACATCCGTATCGCCGTGATTGATATCGAACGACTTATTGATGGCATTATCGTGGTCGAGTGCGGCGACAATCACATTGGCCACATCTTCACGCGGGATTTCAAGCTTGTCATCGCTTTTTTCAAGCCGGTCGGTGACATGGACTTTTCTTGTGCCCGGTTCATTCAACAACAGTGGCGGCCGGATCACTGTATAATCGAGCCCTGAGTTTTCGAGCCATACATCGGCATAATGTTTTGCTGCATAGTAGTAGCCGCCTGTTGACGGTTCGTTCGTACCATATGACCAGAATTCACGTCTGTTCGAATAAAGTGCGCTGACGATGACGTAACGTTTGATGCCGGCATTTTTTGCGGCTTCAATTGATTTGACGGCACCGTCAAGGTCGACCATCGCAGTTTTGTCCGCGCCGGTCTTGCCGCCGGAGCCGGCTGAAAATACGACGGCTTCGACGTTTTCCATCGCTTTCTCCATGTCTTCGATCGAACCTTCAAGGTCGATGAAGCGGGATTTTATACCATCATTTTCATAAGCCTGCTTCTGATCTTCCTTGCGGACGCCTGCAATGACATCATGCGCTGCGTGATCCTTCAGTTTATCAACGACAATCCGGCCGATCTGGCCGTTTGCTCCGATTACTAGAACTTTCATCATACCGCTCCTTATCATATTTTATTATCATTCATTTAATATGTTAAAGACATGAAAGTGTAAGTTCAACTTATAAGCACCACTTCGGAAGTATATGCAGAATGAGTTTAGTTCAACCGTCCAGAGGGTATTTATTATAAATGTAAGGTCATTTAAACATTAAAATTACCGAATAATATAAATCAGGAGATGTATATAAATGGGTAACTCAAACTTGAACAATCCACGCGAGATGTATCATACGGGTAAATTCCCGGATCAGGAGCAGGGTACACCGGCGCTTCAGAGCAAGATGGATCCGGTGCCGGATTGTGGAGAAGAATCCTATAAAGGTCATAACCGTCTGGAAGGGCGTAATGCCTTAATCACTGGCGGCGATTCAGGTATCGGCCGTGCGGCGGCAATCGCCTATGCACGTGAAGGTGCGAATGTGGCCGTTCATTTCCTTCCAGGCGAAGAGGAAGACGCCAATGAAGTAAAAGAACTGATTGAAAAAGAAGGCAGAAAAGCATTGCTGCTGCCATATGATTTACGTGAAGACAAGGCAGCGAGTGAAATTGTAGATAAAACGGTCGAAGAATTCGGCGCACTCGATATTCTTGTGCTGAATGCGGCGCAGCAGATTGCGCAGACCGAACTTAAAGATATCTCTATCAAGCAAGTGGAGGATACGTTTAAAGTGAACATCATCAGCATGTTCGAAACGGTCAAAGCTGCGGAGCAACATCTGGAACCGGGCAGTGCGATTGTGATGACATCATCAGTCAACAACTTCGACCCGAGTCCGGCGATGATGGACTATGCGGCGACAAATGGCGCTGTCGGTAACCTGACAGTATCACTGTCCAAATACTTTTCCGAAAAAGGCGTCCGTGTAAACGGCGTGGCACCGGGACCAATCTGGACGCCGCTTCAGATGGATAACGGCCAGCCGGAAGGTAAAATTCCTGAATTCGGCCAGGCGACGCCGCTCGGACGTGCAGGTCAGCCTGTGGAACTCGCGCCGACGTACGTGTTGCTTGCTTCAGACGAAGGCAGCTATATTACAGGACAAATATTTGGAATTACAGGCGGTATGCCGACAGATCTATAAAAGTAATGAAAAAGCACCTCAATATTGAGGTGCTTTTTTCGTACATACATATAGAGTTAACGGATGTTCGTTTTCTGATCGAAGCTCTGTTGGAGCGCTATCGGCGCTTCGAAATGAGATCGAAGCGGCGTTAAGAAAATAAAAACCTTATCCTTTTAAAAAGTCATTCTCAATTTCGTTTTTACGTACCTCGCGTTTGAACAGATACTCGCCGTTACGCACCGAGGACAGTACTTCTGCACGTTCACGCACGGCTTCGTAGGCATCAAAGGCATCGAGCACGATGAAGTTTGCAGGTTTACCCGCTTCAACACCGTAACCGCCGTAATCTTCATCGATTCTCATGACGCCGGCACCGTTCACCGTAATCAGATCGAGTGACTTATTGATCTCGTCAATATGCGTGTAGTGGGCGAGGTGGATGCCGTTATCGAGAATATTCATCATATTGCCGTTGCCGAGCGGATACCAGTAGTCGGCGATTGAATCCTGGGCGAATGCAACGGTATTGCCGTTTTCAAGCAGTTCCTTCACGCGTGTCAGGCCGCGGCGTTTCGGATAGTTGTCGCCGCGTCCCTGCAGGTGGGCGTTCTCGGTTGGACACGAAATAAAATTGATCTTCGACGCTTTGAAGAGACCCATCATTTTATTTGCATATGAATTTTCAACGGCGCCGAAACTGCATGTATGTGAAGCGGTCGTCTTTTCACCGTAGTCTTTTTCCATGACAAGGGCGTTGAGAACTTCTAAAAACCGGCTGTTCGGGTCGTCGTTTTCATCACAGTGGATGTCGATCATCACATCAAACTCGAGTGCAAAATCGACAATGCGTCTCAGTGACTCGACGCCGTGTTCATACGAAATTTCGAAATGCGGGATGCCGCCGACGACGTCCGCGCCCATTTCAAGCGCCTTGCGCACGAGCGCTTCGCCGCCTTCATAACGGAAGAAACCTTCCTGCGGGAAAGCGACAAGCTGCAGCGTGACGATATCCTTCAGTTCCTCGCGCAGTTTGATGAGGGCCTTCATGCCCGTCAGGTCCGGGTCCGTCACATCGACATGTGTGCGGATATACTGCACGCCGTGGCCCACTTCCTTGCGGATGCCCTCGAGTGCGCGTTCGCGGACTTTTTCTTCGGTCAGCTCTTTTTTATTGTCACTCCAGAGCTGAATGCCTTCGAATAAAGTCCCGGAAATGTTGGCATTGCCTTCACCGAGGCCGGAGAAGATATAATCGAGGTGCAGATGCGGATCGACATAGGGCGGAAGGACCAGCCTGCCCTCGAGATCGATCACCTCATCCGCTTCTCCAAGATCATTGCCGATAGCCTTGAAGCGGCCGTCTTCGACCAGAATCTCAGTCGATTCAGCGTCGCCGAATATATTTGCATTAACAAACTTCTTCATATAATTGACTCCTTTTAAATGGTAAATGATCTACAACGCTATTATATCAGAGGACAATTTCATCAGTGTGAATAAGACCATGCTATAATTTTAAAGCGTATTTGGATATAATGGATGAAACTGAAGGGGGATGAGACGGTGAAGTATTTCTTACTGTCCATACTGCTGTCGATTGAACTGACCGGATGTACGGCGGTGGGGCAGTCAGGTGTGGAAGAGATGGATGTGAACGAACTGGACAACGAGCTTAAGGAGTATATAGAGACCGAAGAGGTCAATAATATCATGCATGTCGAAGCGGAAGACGGCAACAGCGACTATGTCGTATTTTATGCACCCGGCGCGACAGAACTGACAGCGGAAGAAACGGATGACGGATTTCTGGATATAAAGATGGATAAGCCCGATGATGCACAGGACGAAATCCTTCATGTCTATGAACTGAGTATAGGAAACGATATCGAGACGCTCAGGTATTATATCAACGATACTGAAACCCATGTCGAAGCACTGATCAAATAAAAAGGTCACCGGAGGAATAAATCCGGTGACCTTTTACTTTATACATATGTAAAAATGAATGATATATAATACAATAACTATAATCACACCGGATTTTGAGGGGAGGCAGTGAAATCATGACCGAGTACGGAGATTACATCACATTATTCAACCTGGACCATATCATTTACATCATTGGACTGATTATTATCGGTGCCGCGCTTTTCATAAAAAGGGATACCGTGAAAGAACACCGACGGAAAATCACTGTGGTGATACTGATCGTCAGCATCTTCCAGCAGATTCTTCTGTACAGCTCATATTACTTCATTCTGGATTTCGACCTCGGCGAATCACTGCCGCTGCAGATCAGCCGCGTCAACACGATACTCGGCATCATCTTCCTGATTACGGGAAACGACAAAGTCTTCCGGGTGCTGGCACTGTTCGGACTGTTTGCATACTTGAGCTTCCTGTACCCGAGCCGGGTGTACGGCATCACTCATCCGATCGGCTGGAGCTTCTCATCAACCATGCCGTCACACTGCTGCTGCCGTTCTACGGCATCATCGCCTATAATATGAAAATAAAAACCATGGACAGCCTGAAAGTTTTCCCATGGTTTGTGATGTACGTTGCCGTCGCTTATTTCGTCAATATGCTGACGGACGGCAATTACTTCTATTTGAAACATAAGCCGATTTTTGCCTCGCTGCACGACATTTTCTACATACCGGTATCGCTATTGTTCACTTATGTGCTGTTTCTATTAGGGGAATGGATGTACAAAAAAGTGCAGAAAAAAGTTGCGGGTGCCGGAATCGCATGACTGAGAGTAAAATGAGTGGATCGTGCGGAAAATGCAGTTGTATTCGTACGATCCAGCACAAAAGCACTTATGACGTGCGTTTTTAGTGGATGAATCCGCACGATGGCCTCGCTATTGAGTCAAATCATGTGAATCATGACCTGATCATCGCACGACCTCAATCAAGCATTGCAACATCGTGCAAACGCTCAAACTAAAATAACGGACAGAGTCAATACTGAGCTATTTTTTACATAGATAAATAATTCTGAGTCATATTGATACACTCTTCAATCACAGGTTCCGGACAATTTCAATATGAAAATCGAGTTTACAAAGTCCTATTATTAGGGTATGATATCCGAGTCTTTATTTTAAAGTAGGAGAATAATCAATGAGCAGACATAAAAATATATTGAATAATATAGAATCCATAGGCAATAAACTTCCGCATCCGGTGACGATTTTCCTGTTGTTCACACTGGCAGTGATAGTGATTTCCCACATTCTGTACTTACTTGATGTCAGCGTCAGTTTTACAGGAGTGAACAGCGAGACCGGCAACAGGGAGGAGATGGATGTCAGTGCGATCAGTCTTTTGACGGGTGACGGCATCGCGTACATTTTTACATCAGTTACGGAAAACTTTACATCTTTCGTTGCACTCGGTCCGGTACTGGTCGCCATGCTCGGTGTCGGGGTGGCTGAAAAAAGTGGCTATATCAGTGCACTCATGACCAATACCGTCACGAAGGCACCGAAAAAATTCGTCACACCGATCGTCGTTTTCATGGGTGTCATGAGCAACGTTGCTGCATCCGTCGGCTATGTTGTTCTCGTACCGCTCGGAGCAATCATTTTTCTCGGATTCAGAAGGCACCCTCTAGCAGGACTTGCTGCGGCATTTGCCGGGGTTGCCGGCGGGTACTCCGCCAACCTGCTGATCGGTACGAACGATCCTTTGCTTGCGGGCATTACGACTGAATCTGCGGCGATACTTGATGCCAATTATATCGTCAATGCGACGGACAACTGGTACTTCATGGTCGCTTCGACGTTCCTTGTCGCCATCTTCGGTACACTGATCACAGATAAGATCGTTGAACCGCGCCTCGGTGAGTACGAAGGGTTCAATGAATTCGACGATACTGAAAACGGCATCGATGCCACACAGAAAAAAGCGCTGCGTTATGCAAACATATCAGCACTTTTAACAGTCATCGGCATACTTGCACTTGTCGCCTGGCCGGGTGCGCCACTGCTCGGTGAGGATAACAACATCATCGGTTCCCCGTTCATTTCTTCCATCATATTCATCATGATGCTGATCTTTTTAATTCCGGGCATCGTCTATGGTGCCGTCGTCGGCAAAGTCAGAAATGACAAAGATGTCGTTGAACTGATGGATGGTTCCATCGCGACGATGGCGGGGTTCATCGTATTGATATTTTTCGCGGCGCAGTTTGTCGCGTTCTTCAATTATTCAAATCTCGGAACGATCATTGCGGTAAGCGGGGCGGGCCTGCTTGAAGCACTGAATATCAACAGCTATGTCATCCTTGTGTTATTCATCTTCATCGCTGCAGTCATCAACTTGTTCATCGCCGCCGATTCGGCCAAGTGGGCGATCATGGCACCGATTTTTGTGCCGATGTTCATGCAGCTCGGCATTGCGCCGGAAATTTCACAGATTGCATACAGGGTGGGGGATTCATCGACGAATATCATCTCTCCGCTCATGCCGTTCTTTCCGCTGGTTGTCGCATTTACACAAAGATACGGTAAAGAGTACGGCATAGGGACGGTAATATCACTGATGCTGCCTTACTCTGTCATTTTCATCATTAGCTGGAGCATACTGTTTGTCGTATGGCTGCTGCTCGGCATACCGGTCGGTCCGGGCACATCAATTGCATATTAATATCAGGAACCGTGGGAATGAAACTCCTGCGGTTTTTATTTGTCCGAATTGCCAATATCAACAATATTTAAATTTTAGCAAATAATTAGAAAATTATATTGGTAATAACCATTAGTTGTGGTAAAGTGTTAAATATAATATGTAAAGGCTTTCTATTATAATTATGGAAAGTTCTGTATATATAAAAATTATATAGGGGGAAAACAAATGAGAAAATATTTAATGCTCTCATTGATGGGTGTGCTGATTTTAGTGCTCGCGGCATGTGCAGATGATTCTGATGTCGATGAGCAGGCTGCAGAAGACGGTGGGGACGACGGTGCTGCAACCGAAGAATCAGCTTCCGGTGATATTGTTGTGGCCATGCAGGATGATGCTGTATCACTGGACCCGCACGGCAGTAACGACTCTGCATCTTCACAGGTCCGCCAGAATATTTACGAAAGTCTCGTATCCCAGGATACTGACATGGAACTGGTGCCGGGACTTGCTGAAGAGTGGGAATCTGTTGAAGAAGACGTCTGGAATTTCAAATTGAGAGAAGGCACGACATTCCACAGCGGTGAGGAGTTTACTGCCGAAGATGTCAAAGCGACACTTGAAAGAGTGAGCGATGAAGCGGTGGCTTCAGAAGTGGCATTCCTGTTTGAAATGATTACGGAAGTTGAAGTCGTGGGGGATTACGAAGTCAACATCCATACCGAATATCCATTCGCGCCGCTGCCAAGCCATTTGGCGCATAACACAGGCGGTATCATGAGCAAGTCAATAATTGATGAAGACTACCAGAACGCTTTGGATGAAGCGGGCGTCGACATGACTGCTGATGAGTACTATGAACTCCGTGCAGAAGGCGGCGGTGAATATGAAGAAGTGATGGATCAGATTTCTGAAAATGTCGGTAATGTCATCGCTTCGAATCCCGACGGTACGGACCACGGCATGCTTGAAAACCGTGAACCCGGCCAGGAGACTGTTCTGACGAAGTTTGAGGACTTCCAGGGCGGTGAAAGAAACTTTGACTCGATTACATTCCGTGTCATTCCGGAAGTGAGTGCAAGACTTGCCGAGCTTGAAACAGGCGGCATCCAGGTTGCACACAACATTGATGCTTCCAACGCGAACCGTGTTACAGAAGGTGAGAACACTGAACTGATCGAGCAGGAATCACTGCGTACGGATTACCTTGGATTCAATGTTCAAAAAGAACCTTTCGATGATGTGAAAGTCAGACAGGCGATTGCGCATGCAATTGACAGAGAAGCAATTGTTGAAGGTGTGTATGAAGGAATGGGTATTTCTGCAACACACCCGATTCCGCCGGATGTCTGGGGTTATGACGACAGCCTGGAAGGGCAGCAGTTTGATATGGAAAGAGCACAGGAATTACTTGCTGAAAGTGATTATCCTGACGGATTCTCAGCCGAACTATGGGTGAGAGATGACCAGATGATCGTTGATACGGCACTTTATATCCAGGAAAGCTTAAGCGAACTGGGTATTGATTTATCAGTTGAACGTATGGAATGGGGCGCGTTCCTGGACAGAACCGGCCAGGGCGACCAGGAAATGTATCTGCTTGGCTGGACGACTGTAACAGCGGATGCTGACTATGGGCTGTATGCACTTCACCATTCAGACAACTTCGGTGCAGTCGGCAACCGTTCTTTCTTTGGAAATGACGAATTGGATGAAGCACTGGATAACGGCAGAACCGAATCTGATGAAGATGCCCGTGCAGATGCTTATTCCACTGCACAGGAAATCATCACTGAGGAAGCACCGATTGCACCAATCGTGCATTCGAACTTCTCAATCGGTGTGGATACTTCACAGGTTGAAGGTGTCGAACTCGATGCACTTGGTGACGTGCGTCTGGAAAATGTTACATTCAATGAGTAATACAGTGAAAATTTCATTATAATAGCAATCCGCAGCCGAGGATTTTTAAAACCTGACTGCGGGTTTTATTATAAATTAAAAAGTACAGGTGGTGTCGGTGTGAAGAGTGATGCGCATTTATATGCAAAAATTTCGAATGAAATCAGACATCAGATTGACAGCGGCAAATATCTGAGCGGAGACAGACTGCCGCCGGAACGAAAACTGTGCGAAGAATTCGGTGTCAGCCGCATAACGATCAGACAGGCACTGGATACGCTCGAAGACTTAAATATCATCGCAAGGAAGCAGGGGAAAGGCACCTACATACTGCCGTTTGAATACGGACGGCTGCCTGAAATAATCTCCAGGTTTACAGAAGGGGTAGAGAATCCTGAGACGAGACTGCTGGACTTGACACGCATGAATTCAGATATGTACATACAACAAAAAATGGGATTGGCAGTCGATACACCGATTTATAAACTTTCGAGATTAACGATGGCAGACGGGCGGCCTTTACTATTGGAATATAGTTTTATACCTTATACCGTCGCGCCGGATCTGGACAAGTTCAACTTTGGAAAACTGTCATTGTATCAAGTGCTGGAACAGTATTATTCGGTCAAAATCGACCATGCATTTGAAACACTCAATCCAATTTCCCTGAATAAAAAAGACGCCGCACTGCTTGAAAAGCCGGAAGATACAGTTGCGATGAACCTGGAGAGATTTGCCTGCGCAAATGACCGGGTGATTGAGTTCACCAGCAGTCTTATGGCTGATGATGAATATAAATATACGGTGGATTTGATATAGTGAGAACTTTAAGTTTGCATGAAGATTCATATTGATTGTAAATAGTATACTACCGGCCGAAGTCTGCTTTATAAAAAATGAATTAGATGAATATATATAAATGATAGTTTATCCTAGAATAGACAAAATTATTAAGGGGATGAAGTATGATTGAAGAAGTAATCGAACAACTGGTAAGTCAGCAGTCTACAAAGAATATCTCTTACGTCATCGAGCATGAGGATGAAGTGATCCAGTATCAGGAAAATAAAATCTACCGTTCGGCGAGTGTCATCAAAATTCCGCTTTGTCTGGCAGCGTTGAAAAAGGCGCATGAAGCGGGCAGGAATGATCTCATGATTGTGAAGGATAAAGTGGATGGATCAGGTGTCCTTTATTCGCTGAATGATGTGGAAGTCCTGCCGGTGAGAGATGTCGTCGTGCTTGCGATGATTGTGTCGGATAATACCGCGTCCAATATGCTGATGGACTATGTCGGTTTCGATAAATTGGCTGAATGGTTCAAAGAGTGGGGCATCAATGACTCGGCGCTGGAGCGCCATTTCATGGACATGTCGGGTGATACATCGAAGATGTATAACATCGCGACCGCAAAGGATATGATGACGGCGCTCAATCTTGTTTACGAAGAAAATGATTTCCTACCTCAGGAAGTGCGGGAGGATATGCAGAAGCATATGCGGGATTCACAGTTCAACGACCGCGTCGGCGGGGCACTGAATGACGGCGGAGATGAAGATCATATCACGGTATCCAACAAGACAGGCACCATCAACAACCTTGAACATGATATCGGTGTCTTCCAGTCGAAGGACAAGACGGTGAAGTTTTCAGTGCTGTCTTCAGAATGGAACAGTAACCTGGAAGCGAGGCATTTTCTGAATGACCTGGGTAAAGTGCTGCTGTCATATTTTGAATGACAAAAGAGGCTGCTTTGCAGCCTCTTTTTACTTTTTAGGCATTTCATGCAAATAATTCCATCCACAGACCGGCAATCTAATTCAAAATATTCCTGATGAACTGCCCGACTAACCTGACCGCTACAAATATGAGTTCAATGGATGCATCAATTATGCCGCTCCTGTTCAGGTTTTTCTTCTGCTTCTTTTCAGGTTCCAAAAGTAAATCCCTCTCTTCAAAGACATCTGTAATTCTTATTACTATCAATTTAACACATCAGAATCAAATAAGACCACCCATCAGGGTGGTCTTTATTTTACTGCTCGACCGGTTCTATCTCAAACCCGAAAGCTGCACCATTTCTGTTTTCATCGGTTGCGCCTGTGTAGGTGCCGTCTTCCTGATTGTACATGATACTGTTCACGTTACCGATCGGTGCAGGTTCTTCCGTAAATCCGTGACCCATGTCGTTGAGTTCTGAAATAATATCTTCAGAAATGCCTTCTTCATATGAATAGTTGTCAGGTCCGTTTGTGAATATTCTCGGTTCGTTCAATGCGTCTTCAAGGGGCAGATCATATTCATACGTGTTCAAAATCGTCTGGAGTACGGATGTGATGATCGTCTGTCCGCCCGGTGAGCCGACGGTCAATACCGGCTGTCCGTCATTGAAGACGATGGTCGGCGTCATGCTGCTGAGCGGGCGTTTATTTGGCTGGACTTCGTTCGCACCGCCGGGTTCTGCATCAAAGTCCGTCAGTTCGTTGTTGAGCATAAATCCATATTCCGGAACCATGATGCCTGAACCGAATACCTGCTCGATCGTCGTAGTGTATGATACCACGTTGACGTACTGGTCAATGACGGAGTAGTGTGTCGTCTGGCCGTCGACTTTGTCGCCCGGCTGCTCTACGGCACCTTTTCTTTCAAAACCTTCCTGGTAAGGCGTGACATCTCCCGCTTCCGGTTCTCCGATGACGGAATCGAGACTGATCAGATCGCGTCTTTCATCAAGATAGTCCGGGTGAAGGAGTCCTTCTATCGGCACGTCGACGAATTCAGGGTCACCTGCGTATTCTGCCCTGTCCGCATATGCGAGATGCATCGTTTCTGCATAGAGGTGGTATTTCTCAACAGACTGGATATCATATTGTGATAAGTCGAAGCCATCCAGAATGCCGAGCATCTGAAGGAGGAATATTCCGCCCGAACTCGGCGGCGGCATCGTTGCGATATCGTAATCTTTATACTGGCCCCAGACCGGTTCGTCTACTGTCACATCATACCCTTGCATATCCTCCTTCGTCATCGTGCCGTCAAACTCCTGAACAGTATTTGCGAGGGCATCGGCAATTTCACCATTATAGAAATAATCCGTGCCGTTCTCACTGATCAAACTTAATGTATTTGCAAGGTCTTCCTGGACGAGCATATCCCCTTCAGAAAGCGGTGCACCGTCATTGAAGAAGACTTCACTTGCTGCGCTTCTTTCGAGTTTTTCTGCATTTTCTTCGATCTGATAGGCCATGAAGTCGTCTATCGGGAAACCTTCTTCTGCAAGTGCGATAGCCGGAGCAATCAGCTCAGGCATTGCGATTGTACCCCACATATCATGACTGGTCTGAAGGCCTGCCGGTGTCCCCGGAACACCGACCGAGTTGCCGTGAATGACGCGGTCCTCAAATTCCATCGCTTCACCGTCATCCTTTAAAAACATATCCGGTTCGGCGCCGGCAGGTGCGCGCTCCCTGCTGTTGATGATCGTCGTTTCTTCTGTGTTTGCATCATATACCATCATGAAGCCGCCGCCCCCGATGCCTGACATCATCGGTTCGGTCACTGTCAGCGCGTACTGCATGGCAATCGCAGCATCCACTGCATTACCCCCTTCATTCAATATATCGAGTCCGACTTCCGACGCGAGCGGGTGGGCGGAAACCACCATCCCATCATTTGCTGTAGCGATATTGTTCTCTGTGCCATAATCCGGTTCAAACGACGCTGCGTACAAGCCTTGTGACAAAGTGACAACCGTCAACAATAAAACACCAAACATTATGCTAATACGTCTGAGCAAAGATTTCATAGTACATGCCCCCCTTATAGTAGTTTAATGTGTACTCGAGTCTTAAATACTGGAAGTTCCGTCTAATTCAATATTTCTGCGTCGTCTTTAAAGCTGGTTACGTCCGGCACAAACAATATCTAAATTTTCAGATATCATTAATGTAATAATACCATAAGGCATGAAAGACATAAAGAACTATTACGGGATTCGTAATAAAAAGATGATCTCCTCATATGAAATATTTAATGTTAAAGCCTATGCCGGATGATAGAATATACATACTATAAAAAATTAGGAGCGTGCATATGAACCAGCAAAGTAAGATGATCGGTGCAGTGGCAAATTTCAAGCAGTTGGATAAGGCAGTGAAGTACAAGGATAAACTGGCATGTGTTTTCGTTCTTTTCGGCAATATCAGCAATATCAAAATGATTGTAGACCAGTTGAAAGAAGAGGGGATTGAATGCTATATCCACATAGAAAAGATTGAAAGCCTGAAAGTGGATGACTATGCTTTTAAATTCATCAGAAACAATGTAGGCGCGGACGGCATAGTCACGACAAAAGCCGGTTATATAAAAAAGGCGAAAAATGTTGGCTTGAAAGTGGTACAGAGATCATTCGTCGTTGATAACAGAATGAAGGAAATGGTGCTTGATGGACTGAAGAGACAGCAGCCTGATTACCTTGAAATCATGCCGGCCATCACCTCTTATCTGATTCCGGAGATAAAGAAGGAACATGATATCGATATTATCGCCGGTGGTCTGGTCGATGATATGAAAGTTTTTAACGAAGCGGTGTCGGACGGTGCTTCATTGGTTTCCACTTCAAATGTTGAGATATGGAAACAATACTTTAACAATGATTTATAATAAATTAACCGTAAATTTACAAACCGCTGATATAGTTATAATTGAAAAGTGAATAGGAAACGGTGCGCTAGAGAGACCGGTATTGGTTAATGCTGCCAATACCGGTCTCTTTATTTTGAAGAAAGGAGGATTATTTTATAGAGCACTGCACTTTAATATCTTACTGGAGGATTATTGCGGTGAATGATGTATTGATTTTTGATATGGACGGTACACTTTATCACACTGATAATTTTGTCGGCGAATACATAGAGATGCTGACAGATGAAGTCGGTATACAGCAGAAAATGAAAAACGACTATCGTTCAATAATGGAAGAGTTCTCATCTGAAGAATTGGAACATTTTCATAAGGATGATATGCCCCTCGGAGATGTCTGGCAGATTGTCAGATTCATTTCATCGAAACAGGACATTGCCATCGATTATCAATTTGATGTCTTTCTGAAAATCAGGGAGAAGATGGTAGAAGAAAAAATGATTGAAGTGGATGACAAGCTGATCCATACAATTAAACAGCTGAAAAATCCAATGGTTCTGATGACCAACTCACCTGAGGAGAGTGCAACACCTTTCATCGAGTATCTGGATTTGAACAATATATTTGACCATCATATTTACGATGCTAAAAAACCGTTCAATATGGAAAGTCATATCAGTGAAATCAGGAAAATATATCCTGATCACAACATTTACAAAATCGGCGATAATCTGACGAACGATATCGATTCATCGAAGGCACTCGGATTAAAGACGATTTATATCAACCATTACAATACGAATGCTCTGAACGATGTGACGGTTTTCAGTCTGGAAGAACTGAACGAATATTTATATAAAAATTTTGTGGAGGCTTAAATAATGAAGAAGATATATTTGATGATGATACTCACCCTGATCACGGTGGTGCTTGCAGCATGCGGCGGTGCCGAAGGTTCATCTGAAGAAGGCAGTGATGAAGGTGAAGCTTCTGGTGAAAAGACACAGATAGAATACTGGCATGTCAACGCAGAAACGCAGGGCGGCGAATCAGTGGACAAGCTGGTCGAGGATTTCAACGCACAGAGCGATACGGTTGAAGTTGTTGCGCGGTATAACCCCGATATGTATGCAGGACTGATGTCAAACCTGCAGGCGGATGTTGCAGCAGGAAATTCACCGGCAGTCGTACAGGTCGGATGGGCATTTTTGGACTATTTCTCTGAAAACTTCCATTACATGGAACCTCAGGAAGTGATTGAACAGCATCACGAAGAAGATGCGGATTTTCTTGAAGAAAACTTTTTACCGAACATACTCGATCTTGCTGTGAACTCGGAAGGCAGCCAGGTTGGTGTACCATATTCACTGAGTACGCCAGTTCTTTATTTGAACGAAGACGTGCTTGAAGAAGCGGGTCTTGATCCGGCAGGCCCTGAAACATGGGAAGAAGTGAGAGAATACGCAAAGGCAATTAAAGATGAGACGGACAATTACGGCATCTATATCCAGGAGCCTGCAGATACTTGGGGCCAGCAGGCGATGGTTGAAAGCAACGGTGCGAACTTCATAGAAGACGGTCAGGCGGCATTTGCTTCAGAAGAAGGTATCGAAGTGTTCGAATATTATCAGGATCTGGTCATTGAAGATGAATCAGCTTTACACATCGGATGGGACCAGGGTATTCAGAGTTTCATCGATGGCAATGTCGGCATGCTGTTTACAACGATAGCACAACGAAATAATGTTCAAAGCAACTCTGAATTCAACATAAGTGCGATAGAATCCCCAGGCTGGGAAGGTGAAGAGAGACGTCTGCCTGCAGGTGGTGCAATGCTTGCAATTACTGCGGAGGAAGAAGACCAGCAGTCAGCAGCATGGGAATTCATGCGCTATTTATACAGTGTTGAAGGTATCAGCGAGTGGACGAAAGGTACCGGATATGTACCGCCTCGTGAAGGTGTAGCAGACAACCCGGACGGACTTCAGGATTTCCTTGAGGAAAATGAAATGATGCAGCCGGCTATCGATCAGATGGATTCTGTCGTACCATGGGCATCATTCCCTGGAGATGCAGGACTTGAAGCGGAACAGAAGCTGCTTGATATGAGAGATGTAATACTCGGCAGCGATGTGGACGTTGAAGAGACTGTAACGAACACTGAAGACGAGATTAATCAATTGCTTGATTAACCTTCATACAGAAGGCCGGAATTTTCGGCCTTCTGTCATTCTTTTGAAAGCGAGTGTGAAAGTTGGGTAAAAAATATACTAACTACTTATTGTTAGCACCGGCATTGATATTACTGGCGATATTTACAATCGGCCCGTTAATTTATACTATCTATTTAAGTTTTTTTGACTGGAATATGATTTCTCCTACGAAAACATTTGTAGGTTTTGATAACTACACGGAACTTTTTCAAAGTGAAACGTTCAGGAAAATCATTTTTCAGACCTTTCAGTACATCATTCTATTCGTACTGCTGAATACAGTGGTCACTTATATTTTCGCATATATCATCTCTCACCTGATCGACAGGTGGAAACCGATTTATAAAGCTGCTATTTTCACGCCTTCAGTCATATCACTGGTCGTCGGCTCAATGTTATTTCTGTGGATTTTAAATCCTGTTTCCGGACCTGTTGCTACAGTGCTTGGATGGGTGGGGCTGTCGATACCGAACTGGACAGTGACAGAAGGGACGGTCATCGTCGTTCTGAGTCTCATTGTCGCATGGAAGGTATTCGGCTATAACTTTATCGTTCTTTACTCCGGCATCGTCGGCATACCGAATGAAATCATAGAGGCGGCAAAGCTGGATAAAATATCAAAGTTCAGAATCTTCACTGACATTATCATACCGATGAGCTCAGCCACTGGATTTTATATACTGATTATGACGATTGTCCAGGGTCTGCAGTATGTTTTCACACCGATCCGTGTCGTGACACAGGGCGGACCAAACTATTTAAGCAGCAACTTAATATATCATTCATATCAGGAAGCTTTCGACTTGTTCAATACAGGTGTATCAGCGGCGAGTTCCGTCATTACACTGGTCATATTCGTAGTATTGCTTGCGCTTCAGTTCCTGTTTGTAGAAAGGAATGTATACTATGAAAATTAACAAGTATATATTTCACCTGATCATCATTGTATTCATACTTCTTGCGCTGTATCCGATACTTTTTGCAGTTTCAAACTCGTTCAAACATCTGTCGGATGCATATTCATCGACGATCAGTCTGATACCGAATCCATTTACACTTGAGAACTATGTGGATCTAGAGGATACGATCCCTTTATTCCGCATTACACTGAACACGTTCATCATAGCGAGTGTCATCACTGCATTCAAAATGGTCACATCATTCCTGGCAGCATTTGCATTGACCTATTTCCATTTCAAATTCAAAAAGGCCACATACTTCCTGTTGATCAGTACGATATTCATCCCGTTCACGGTAACGATGATACCGAACTACCTGATCATCTCTGAGTTTGATTTGATCGACAGTGTGTGGGGGGTCATTCTGCCGCAGCTGGCAGATGCAATCGGCATATTCATGCTGACCCAGGCGATGCGCAACATACCGAAGCCTCTGATTGAAGCGGCGCAGATTGACGGCATATCGACATTCAACATCATGAAGGACCATGTGCTGCCGATCGTCAGACCGGCTATTACATCTACAGCTATATGGTTTTTTATACTGGCATGGAACGACTACGTATGGCCGCTGTTGATGCTGAGGTCACGTGATAGTTATACGCTGCCGCTGGCCCTTCAGCTGTTCGTCAGCTCGGAAGGCGGAACGAATTTCACGATCGCCATGGCTTTATCAGTGATTACAATGGCCATACCATTGATTTTATATCTGGTTTTCCAGAGATATATCATTAATACTTTCTCTTCAAGTGGTATTAAATAGGGAGCGCTTATATAAATGAAAAATATTACATTGAAAAATATAGAAAAGAGTTACGGTGACACGACAGTCATCAAAGATTTGAATCTGGAAATAAAAGCCGGTGAAAGAATTATATTCCTCGGTCCGTCAGGCTGCGGGAAATCGACGATTTTAAGAATGATTGCCGGCCTTGAACCGGTGACGTCTGGTGAGGTACATCTTGGAGAGCGGGAAGTGACACATCTGCCGTCCGGAGACCGGGATGTAGCGATGGTTTTCCAAAACTATGCATTGTATCCGCATATGACCGTTGAAAACAACATTACTTATGCTTTGAAAAGAAATGGCATCAATAAGTCTGACAGACAAGACAGGCTGACTAAGGTGCTCGGCATGCTGGAGCTCGATCAGTTTAGAAAAAGAATGCCGAAAGATCTTTCCGGCGGACAGCGTCAAAGAGTCGCTCTGGCAAGAGCGACCGTAAAGAAATCCGATTATTTCCTGCTCGATGAACCGCTGTCCAACCTGGATGCGAAACTGCGCGTGACGGCGCGCCGTGAACTTCTCAAATTACACAAGGAGTTCAAGCAGACGTTCGTCTATGTGACGCATGACCAGGTGGAAGCGATGGCGCTGGGAGACAGGATTGTTGTGTTGAACAAAGGTGCCATCCAGATGGTGGATACCCCGGAAAATGTCTATCACCATCCGAGAAACATCTTTGTGGCAAAATTCATCGGTGCTCCGCCCATGAATATTCTGAGCGGTATCATCAAAGATTCGAGGTTCCATTATGAGGATCAGAATATTGATATATCAGACGTTTCGACATTCAGTGGTGATCTGGATAATACGGAGGTGTATCTGGGCATCCGTCCGGAAAACATGGAACTCGCGACAGATGACGATTACGATATTAAAGGCAAAGTGATTTTTACCGAGAATTTCGGTGCAGAAGTTGCACATACGATAAAAATCGCGGATGAAGAAATTGTCGTCATGGCACCTGAAGTCATAGACCGTAAAGAAATCGGAATCAAGTTCGACAGAAAGCATGTGCACATTTTTAATAAGGAAACAGAACTAAACTATAAATATATGGAGAAGTGATCATGAATATTCTACTGAGTACAAATACTTTCATCGAATCAGGACTTAAACCTTTGGAAGAAGTAATGAATAAGGAAACGGCAATCAATTTCGGTCTGGAGATTTTTCCGAATTGGGAGAACGAGGCGTTCAACAGAGATATCGAAGCACTTAAACCATTGATTGAAAACAGGCACCTTACAGTGCACGGACCGTACTTCAATGTTGAACACAGTGCAACGAAAGGTACTGAAAGCTACGATTACTCTATGAAACAGATTGATAAGACGCTGGAACTGTGCAAAGCACTCGGTATCCATCATCTCGTATTCCATCATAACAACAAGAAAATTAATAAAGAAAACAAGGCTGATTCGATTGAACAGAGCACTAAAAATCTGCACGAACTGAATGAAATCTGTAAAGAAGCGGATGTTGAAATTCTCATTGAAAATGCAGGTGTCAAAAGCAAGGAAAATATGCTGTTTGATGAAGAGGAATTCATCGCCATGGCTAAAATCGAAGAGAATAACGTGCTGATTGATATCGGTCACGTCCATGCAAACGGCTGGGACATGGAGAATATCATCGTTTCCCTGGCTGATAAAATCACACATTTCCACCTCCATAACAACGACGGTTTCCATGACGATCATAATAGAATCAATGACGGATCACTGGATTTCGATGAATTCATCAAACTGCATCAAAAACATACGCCGGATGCCGATCTTGTGTTGGAGTATAATTACGATATCGGCTACGACACGGACAAAATCGCAGAAGATATCAATTACTTGAAAGAAAAATTCAAACTGTAATTCCTCCAATTTAATAATATAGAAGCCCAATTCATACTAAAAAAACCTGAACACCATTTGTTCAGGTTTTTATCATTTCTGCATACTGGCTTTCCTGCTCTGTGCTTTTTCCGGTGTTATGGACTTGTACCAGTGGAAACAGAGGATGACGATCAGTATGAGATCGACGATATCACCGCCGTAATACATCAGCATGGCACCGGACCGGCCTTCATCCACCGGCACCATTGCCGGCGGGCTCTGGTAGATGAGCTTCGACAGTGCTTTATGGAATCCGAGGGCGACGACAAGCGCAATCGCACGGTACCAGTAGGCATATCTGTGAGAAGTGACATCCACGTAGATCAGACTGATAGTAAACAGGTAGCCGGCGAGGAACACATGCAGGTGGACAATGATGAATAACAGAATACTCACATGCATCCAAACATACAGTCCTGTCTGATAAATCAGAAACAGACCGCCGATGTTGAGCACTGAAGCGACAAAAGGATTGGTGATCATTTTGGCGTAATTCGTATTGAGCAGACGGCTCACCTTTTTGGCATATTCCGTAGGCAGTGCCCGTAGCAGCAGCGTCATCGGCTTGCTGCAGGCGAGGAATATCGGCGCAAGCATGCCGAGCAGCAGGTGGCCCGCCATATGGGCGATGAAATTCTCATGTGACATATTGCCGATTGGCCCGGCAAAAGCACCGGCTGCCGTCGCAACCCCCAATACCCATAATAATAAACGTCTTACCGGCCATGATGTGAACTTCCGTGCTGAAACCGCCATCGCACCGATGTAGCCGATGATTGAAAGGACAGCGAGCATGATGACGGTATTTTGTATCAGCGGAAAATATTCATGGATCGCATGATAATGCTCCATATTTTAGCCACCCGCCTTTCGCGCTGTGTGTGTTCTTGTTTTAAGCCACATGACGATGCCGATAATGAGAAGAAGGACCGCCGAAACATTCCATGCGATGTCGTACGGCAGAATATCCACACCGTAACGGATCTGATGGATGCCGAGCACTTTATGGCTGACGATGCCGTCAAACAGCTGGAAAGCGCCGAGGCCTGTGAAAATCCCTGCCCACCATCTTAATGGAGAGTAGCTGTAAAGCTTCGTTACATGCGCAAAAAGGAAAATGCCTGCGACGATGGCGAACAGGGCAAATGCGTTCAACAGGCCGTCTGAGAAAATGCCGAACTGCATCGTATTGAAATCGAAGAAATGATGCCACTGCAGCAGCTGGTGGAATATGATTTCATCTATGAGTGCCATGGTGCCGATACCGATCAGTACACCGGACAGAAGAATTTTATTGCCGGCAGATTGCATCGTATTTTTCCGTGTCATTTTAACATCCCCTTCATCTATATGTATATTACATCCATTACCCTTTATCATGTCGCTGTAAATAAAATTTCAGAGATTTTTTGTTTATGAATAATATGAAGGGGTAGATATTAAATACATGCGAAGAGCATACACCATGAACGGACGAGCATATGAATTTAATCACCAAAAATAGTTTGGATAAAGATTGAAATTAAATGGAGGTTTTAATTATGCGTAAGATTGAAACATTTGCGGCTGAAGAGGAACTGCTTAGAAGAATCGAGCAATTGAAAGCGGAAGGTGTAATGGAAAACGCGATGACTGTCGTTGCAGACAAAGAACTTGCAGGAGATTCATTGAACTATACAGAAGTTAATTTTAAGGCGGCCGACGGCAGTGCCTGGGACAAGATCGCTTCATGGTTCACGGAAGACGAGCCTGAAGACCGGGTGATGTCAGAGCTTGAACTTGATGCAGAGGAAGAAGCGACGTACAGAAGTGCACTCGACAGAGGAGATTTCCTGCTTTATGTGAACAACAGGACAGCGGACACGGCGACTTATGCAGGCAATGACGGTTCGATAGAAAAAGATGAATTTGGCAAGGATGTTAATAGAGATGCAGCTCCGGGACAGGAGAATTACGGTGTCGGCACAACTCAGCCGGTGGATATGGAAGACGAGACGAGGGCGCGGAGTAATGTCGATAATCGGGCACTTGAGGATGATGCTCCAGGACGCAGTGACCAGTTCGTACCTGACTCCGACCGTGAAAATGCACTGGGTGAACGTGAAGGTGCATATGGCATCGATGAAGAAGTACGGGACGATAATTATGGTATGACAGACGACGAATGGAATGACCTATCTGAAGAAGAAAGACTCCAGCTCCGGGAAGAACGTCTGAAAGTCGATAAGGAAAATGTCAGAACCGGTGAAGTCAATGTAGATAAACATGTAGAAACAGACCGTCAGGAATTTGATGTACCGGTTGAACGCGATGAAGTCACAATTGAAAGAAGACCTGTCGACGGCGAACGGAGAGCCGGCGGCATGGATGAAAATCTGACGGATGAAGACTCGATTCATATCCCGGTTTCAGAAGAACGGGTGAATGTGGATAAGGAAAGTGTCGTCGATGAGGAAATCGTCGTCAGAAAAGATAAAGTCCAGGACACTGAACATGTTTCAGAAGATGTCCGCCGTGAAGAAGTGGACATCGATGAAACGGATAACGGCGAACGTGAAAGAAGGAACAGAGAATCAGACAATGATCCTGATTATCCGGGCCAGGACAGAGACAGACTATAATTCAGTCAAGGAAGCGGGGCACAAATCTGTGTCCCGCTTTTTCAGGTCTCGAATATCGTTAAAATAAAACCGGTCATAAAGGTTGAGTCATCTTAGAGAATTCTATATCATACCAACAAGGGATGATTTTATATTCTGAAAATTCGAGGAGGCAGAAATATGTCACAGGAAAGTTTATATCAAAAATCCAATATCAACAGATTATCAGAGTTTGCCGAACTCGCACCGGATGCTTTTAAAAGTTTTGCGGCATTCGATAAGGCGGCAGTCGCGGACGGTGTGATTCCACAGAAGACGAAAGAACTGATCGCGGTCGCAGTCGCCCATGTCACCGGCTGCCCGTACTGCATCGACATTCATGTGAATAATGCGAAGAAACTGGGCGTTTCAAAAGAGGAACTGGCTGAATCGATAATGGTCGCAACGGGTCTGAAAGCGGGCTCCGCGATGGCACACGGTGTCAATGCACTGCAGGCATATGACGGTAAAAACGACGGCAGCCTGTATGAAAAGTCCAATATAGACAGACTGGGTGAATTTGCGAAACTCGCACCGGATGCGTTCAAGGCATTCGTCCAGCTGGATAAAGAAGCGGTGAAAGCGGGCGAAATTTCAGGAAAAGATAAAGAACTCATCGCCGTTGCGGTTGCCCACGTTACCGGCTGTCCGTACTGCATCGAGATTCATACGAACAATGCCAAGAAACTTGATGTTTCAAAAGAAGAAATGTCAGAAGCGATACTGGTTGCCACTGCTCTGAAAGCAGGATCGGCAATGGCGCACGGTGTCAACGCACTGAATGCGTATGAAGAGAAGTAAATCATGAAAAGAACCGGACAGGATGCGTACTGCACGTCATCCTGTCCGGTTTTTTCTGAATACCTGCCTATGAATAATGATTCCTTGTCATCTGGTCCAGTCTGATTTTTCGGAGCATGTCACTCGGCACGAGGAACGTGACGGTGACGACGCCAGGGTTTCTTCCGATGTCGATCGAACCGGTGATGGTCGCTCTGTTCATCACTTCAGGCACTTCGATGCCGAGCAGTTTGGCTGCTCTCTCCAATCCATTTTGAGTGGCATCATTCAAAGTCGCACCTGTGCCGACAAATGATAACGGATAGGATTCTTCAAGCTTTTCGATACCCCATTGTTCTCTGAGCTTTTCGGCTTTTTCCATCTCTTCGTTGGAGTAGGGTTTCGCAACAGCCGGCAGGTCCTCCGCAATAGGGAGGAGAATCGGTCCGTCGACTTCAAGATCCTTCAGGACTCTGACACTGAGATCGACAATGCCGGCAACATCCGTCGTATGTCCGGCGATTTCACCGTTGCCCTGCATGGCGTGCATGTCCCCGAGATACACACCGCCGCCTTCGACTTTGACCGGGCAGATTAAAATGGCACCCGCGCGGACTTTGTTGATGTCCATATGGCCGTCGGTCCGGTCTTCAAGCTCTTCGACAGTTTTCTTATAGTCATGCGGTGCATCGAGCAGAAACTGACCGAAGTCCCCGGCGTTGTGAGAATCCGGGAAAGCACTTGCCGGCACTGTGCCGAGCTGGCCTAAAAATGGAATGACTCTCGCAATGGCGCCGACAATATCATGCGGGGCGAACGTCACGACCGGGTTTTGGATGGAATGTTCCGGTGTGCACATATAGTCTTTGGCTTCATGTGCAATCTTTTCAGCAGCATCCCTGTTCAGTGTAATCCCCATACTTCTATCCTCATTGAATCCCATCGTATAAGCATTGGTAAAAGTGAACGGTGTGACATCCTCATCACACTCTGCACACCGTACCGCCCCCTGGCCGATGCCTTTGACGACAGTCTTCGGGTTTTTGGCACCGCAGTTCGGACAGATGCCCGCAACGAACGGGTCGCCCGTAAATCTGCCTTCCATCGGCTGGTCATGGCCGGAAGCGGTCGCGACCGATGTGACACGGATCGAATTGATCTTGATTGCGATCGCATCACCGACTTCCGCCCCTTCGACGAATACCGGCTGGGTCACTTCATTACCGCCTTTTAATTCAGGCGTGATCATGGGCCCCCAGCAGCCAGGCGTCGTATTTGCGATGATATTCCCCTTGTCTTTTACGTGATAGGACATTTCAACATTTGGATCGAGCGTGCCGTCTGTGAAACGGTTGACATAGACAGTCTGTTTGAAACTTTGATTACCCATCTTATCATCTACTCTTGACTCCATTATATTCTAAAAATGCTTTGAATACATCAAAGTCGACTGGCATGCTCCAATGAAATTAGTCGGGAACGTTTAACGCTTTTTTTAAACGGTTAAAAGTGTTGTATGTAGATAACATCCATTTCAGGGAAATAAAAACCATGAATGATGAAAGGAAGTATTCAAATGGCGGTAAAAGAAGAAGTGATTGATGATCATCTGGAACATATCATCAACTTCAGAAGAAGACTGCATAAAGAGCCCGAACTGAGTTTCAAGGAATACGAGACGACGAAACTGGTGCAAAATGGCCTTGAAGATACGAAGATAAAGTTTTATGAACTGAGTGAAAAAACCGGTGTGATCGGCATATTGGAAAAAGACCCGAAATTTGAATATGTCGGAGTCCGTGCCGATATGGATGCACTGCCGCTCACAGAAAGGACCGGTCTTGATTATAAATCAGAAAACGAAGGGGTCATGCATGCATGCGGTCATGATGTCCATACAAGCATCATGTACGGTTTCGCGAAAGTGATCAATGACATGTATGACGATTTGAAGTACAACATCGTATTCATCTTCCAGCCGGCGGAGGAGACGCTGGAAGGTGCCAAATATATGAAGGAAGAGCTAGAGCGGCTTGAAGTGCCTGTGGATAAGATTGTCATGTACCATACATGGCCGAAATTGAATGAGGGGCTGATCGGTTACAGAAAAGAACAGTTCTGTGCAGGCTCGACCGGATTCAATGCGAAAGTGACGGCGAAGGGCGGTCATGCCGCCCATCCGGATACGACTGCCGACCCGATCTACCTTGCATCCAACATCATCCAGTTCATACAGGGTATCGCCTCAAGGTTCAACAACCCTTCAACACCTGTCGTCATTACCGTCGGACAGATTCATGCAGGGGAGGCGAACAACGTCATCCCGGATGAATGTTCATTCGGCGGCACAATCAGAAGTTTTTCGGAAGACTCGATCAAACTTGCGAAGGAAATGATTGAGAACTATATCGGCGGATTGACAGGAATGTCAGATGCCGACTGTAAACTTGAATACACCAATTACTGCCCGCCGGTCATCAACAATCCTGAACTCGTCGACGCGTTCGTCAATGCAGGCGATGACCACGATTCCAAATTCCATGAACTGAAAGAGCCGTCCATGGGATCAGAAGATTTCGCATTTTATATGCAGGACTACGTCGGTGCCGCATTCCGCATCGGTACAAGAATGGAAGACATCGAAGAAAGCGGCTATTCACTGCACAGTCCCGAAATCATCTTCTCGGAAAAGAGCATTAAAACAGGCATAGAAGCCCTGGTCAACTTTGCGACGAGGGCGAGGTAGGTAAAGAATTTTACAATCACATTTTCAAATGATATAATAATGGTAACAAGTAAAGTGCTGTACATGAATCACCAATCCCCTGACCTATGCTAGTAGGTCAGGGGATTTTTTGGTGGTATTGGCGGCCATCTAGTTACTTCTTACCATTGTTCAGCCAATAAACGAACAATGCGATAGTTACACCAACTATGATTGGTGCAACTAATAATTCAAGTAAGTTACCGTACATGATGCCACCTCCTTCCATGCTAACAGCACGGAAGTGCACTAGATGACTTTAATAATTTTACCACAAATTCTAAAATTCGCGATAAGAATTAGATATTAAAACAGGAATAGAAGCCCTGGTTAATTTTGCGACCAAGGCGAGGTAAGATATAGAAATACAAAATCCCGTCACATTAATAATGGTATGGCGGGATTTTTCATTAAGGTGGTTTTATCTTCTATTCTGGGTTAATTTTATATGAAAAGTTTTGTTTGGAGCAATTCTCATAAGTTCCAAAAGCTGTTCACTCATAAACTCTGGTTCATATTTATACCCAGCGCGGACCCACTCTGTGATAAGTCCAACTATAGCGTATGACAGATAACTTGCGATGAAATCACTTCGTATCATACGGTCATTCACTTTAAGTTCTTCAATATTAATTTTCTTGATGGATTCAACCATTTGATTTTCAGCGATAGAAGCAATATCGGAATTTAAAATAGTCGTATAAAAATCTGCATTTTTGAAGATATGATTGAATATTTGTATTTCGGGAGGAGAGAACCTGTTTATAATGAATGGTCTATTTTTTAAAATCGGTTCCTTATAAGCATGAATCAGTTCCTTATTCTTTTCTGATAACAGTGTACTCAGAAGGTCATCTTTATCGGAATAATGATTATAAAATGAAGTTCTGGTAACATTTGCTGCCTTAACAAGATTTGTCACACTGATTTCGTTAAATCGTTTGTCTTTTAACAGTAGGAGGAGGGCGTGATCAGAAACTGCAAAGATGCCGATGCGGTAATCTGTGAATATGAACCGTTTACAAAAAGGGTGATCGATGCGCTGCCGAACTTGAAACTTATCGCATTCGGCACCATCGGTTTCAATTATGCGGATGTGGAATATGCGAGATCCAAAGGCATCGCCGTCTCCCATATATCGAAATACTGCATCACGGAAGTCGCGGATTATACTGTAGGCATGATACTCATGCTGAACCGCGGCATCCATTCATTTCATCACCAGGTTAAAAAGAATCGAAAATGGGATTTTGAGCCTGTAATGAACATGAGAAGACTGGGTACACAGACAGTTGGGCTCCTCGGTTTCGGCAATATTCCGAAACTGATCGCTGAAAAACTGAAACCTTTCGGGGTGAAAGTCATCGCATACGATCCATTTGTCGATAAAGAAGAAGCGAAAGAGAAGTATGGTACCGACATCCTCTCCTTTGATGAAGTACTGGCAGAAGCGGATATTTTGAGCCTCCACCTGCCGGCAAGTAAAGACACTGAACACATCATTGATGACACGAGCATTCAGAAGATGAAAGACGGTGTGACAGTCCTCAACTCCGCAAGAGGGCAGCTGGTGAACGAATTATCGATTGTGCAAGCAATCGAATCCGGTAAAATCGGCTACTATGCAGCAGATGTACTCGGGGATGAAAAACCAGACTTGAGTTCACATCCATTCATGGAGTATGAAAATATCATCCTGACACCGCATATCGCCTTTTACTCTGAAGAATCCGTGAGAGAAGCGACAGTCGAAACCGCGACGAACGTCAAAAATTTCTTTGAAGGTAATTATGAAGATGCACAAATAGTGAATGGCGTAAACCTATAAAAGTTTAACCCCCGTATTTTGAGTGAAGAGCCACTCGGAATACGGGGTGTTTGTATAAGTATTAATTTTTATTGTTCGGCATGCTCCTCCTCACTTACACCTTTCGTGATCTTCACGGTATTTATCTTTCTCTCCTCAGCATCGACAATTTCAAATGTCATGTTGCCATGTGTGATGGTGTCACCGACTTCAGGGATGTCTTCAAATTCACTGAGTATGAATCCTGCGAGGTTGTCTTCCTCCTCGGGAATATGTGTGTTGAATGTATTGTTCAGGAAGTGAAGCGGGATTTTACTGTCACATATGATTTCATCACGTGTCTGTTTTTTGATGAGAATGCCGTCGACATCCGTTTCATCCTGGATATCCTGGCCGATGAGTGTTTCTATCAATTCTTCATTGGTGATGATTCCTTCAGTGCCGCCGAATTCATCAAGGACGATCGCCATATGCTTGTTTTCTTTCAGCATCCTCTGAAAGACGGTTTTGATCGGCTGGAACTCATAGACGGTCATCGGGTTCAAGTCGGTGAATTCTTTTATGGATTTCTCCGGATGATCCGTCCATGCAACGAAAAACTTGGCATGGAAGATGCCGATGATATTATCCAGGTCGCCATCGTACACGGGATACCGGCTGAACCGTGAGTTGAGCAATGTATCTTTTGCTTCATCGAAAGTGGTATCCACACTCAATCCGTCAAGTTGTATACGCGGGGTCTGAAGTACATCGGCGACATTCAGATTGGAGAAATCAAGAACACCTTTCAAACCGTATACTTCATCATTTTCAAAAGTGCCTTCTGTATGTCCGATATCCACCATCGCCCGCATGTCAGACCGGGTGATGGTCGTATTTCTGTCAGCATCTTTGCCGAGCAGTCTGATGGTTGTACGTGTCAGCAGGTTCAACAGCCAAATAAAAGGTCTTAAAACAAATAAAATCGCCACAGTCGGATAGTAGACAATGTGGGAAAATCTTTCCGGGAAAGCCGCTGCCACAGATTTTGGCAAGACTTCAGCAAAAATGATGATCAGAACTGTAAGTATCGCTGTCACAATACCAACACTCCAACCGAATTCGAGGGCCACAATGGTCACGAGTGACGGCAGTATGATATTCGGCAGGTTGTTGGCAATCAAGATCCCGGGGATGAAAATGGTTGGGTTATCTACCAGCTTCAACAGCCGCGCTGCCTTCTTATCCCCGGCGCTTGCTTTCATGCGCAGCTTCATCTCGTTCGTCGCAGTAAGTGCAGTTTCACTGCCGGAAAAATAACCTGAGGCCATAAAAAGTAAAATGATTGCTATGAATAATCCAGTCAAAATTGATTCATCCTTTAATTTCAAGTTTTGAATTTTTAAAATGGTAATGATAGATAAATTATATCAAAATATCGCGGATATTCTAATGATTATGGTCAGAAAAGGAAGAGGTAAAGAGAGGGGATGAAAGATTCAGATAAAAAAAGAGACCCTGCCGTCGGCAGAGTCATTATGAATATCTTATACGGTGTTCAACGTACTGTCCCTTGCAGTTTCCGACATAGTGTAATTCAACATGCTGTTGATATGCTGTGCCGCGGTGAATCCTGTCTGTATCGCGGTTTCTGTGTAAAGGGTGCCGAGGTAGTCACCGGCAAGGAACAATCTGTCATCATGGCCGGTCAATGTCGTCTGTATCTTCGCACGCCCCGGATAGATATAGGCGGAACCATAAGGGAATTTCCTGACATGCACTTCTTTGACATGGCTGCTGAAGCCGGGGAATATGGAATCCAGGTCCTTCAGATACAGGTCGGTGATCTCCTCCTCGCTCTTGTCCATGAGCGCTCTGCCGCGTCCTGCAGGTGAAAAAGTCATGAAAGAGCTGCCCTGTTTCCTTTGCACTTTCTGTGAATGCGTCAAATTGGAACAGTGGATCAGTATGTCGAATGATTTCTTCGGCGTTGCGAAAGAATACACATCATCCCATACTTGCGGTTCTGTTTCGTCGGTCAGTATCGCTGCACTGACGTGCGGGCCGTATTTGATTTCACCGAGTGCGTCAGAAAGCTTCTGATCCATGTTCACCGCAATTTTCCTGGTGATTGGTGCCGGGGTTGCGAGCACTGCATATCTTGCATCTTCCACATGTGTGATTCCGTCTTTGACATATGTGACGGTTACATGGTCCTCATGCTGCACAACCTCTGTCACTTCAGTGTTGAGAGATACACTGCCGGCAATGATCGAAGCGATGGTATCGGTGAGTGTCGACGGGCCGCCAAGGACATTACGGGACAATCCGGAGCTCTTATCCCAAATCGTATGGAAATATCCGACTCCCGCTCCAGCGGAAATCTCTTCAGGGTCGCCTGTAGACCGGCTAACGGTAGGCCTGAAGATTGCATCAGCATCTTCTGGGAGTATGCCTGTATACTCGGAAAAAGTCTTGTTGTTCATGAACTCGAGTATGCGCTGCTGTCTGGAAGCATAGTCCTCGTGAGGTTTCCTTTTGGCGATACTTCCGTAGCGCAGCACACTCGCCTTCACTTTTGCACCCGCTTTCACAAGAGCCAGTCTCGACTCCCATGACATCGGCACACGGAAAGGATACGATTCGACCGGACCTTTCTTCAGCAATGTGCCATTCAGTGACATGGCTGTCAGTATGCCAGGCACCGGCAGTGAGGAAACACCGACTGATTTGAACAGTTCATCGGTTGCAGACCCTTCTCCGGCATAGACATGACCGCCCCAGTTGAGCCAAAAATCGCCGCGACGTTCGGACATGACGCGTCCGCCGATTCGTCCGTCCGATTCAAGCAGCAGTATATCATGATGCTTCAGGCGCCATGCGGCTGACAAACCTGCAAGCCCGCCTCCGACTATTATTACATCTTTCATAAAGACACCTCATTATAGATAATTTTTTCAGTCTGATGGATGCGTTTTCATTTTCGGATAAAAAAATATGCATGATTCTTATCGGAATCGCCGTGTAAAATGTTTGCATGATTGTTTGACTGTAAAAACACCTTACCACCTAAAAGGAATATTGTAAACCATAATTAATAAAAAGGATTAATTATGTTCAATTAATTTGATGCTCACATCTTAGTAAAATATGTTAGATTATTATTGTAAAAGTAAATACGTGCAAGGGGACTGTGTATGGATAAAAACTCTAAGAGACATTTGAAAGAGCACATCATTGATATCAAAGACGGATTGCCCAAAAAACAGAGAGAACTCTGTGACTTCATACTGAAGCATTTTTCCGGTCTTGGACTCGCCACGATCAAAGAGCTGTCAGACCAGGCGGGAGTGGGCATATCTACCGTGATGCGGACGATCAAGGCATTGGGCTATGATAATTATAATGATTTCAGGAAAGATATATACGAAGGTGCGCTGCCGGATGAATCAAAATGGACACTTAAAAATTCAATCGGTACATTATCAGATAATCAGAACAGCGTGGTGAAAGTTTGGGAGGAAAGTGTCAAGCTGCTCGAGTCCTCATTGGATGAAACGTTCATTCAAGCATTTGATGCGGCAATATCACGCATTATTGCTGCCGGTAATATCAGTATCATTGGATCGAGACCATATAAATCAGCAGCAACATACATGGGACAGGTAATGGGGGAGTTCCAAAGCAATGTCCGGACCCTCGACAATGATGCAGAAACATTGTTTGATAAAATTCTGCATATGGAAAAAGGGGAACTGATGATTGTCTTTTCTTTTGAACCGTACACCAGTCTTGTTGTCAATGCTGTGAATGAAGCAAGGGGAAGGGGCGTTGAAATCATTTTGATCACCGATTATGATTCCAACCCGCTTATCAGGGAAGCGGATGTAGTCATCAAACTTTCAATCAATCAGAGCCACTTCACCATCCTGCCCATCATCGCGCTCATCGATGCCATTGTACTCGAAGCAGGCAAACATTCCACCTCGGAAACTGTCGAAAAATTGAAATTGCTGGAAGAAACATTGCTCAAAAATAATATACTCTATGATCGTTGAATCATCTTGATCCGGTGCGGACTCCGCGCCGGATTTTCATATGTTTGGAAAGATTAATCATCACTGTAATTTATGAATATAAAAATTCCTTTTTAAAAAATATGGTTTACAACATTTCTTTTCAATGCTAATCTGTTTATGAAAACGAATACAAAATAGGAAGTGATATACACGTGAGCAGAGTGAACAGAACATCCATCACTTTGGCATTCGCCTACATCAGTTTCATAGTGGGCGCAGGTTTTTCGACAGGTCAGGAAATATTACAGTTTTTCGCGAACCACGGAATATGGGGATATGTAACGGCGGCCACAGCCGGGCTGCTGATCACACTGGTCGGCATGCAGATCTCAAAACTCGGTTTCATACTGGGATCGGAGGATTATGCCATATCACTAAACCAGTTGTTTGGTACACGAATCGGAAAAGTTTTCGACTATTTACTGGTCTTCTTTTTCTATGGACTTTCGGTAATCATGATTGCCGGTACAGGTTCGGCATTTTATGACGGATTCGGGCTTCCGGCCTGGATGGGGACATTGTTTACGGTGGTTCTTTTATTTATAGTGCTGCAGTTTGACTTTACATCTGTGGCAAAAATTCTTGGAATCATCACACCGTTCCTGATTGTGGCGGTATTCATCATCGCTGGTCTGAGCATCATATCGCCCAATGTACCATTGAGTGAAGTCGATCAGCATGCTGATATTGACAGATCTCCAAGCGGCATATGGGTATGGGATGCCATCACTTACGCGGGTCTTGTCATTGCAAACAGCTTCGGCTACCTGGTCATCATGGGTGCGGCAAGCAACAGTCAGATGATTTCAAAAAGAGGCATCATGTTCGGAGGTCTGATTTTCACCACACTTTTGGTGCTGATGACAGCAGGACTGATTGCCAACCTGGAAATTGCAAACGAGGCGGACATGCCGACACTGCTGATGGCGAATGAAATACATCCGGGTCTTAGAATATTGATGACAGTGATCATGGTTGGTGTCATGTTCAACAGTGTCATTGGAGTACTGTATCCGTTCCTGACACGATTTACTAAATCTTATTCGATGAAATATCGTGTAATGCTCGGTGTGTCGCTGATACTTGCATTTATTCTAAGTTTTGTCGGTTTCGTTGATCTGGTCAACTTTTTCTATCCGATATTTGGATATATTGGTATTTTCATCTCGCTGGCATTTTTGGTTCTATGGTTGAGAACAAAATTCACAGGCAAGACCATCGGACAATGAATGATAAAGTTATTGAATAAAAACAATCCCTTTAATGTAATAAGGTTTACTTTTATTCTTATAGGTGATAATCTGATTTCAGAATATTCTTTTTAAGAGGAGGAATGGAAGATGAGTACGGGAGTTTTAAATCTTAAACCGAAAGTGGAAGAATTTTTACAGGAAACGATAGGACTTTATGTAAACGGGGAGTATAAACAATCTATTGACGGTGAGACATTTGATGTCATCAACCCGGCAACGGAAGAGAAATTTGCAGAAGTCTATAAAGGCAGGGCGAATGATGTTGATGATGCGGTTAAAGCAGCAAGAGACGCTTTCGATAATGGTGATTGGACTGATATGGAAGCCCATACAAGAATGCAGCTGATCAATGATTTCGCATCTCTTTTAAAGGAAAATCGTGAAGAGCTTGCACAGCTGGAGTCCATTGATAATGGAAAACCATATGAAGCGGCATTGACCGACGATGTGGACGGTACAATCCAGCAATTCGAATATTATGCAGGGTTTGCGACGAAAATTACGGGGAAGACGACTGAAGTTTCACCGGATTATCTGAACTACACTTTACATGAACCTGTAGGTGTGGTGGGACAGATCATCCCGTGGAACTTCCCGCTTCTGATGGCGTCCTGGAAACTCGGTTCAGCACTTGCAGTCGGCTGCACGGTTGTCATCAAACCGGCATCGGAAACACCGCTGTCATTATTATATATAGGGAAATTGTTTAAGGAAGCCGGTTTCCCGGTCGGTGTTGTAAATATTGTTCCAGGTTCTGGCAGTGATGCGGGTGAGGCAATCATCAAGCATCAGAGTGTTGATAAAGTTTCGTTCACAGGTTCCACAGAAGTTGGGAAAAATGTAATGAGACAGGCAGCAGAACAGGTGAAAAGCGTCACTTTGGAACTTGGCGGAAAATCTCCGGGAATCATTCTGAAGGATGCGGATCTAACAGAAACACTTGACGGCACCCTGTCAGGAACGATGTATAACCATGGACAGAACTGCAGTGCTGTCACAAGAATCTACGTCCAAAGAGAGATTTATGAAGAAGTGATCCAGGGTCTGAAAGAAAGAGCGGAAAAGATCAGGCTCGGTCCGGGCATGGATGAAGAAACCGATATGGGACCGCTTGTATCGAAAAAACAGCAGCAGACCGTGCTGGATTTCATTGAAAAAGGGAAAGAAGAAGGCGCAAGACTCGTCACCGGCGGAACGGCACCTTTTGATAAAGGATTCTATGTCGAACCGACAATTTTTGCGGATGTAGAAGACGATATGACGATTGCAAGAGAAGAGATTTTCGGCCCTGTCATGGCAGTGATGCCGTTCGATACTGTTGAAGAGGCAATCAGCCGTGCCAATGACAGTGATTATGGTCTTGCTGCTAGTGTGTGGACGCAGAACATCAAACTTGGGCATTATATCACGAAAAAACTCCAGGCAGGGACAGTGTGGATCAACGATGTCGGTCTCGAACTGGAAACGATGCCTTTCGGCGGTTACAAGAAATCCGGTGTCGGCCGTGAAATGGGCGGGGAATACGGACTTCAAAATTACACGGAAGTAAAAAGTGTCTACGTCAATATCAAACAATAAATCTTAAGGAGAATGAACATGTATAAACCTTATGGTATGATTCCGGCATTACCAACACCGATGAAAGAAGGCGGTGTGATAGATTATGATGGTTTGGAAAAAGTGATCAACCACGTCATAGAAAATGGTGTTCACGGCGTATTGGTCGGAGGAAGCAACGGTGAATATTCATTGATGACTATGGAAGAGAGAAAAGAAGTCATTAAATTTGTCACAGACAAAACTGACGGCCGTGTTCCTGTTATGGCGGGAACAGGGTGTCACAGGGAAGAAGACACCATCGAGCTGACACAATATGCCGCTGAAGTCGGTGTTAAAAGTGCTCTTGTCATCAATCCGTATTATATGGTCGTACGTGATGAAGATATATACAACTACTACAAAAAGGTCGCAGAAAGTACAGACATCAGCATTATCGTATACAACTATCCGGATGCGACCGGTGTGATGCTCGAACCTGAACTCATCGACCGGATCGGCAGGATTGAAAATGTGACAGGCATCAAAAACACGACGGACGGTGTCCATACTTCGAAATTACTTCAACTGACTGAAGATAATCCGGACTTCAACGTGCTTACCGGCTTTGAAGACCTCATCGTTCCGACACTGGCCCTCGGCGGAGTGGGCGCCATCGGAGTAGTGCACAACCTGGCCCCGGACAAAGTCGTTAAATTATATGATTTGATTGTCAATGACAATAATATCAAAGAAGCGACCGAGCTCAATAAAAAACTGCAGCCGCTTTACAACCTGGTTGAAGAAGAAGTCATCCCCGGCACTGTAAAAGCAGGTCTGGAAGGACTTGGACTGCCGGGCGGTCCGAGCAGATCACCACTGCCTGAAGCGTCTGATGAATTCAAGAAGAAAATCAAGGACTATCTGGAAAAATTAAATGGTTAAAGGATGAAAAGTGCCTGTACCAGCTGATATAAGCTGTGCAGGTATTTTTTATGGAAAACAAATATAGGATGTTCCACCTTCTTATTGCCGATTCACAATGAGTTGTATTTTCTTGAATAGTGATTCTGTAAAAAACTTTTTTGTACACCCGTTGTATGTACGAAAAGAGTTTTTAATGGTATAATGAGAATATAAAAAATGGGGTGATGGCGATGGGCAGATTGAATTTAAGGATTGATGACCAGCTCAAAGAAGATGCTAATGAGTTGTTTAATGAAATGGGGATTGATATGTCTACAGCAATTAAGTTGTTTTTAACACAAAGCGTCCGGGAAGGCAGAGTACCATTTGTGATTGGTGAGCCACTCGAGAGTTTAAAAGCCAGACATGAGATTTTAAATGAGGAAGGTGAAACCTACAGCTCTGTAAAAGAACTTATGGACAACATCAATGAAGATTAGAGTGACCCCCAATGCAGGCGTGATTTAAAACGGTTAAAAAAGAAACACTATCCTCTTAGGGAGTTTGAAAATGTAGTCGAGCTGATTGTAGATCAAAACACAGAAACTTTGATGCAAAAATATCGAGATCATGCATTAAAGGGAAACTGGAAAGGTTTCAGAGAATGCCATATACAGGGTGATTTGTTATTGATGTATAGAGTCAACCGAGCTGAGCAGTTAGTGGAATTGGTTTTAACTCGGACCGGTTCGCATGATGAACTATTTTAAGGGGAGAATTTAGAGTGTTTTTAACCAAAATATGATATCTTAAAAGAAAAGTGCCTGCATCAGCTTTTATGCTGTGCAGGCACTTTTTGTCTCTCTTCATACTCTGTAAGGAATTTTTCATTCATCATCAGTGCCGAGCGTCATCCCGCCGTCCACGACAATTTCTGCACCTGTACAGTAATCACTGTCATCAGAAGCGAGAAATGCCACCGCTTTGGCAATGTCCACCGGCTTGCCGATACGGCCGAGCGGCACGGAATCGTAGTAAGAAAGAGTGTCTTCATTGTCGGGCATCATACCTGTATCGATTGCACCCGGATGCACCATATTTACACGGATACCATGCTGGCCCAATTCAACCGCAGCAGCTTTGGACATGGCAACGACGGCTGATTTGGTCGCGGCATACGCAGACGATCTGCTGATCGGTGCGAATGATGAAATGGAAACATTGTTGATGATGGAACCTTTCCGCTGTTTTTCCATGTGGGGGATGACGGCCTGCATTCCCATAAATACACCTAACTGATTCACATTGATCAATTGCTGGTAATCCTCGAGCGACGTCTCGCTGAATGATTTTCTCTTAAAAACACCGGCATTATTCACCAATACATCAATGCGTCCAAACTGATTGATGATTTTATCCACAGCTGACTTCCAGTCACTTTCTTTGGTCACATCCAATTGGACAGGAAAAGCATGATCTTCACCTATGATATCGGACGTTTCTGCTGCATCATCGTAATCACGGGCGCCAATGCCGACCATGGCGCCGGATGATGCGAGATGTTCAGCAATCGCTTTGCCCTGACCACGGTTCGCGCCTGTGACAAGCACAATCTGGTTGTTTAAGTCTGGCATATGTACACCTCTTATTATTATAGTTTCATTATCACAATGATAACAATAACTGATGAATTTAAGGAATTATTTTGCCATCTTATAAACCATAAGATCTGTAAGCCCGGGAGTTTTAATGGATAAACTCTGTGGGAGTATGGTATGGATGAAGAGACACGGCTTCAGATGTACCATGATGCACAGCAGATAATCATCGATGAACAACCGCTGATACCGGTGTTCCATACGACATTACTGACAGGCATCAATTCGGATCTCGACGGTTATTATCAGTACCCGAGCAGCTTCCCTTATCTCAAAGATCTGGAATAGATCATAAAGAGATTAAAATGTCTGCTTTCATTCAAAAGATACGTGTTATTTACAATAGTTCTATTAAAAGAGGCTGCTTCTGCAGCCTCTTTTTCAATGGATATCATATAGTCATGCGTTTTGACATGGCAACTGGTCCAGGGAGTGGAAATATTGATATAATAATTTTGATGGAATAAACAATTTCGAGTACCGAGAGAAAAATCTTGCTATTATGAAAAACAACTCTTAGGAATCAAAAGTGAGACCAATAATGACGAATTCAGGTAAGTTCCTCTATTATGGTCCGGGACTGACAGGTCAGGAGAAGATTTTAATTGGCAGTCTGGATGACTTATAAGAAATTTGTAAGAAGTATGGTGGAAGATTGCTGTGAAAGAGAAATTTAGATTGGTGGTGCTTTTTTGAATAGATTAATAGATACGAAAAGCTGGTCAATAAAAGATTCGGCTTCGATACTGGGATTTGAAACAGCAGGCAGCGGCCATTGGGCTGAATGGGATAGATATCTCACGATAGAAGGGGAAAAAGCATTTCTTATAGGGAACATATGTGGTACATGTGAATTTTTCTTTGAACGGTTGGATGGTGCAAACCAGGGTGTTTCACCAAGAGAAGTCAGCAGAGCATTACAAAGTGGAGTTTCAAAGCTGGATGTTGATCTGCTTTCGAAGGTGTCATCCATTCTGTCGGTGGGGGATTACGAAGCGTCATTGATAGAAGTGACACCAAAGCTGGTTGAACCCGGAACAGATGAAGATTACTTCACTAATGAACAAGTCCATGTCTGGGGAATTGACCAATTGTTGGGGGTGCCGACAAAGTTTAATTTACTGTATTTAAATATAATATTATGTGTATATAATCTAGGTGTACAATCCTAAATAAATGATTATTTTTCGGTAAAAAACCATCCATTCGCTAGTTCGGATACTTCGATTTTCAATAGGAGTTCGGTGATACTCAATTGGAGTCCAGTAAAAAAACGAGTCATCTTAGTGCCTTGGGGGGGATACTTCAGTTTAATTTCGTATTCTCTTATATTCTTGTCTCCAGTATGAAACCACTCCACATTGTGTACGATGTGTTTTATCATCGCATCCGTATGAACACTGCCACCCAGCTTACTATTGAAGATTTAAAAAAAATCTATAAAATGAAAATAAGGTATGAGAAAAGTAGAGGTGGAAAAGTGAAGGTTAAGCTGTTTCACAAAGCGCAACGTGACTTGGCAGAGTCTATTAAATATGTGAATAATCAGTACTGGACTGATGAGATTGAAGAGAAAAGCTTGGTCGAGTTGATTGAGAGACCATATACAGCTAATACTTCGCAGTTTATAAAGAATTGTACGTACACAACAATACTTAGACAGCTGTGTAGGCAGCGTCTTGAAGTAGTTTAGCAGATTATCAATACATCATATGTAAGCTAATAAGTCAGGAGAAGAACATTAATGGCGTATTCAGCAAGTTTTACTAAAGAGAAATGGGCAGAGCAAGAGATAGGCGTAGTAACTGAACTGATGTTGGAAGGCAAAACACGAAAAGAAGCATTGGATACAGTTACAGAAAGTAATCTTTTCCAACTTAGGAGCCCTGTTAGTGTTAAGAATCGTTTCAATATGGTTTATAAAAGAGCGGAAATGTTTGATGATAAAATAAAGAAGCATTTTATCGCAGCAAGTGATGATGATAAGAAGGCTCTGACACTATACTCATTTCTCAAAGTGTATCAGTTACCTCTCGAGTTTTATTATGAAGTACTTTTATATAAATATGAAACCAATGAAGTTTTATACACTAATGATTTCTTTTATTTTTTTGAAGCTAAAGCAAGCATAAGTGAAAGAGTAGACACATGGCGCACCGTTACAATTAAAAGATTAATTAGTGCGATGACGCTTTTTTTTAGAGAAGCAAAAATCCTTGAGAAAATGAATGATAAAGAGTTTGCTATTCACCCTATATATATAAGTAATGACTTAAAAGCATATGCTAAAGAGCATATGCCCCTCCTATATTCTTTTACAACACTAGAAAGGGGGAACAATGAATGAAATCGACATATGATCGGCTAAGACAAATGGAGAAGCGAATTGTTGAAGATAGCTTTACAACACCTAAAGGCATTGGAAGCGATATTCCTCATTTTGTATTGGATTATCCGCCGCAAGATGAACTCCAGGTAAGAGAATATTTGAAGAATATGTTGAAGAAGACAAAAATTAATATTAAAGAAGTAAATCTCTTTGAATTCCTGCTTTCATTTTTTGAAGAGGAGGAACTGGAGGAACTCTTTGAGATAGCAGAAGAGGAAGGAAGTTATGGCCTGCGAGATGTATTTGGACCTATATTTAATGAAAGTAACACAATGGTACAGCAGTTTGAGGAATGGACAGCCAATAGTGAACTCGTGTTTATAACGGGTGTAGGAGCCGCCCATCCATTCTTAAGGTCAAGCCAACTATTGAAAGCAATTTCCAGCAAAGGGTATAAGAAGCCAATTGTCCTCTTCTATCCAGGGGAGTTCACAGGGTTGAGACTAAAGTTGTTTGGTGTCCTTGACTATGAGGATGACTATCAGCTGTCACGTATTTCATAAGGAGGAGTAGATGATGGAAATTAAAGATTTGTTCAAAAAAGATATATTCCGGCCCATTAACAATGTGGTGCAGGCAGAACAAGTCGATGCAAGTACAGTAGAAAACGAACTGGATGAGTATGTACTCACTGAAGAGAGTGAGAGGTATTTGGAACGTTTTTATCAAAACTATTTGAGTGTATATGCCCAACCTTCAACTAAAGTGGGTGTATGGATTTCCGGCTTCTTCGGTTCAGGTAAATCCCACTTCTTAAAAATCTTATCGTACCTCCTACATAACCAGAGTGTCTCTGGCAAGACACCAGCAGATATTTTTCAACATAAGACAGATAATGAGACACTTCTTGTAATGATGGATACCGTTTCTTCCAAAAATACAGACACAATACTTTTTAATATAGATTCCAAAGCGTCCACTCAAAGTTCTGAGAAAGAACGGATCATTGAAGTATTCCTTAAAGTTTTTAATACACACTTGGGATATTCTGAAACACTTTGGATAGCCGAGATGGAAAGGCAATTGGACGAAGAAGGAAATTATGATCTTTTTAAGCAGACTATTTTAGAGATTACAGGCGAAACTTGGGAAAGCCTTCGTTTGAAGGTAGTGCTTAAACGGAAAAAGGTCATCAAAGCACTGGAAACAATAGGATACGATAATGAAACTGCCAAAACTTTTTTTAACATCAATAGAGAAATGTTCAGTGTGGATGCTGAACAGGTTGCCCAGCGTGTAGCAGATCATTGTCGAAAACAAGGCTCAGACTATCGCTTAGTATTTCTCGCTGATGAAGTGGGTCAGTACATTGGAAATAACACGAGCTTGATGCTTAATCTCCAAACAATCACAGAGAAGTTGGGCGATCTATGTAAAGGGCAGGCCTGGGTTATTGTGACCTCTCAGGAAAAGTTAGAATCGACAGTCCAGGATCTCGACAGCACGAAAGACTTTTCTAAAATCCAAGGTCGTTTTGAAACCAAAATAAATCTCTCCAGCGCGAATACAGATGAAGTCATTAAAAAACGTCTTCTTGAGAAAACAAGCGTAGGAGAACAGACGATAAAAACAATGTACGACCAAGAGGGAAAACTGATTCATAATCGTCTTGCTTTCGATCCAAATACCACACAACTTCAATCAGGGTATCGCAATGTAGATGAGTTTGTTTCATTTTATCCATTTGTCCCTTATCAGATTGAGTTGCTTCAATTGATCTTCACAAAGATACGAAACTTAGGTGAGGGAGGACAACATACTTCCCGTGGAGAACGTTCACTATTGAAGGCATTCCAGGAAGCAGGGCAGCTGAACGCCAGTGAAGATGAAGATAACATGGTAACTATGGCGGAATTTTATCCTTCTATCCAAGATTATTTGGAGTCTTCCATCACTGCCACAATTTCTAGGGCAGAAAAGAAAGCCCAGCGTGGAGAAGGACTGGAAAACTATGATGTCGAAGTCTTAAAGGTACTCTACTTGATCAAAGCAATTGACGAAATAAAAGCCTCTCCTGTTAATATTGCGACTTTAATGCTGGAACGTATTTACGATGAGCGACAACCGTTGGAGACTAAAATTAAAACATCGCTTCATCGCCTCTTAACAGCGAAGTTAATTGAACAGCATGCAGATGGATCCTACTCTTTCCTTTCTGATGAAGAGCAGGAAATTAATAGAGAAATCAATTCAATTGAGTATAACCGTTCAGCTGTTAAAGAGAAGATTGGAGATATGTTCTTTAATAGGATGTATCCTCATCTTAAGTTTACTTATAGAAATCAGTTTGTTACAAAGTTATTTGATTTCAATAAGCGTTTCGATGGTTACACTAAAGGACACATGAACCATTCCTTAACAATGCAGATATATTCAGAGAATAAAACACATTCAGAAGCAGCAATGGAAGCCAATTCTGGTCAATTAATTATACTATTGGATAAAGACTATGTAGCTGAAGCAGAAAAGTCACTTGGTCACATTGAACAGGTGGATAGTTATGTACGCCGTAAACAGTCTAAATCATCCACTCAACAGCAGCGCCGGATATATGAAGCAAAACTGTCTGAAGTAGAAGAGTATAAAAAGAAGGCAGTAGAACTTTTGGCTAAAGCTTGTGACACAGCTGAATTTTATATTCAGGGGCAGCAACGTGATTTCAATGGAAGCTTTGAAAATAGAGCGGATAAGGCGATGGAAATGCTCGTGTCCAGTACATATACAAAACTGGATTACATCGTCGATCAACTTCCTTTCAATGGTTATAAGAAAGAATGGGAAACTATTGCAGAAGGCACTGTTTCTGATATATTCGACCATCCTAATAAAAATGCTATAGACGAAGTAAAGCGTTTTATCGAAGAGCTGGAACGCTCTCATGATCAAAGAACATTGAAAGAACTCATTAATAAATATAAAGAGCAGCCTTTTGGGTGGGAAGAGCGCGATATGATAGGTATTTTGTTGTACTTAATGAATACTGGCAAGTTGAGGATGTCATATGCAGGCGACTCATTCTCTCCAGCATTAGATACATTTTACGATCGGCTCGATAAAGTGAGTGAGCGGGATCGAATTGTTGTGCGACCTATCGTAGAAATGGATTCTCAGGTTAAAAAAGAACTTACAATAATAATCAGAGATTTCTTTTCCATTACGAAAAGTTATGACACGTACGAAGAATATCAGACAATAATTAAAGAAAAATTGAATGAAGACTTCATTGCTCAAGTTAATAGTATTAATGAGAGGCGCCGTCAAAGGTCTCATACTGGGGACTTCTTGTATCCTGGAGAAAGTACTGTTATAAATATAGAAAATAATGTAGAACAATTGTTATCTATCAAAGATGCAGAAAGATTCTGCCGAGAATTTATTCAGTATGAGGATGAACTGGAGGAATGGTATGAAGATCTTGAAGTGTTAATTGACTTTTACCGAGGCACACCGATCCAAAATTTTGACGAAGCAGCAAATACACTTCAGCAACATGAGCATGACTTTCGGGTAATCAGGAGCGAAGAGCTTGAGGATATTAAGTATCAAATCAAAGCAATTTTGATGGAGGAGGAACCCTCTAAAAGCTTAGTTAAATTGCCGCATCTGACACGAGAGTTAAAGGATATCATTGAAGAAGAATCGAATAACTTAAAAAAAGTGGTCTTAAACGAAGCGAAGAAAGAAATGGACCGACTCGATGAGCTGCATCAAACTTATAGTAAATATGAAGGTATTGCTAATATGATTCAATCCAAGATCCTTAAAGGCAATGGATATTATAAGGAAATTGAACATGAGAAACAAATCTCTGCAGCACAATTGATTAATGGACAACTGAGAGATCTTGTTAATCAAACTTCGAAACAGGCTCAAGAAATGCTTGAGGAGCTAAGGGAAAAAGAAGTTGTTAAAGAGAGACAGGCGAAACAACTTACAGGAAAAGACCTGCATGAAAGATTCTTCAGTCATGTATCACGAATTGAATCCGAAGAAGATCTTAATCAAGCGATAAATGCTCTTAAAAGAAGCTTAATACATGAACTTAATGAATATTATATTGTCAAAGAATAAAAAGGAGCAGACAGATCGTCTGCTCTTATACATATAGAGGTGTAATGATGAATAAAGCAGAACTAAAAAAGTTTGCAGTTGAAGCAAGAAGAGAACTAATTGAAAAAGTCTCTTTAAAAGCAGAACAATATGGGATTACGAAGGAATACCAAACATTACTATTTGAAGAAAAGTATGGAGAACTCCTTGTAAATGGTCGTACTTATCCTACAAGCCTTAAAAATGCGTTGAAGGCGATTGAAAGTAAGTTGAAAAAAGTGGGTTACGAGCAACTTATCGAAGAAGTCTCCTATACATGGTTTAATCGTATAACAGCAATACGTTATATGGAAGTGAACGGTCATTTGCCTGAACGTGTTAATGTTTTATCAAGCACTATGGGAAAATCTGAACCTGATATTATTTTTGATCATGAGACAATGGATTTGGATATAGAAATAGATGAAATTCGAAGTTTGTTAAAAGAAGAGCAAACTGAATTCGCTTATCGAAAGTTATTTGTTGCCCAGTGCAATGCTTTGAATAAAATTATGCCATTTTTGTTTGAGCAAATAGAAGATTATACTGAATTATTGTTACCTGATTATTTACTTGATCAGCAATCTATCATTAGGAAAATAACAGAAGAAGTGTCGGAAAGAAACTTTTATGAGATAGAAGAAAATGGTTCTAAAAAGGATAATGTAGAAATATTAGGTTGGCTGTACCAGTATTATATGTCGGAAAAGAAAGAAGAAGTAGGCGGGTTAAAGAATAAATCAGTGAGAAAAGAAGACTTGCCAGTAGTTACTCAATTATTCACGCCTAAATGGATCGTGCAATATATGGTTCAGAATTCACTGGGTAAATTATATGATGAAAAGTACGAGAATAATAATCTTTCAAAACACTGGCAATATTACTTAAAACATGAAGAAAACCATCATCTCTATCCAGAATTTGATTCATTGGAAGAAATGAAAATAATGGACCCAGCATGTGGGTCTGGTCATATTCTCCTGTATGCGTTTGATATACTGTACGATATGTATCAAGAAGCCGGCTACCCATCAAGAAATATTCCTGAATTGATTCTTGCGAATAATCTTTATGGACTGGATATAGACAAACGTGCTCAACAAATAGCTAATTTCGCCCTATTGATGAAAGCAGTAGAAAAACAGCCAAGATTACTAGCAAGGCTGAATAGAAAAAAAGAGCCAATCAAGATTAATGTATATGAAATTGTTGACGCAGATCAATCTTTATCTGAAGAAGCACTTAACTATTTTACTAAATGCGATACTCAAAAAAGAAAAGTAAGGGAAACAATGAGTCAATTCAAAAATGCTAAACAATATGGATCTTTAATATTTCCAATTGACCAACCTTATTTTGAATGGGAAAAGCGTATAACAAAATTGATAAAGAACCCAAGAGATTTATTTGAAGATACTTATTCGAAAGAGTTAAGTGAAAAGCTACTAGATATTACTAAGCAAGCTTCTTTGTTAAGGGAACATTATGACATAGTTATAACTAATCCACCATATCATAGTAAGTATAATAATGATCTTAAGAAATTCATAGTAGAAAATTATAATGATTATAAAATGGACCTATATTCTGCTTTCATTGTGAGAGCAACAAAGATGTTGAAATTCAACGGTTATTCTTCTTTAATGACTCCTTACACATGGATGTTTATATCCTCACACAAAACTTTGAGAAGTTATCTGCTAAAAAACACTACAATATCTAGTTTAGTTCAATTAGAATACTCAGCTTTTGAAGAAGCTACTGTTCCTATTTGCACCTTTACCATACAGAACCAAAGTAGATATACTTTGGGAGAATACATTAGACTAGCTGATTACAAAGGAGCGGATATACAGCCTTTTAAATTACAAGAAGCTGCTATAAATTCTAATATTTGTTATAGATACCATAAATATTCTGATTCATTTGAAAAACTTCCTAACAATCCAGTTGCTTATTGGGCAAGCGAAAAAATATTAAAACTATTTAAAGAAGATGAGACAATAAAAGATTATTTATCCGGTGGTAATGGGATGACTACTGGCGCTAATAATAAATTTTTGAGACTTTGGCATGAAGTGAGTATAAGTAAAACTAAATTCAATGCCCAAGATGAAAATGAAGCCTATTTATCTAATGCTAAATGGTTTCCTTATATAAAAGGGGGGGCGTATCGAAAATGGTATGGAAACTTAGAGTACGTTATTGATTGGCATAAAAATGGAGAAAATATAAAGAACTATGATAAGTGCTTTTTACGAAATAAAAATTATTATTTTAAAGAAGGTATCTCTTGGTCTAAAATTTCTTCAGGCTCATTTTCTGTGAGATATTCACCTCAAGGTGCTTTGTTTGATGTAGCAGGAATTTCTCTTTTTAATAACAGTTCAAGAAGTACTGAAGAATTTCTAGGATTTCTAAATTCAAAAGTAGCTAATCACCTTTTAAAGTATTTAAGTCCTACACTTAACTATGAAGCAGGTACCATAAAATCATTGCCTCTAATTGCTAATGATGAAAATATAGAAAAAATTGTTAATGATCAGATAAGTATCTCAAAAAAAGATTGGGATTTTTATGAAACTTCATGGGATTTTATTAGAAACCCTTTTGTTACGTATAATACCGACTCTATTGAATATGCCTTCGAGAGTTGGCAAGAAGAACTCTTTTCTTTAAGAAATAGATATAAAATTAATGAAGAAAAAATAAACAAAATGTTTATACAATTATATAATTTAGAAGATGAACTCTTACCTGAAATTAGTGAAAAAGAAGTTGTTATTAGTCGGGCAGACCAAGAAAAGGATGCTAAGCATTTCCTTTCTTATTTCATAGGATGTATAGTTGGACGTTATTCTATAAATTCAGAAGGTTTAGCATATGCTGGTGGAGCATTTAATGAAAATAAATACAGTATTTTCAACCCTAATAAAGGTGGTTTAATTCATATTACTGAAAATAAGTATTTTGAAAATGATATTATAGTTCGTTTAAAAGAGTTTTTGGCAGTAACTTTTAGTGGAGATACAATTGATGAAAACATAAACTGGCTCGGAGAGTCTTTAACAATGAGAAAAAATGAATCGTCGGAAGAACGCTTACGCCGTTATTTCATGGATGATTTCTTCAAAGATCACTGCAAAACCTATCAGAAACGTCCTATCTATTGGTTAGTTGACTCAGGTAAGCAGAAGGGATTAAGGACTTTGATCTACATGCATCGTTACCAGCCGGATACTATGGCGACCATTCGTTTTGAGCACCTTCAGGAAATCCAATCGAAATACCAAAATGAAATTGAGGTGCTGGAGATACGTTTATCCAACCCTGATATTTCTGCTTCAGATAGAAAAAACCTTGAAAAATCTAAAGAATCTTATCAAAAAAAGATTGAAGAACTTCAGGAGTTTGATAAGAAGTTGGCTGTTTATGCGAATGAACCGATTGATATTGATCTGGATGATGGGGTTAAAGTGAACTATGCTAAGTTCGATGATGTGCTGGCTAAGATCAAATAGATGAAAGAGGGGCTTCCCTCTTTCTCTTTATATGATGAGGTGGAAGTATGAATGTAATTGAGAAGTTACAACAAAAGATAGATGAAGAGCATAGACAGAAAGGTCGGGCGATTGTATTTTGGTATGATGCTCAAGGACAGCTCGAAGCAGACGAATTAAATAGCCAGCTTAAAGGTATAGAAGTAAGGCAATTGAATGATAATAACTTTTTTCAACTTAAAGTGGAAATTGAGATTCAAAACCCTGAAACTTCCTATCTGATATATTCTGATGAGCCACGACCACGGGATAATGATAATATGCTGCTTGACATGCTCTTCTATAGTGTTGAATTCAAAGCGGATGAAACTGCTTTATTATCGGAGGTCCTTAACGTGGAGGATTTTGTATTAAGACCTTTGATGAAAGAGTATCCTACATTTTTTGCGAGCAAGGAGAGAAAGAATAAGCTTAGCAAGGTGTTACCAGCCAAAGCTGATAGAGGTACTTTTGAACTCAGTATGATGGCAGTACTCACCAAGTCTCCGGCGCATGATATCAAGACCATTACCACTCAAATTTTAATGAAAGGGTTGGATATAGAGACAAATGAATTAATCAAACAGTTGGGAAAAAATTATGCATTGGATAAATCTCTGGAGAAGATTGGCAGATATTTTGGTATCTCTCTAACTGATTCAGAGGAGCCTTTGAGGCAGTTGGTCAACACTTTAATTTACCAGCATTTCAACCAAAATTTCCATGGTGTAGTTGGAAAGTGGGACGACCAATGGAAGTCGACTTCGCCTAACATTTGTGCATTGTACATAGAAGAATGGCTTAATAATCGTCATGCTGAAATGATCGAAAACTATATTGAGATCTGGGAGAAGGAATACGATGTACAAGGTACATTGGATGATTATGATGTTGAACAATATGCAGAGGTAGCGACCTTTCCTAGAGTAGATGTTCTCATCATTGAAAAATGTGTGGATGAATTGGAACACAATACAATATCCCCTGAAAAACGTTTAGCCTTAATAGAAAAAAGGTTGGAAATGCCATGGGCATTGAAGCCTAAGATTAATTGCTCGTATAAGACCCTGTATCACGTAATTAAGCTTGAAAGGTTTAAAAATGAAATTAAGAAAATCAGACACGATGATGATTTATACAGTAAGTATGCTGAAAATGTTTATCGAATCGATCAATCATATCGTCACTTTATGTATTATTACACAAGTCTCGAAGCGAATAGCCGATTACAAGAAACAGCAGAGCGTGTAACAAACTGGTATGAGAATGATTATTTGGATGAGTTGGCGAGTTTAGCGAATGAGAGAATAGAAGCAGGGCGTAAGACAAAAATAATGCAGCAAAGGGCCTTTTTCTCTAAAATGATCAGCCCAATACTAAAAAGGGAGCAGACCCGAGTATTTGTTATCATATCCGATGCACTTCGATATGAGGCAGCTCATGAACTGAATGACAAACTTGCTGAACGTGAGAATGGCAAGTCTCATATCCAGCCAATGGCAGCCAGCTTTCCGACATATACTCAGCTGGGAATGGCTTCATTGCTTCCCCACAATGAATTGTCATTTGATGAAACGAAAGGTGTACTTGTCGATGGCCAACTGACTAGTGGCATAGAAAATAGGCGCAAAATACTGCAAAAAGTAGAGCCGGATACTGAAGTAATGCACCTTAATAAATTACTGGATATGCGTTCTGGTGAAGCCGAACGTTTGCTGAGAGGAAAAAGGCTCATCTATCTCTACCATGATCACATTGATGCAGTGGGGGACTCGGCAAAGTCCGAAGGGGAAACATACAATGCAGTAGATCAGGCAGTTAATGATTTAAACATGGCTGTAGATCGGTTGTCCCGTCTTCAAGCCAAGCGCATCTTTATTACAGCAGACCACGGTTTCCTTTTCCAATTCAATAAAATTCAGGAGCATGGCAAGATAGAGGCTGTGAGAGGGGATGTATTGGAGCGAAGCCGCCGGTTCGCCATAGGACATAACCTTTCTGTGCCTGAAGGTGCAATCAAGCTCTCTGAAAAGCAAAGTGCTCTCCAGGGGGTTGAAGTGGTACTTGCAAAAAGATTGAATCGCTTTAAAACAGGTGGTGGGCTCCAATTCATTCATGGAGGAGTCATGCCTCAAGAAGCAGTCGTACCACTAATAGACTATCGAAGAATTGAACGTGCAGATACTGTTGATATAGCTGTGGCAGTGCATAAGAAAATCATTACTGATTTCCGCGTTCCTGTTTCTTTCTATCAGGAACAGAGTGTATCTGATGAATATACATCAAGAAAAATACGTGCTGCGTTTTATCAAGGGGATGAGCGTATCTCAAATACAGTAGAGCTCGTGTTCAATTTAAAAGGCAATAATTCAGAACGTACACGTAAAGTGAAATTCAGCCTTATTGAAAAGCATTATAAAATTGGTGAACCATGTACGCTGCGATTAGAAAATGTAACCCCAAAAGATACAGAACTCTACCTCGAAGAAGAGTTCATTCTTCGGCTATATGATGCGCTGTATTAAATGATGAGTGAAAGGCGGGAGTCGCATGTTGAAAAAAGGAGATATAGTTGGTGCGGCTTTCTGGCCGGAAACTGTACTGGTCAAGCATGTAGAACCATTGGAAGACGGACTGTTTTTAGTAGAAGCTGTGGGGCGTGAGTCTAATCAATTTTTTGAAAACTATCTGGAGACCTATCAATTCGGAGAAATTGAACAGTACACAGGTAAAACTTCAACTGTAAAATTGAAGGATCATTTTCAGCATTATCTGCAGTATTATGTGTTAAAGACTGAAAAAGAATATTCTCAAGCCAGGGCGCGTGGAAACAGAAATATGATGCCACTCCCACACCAGATAGAAGCAGTGTATGAAAAAATGATTCAAACACCTCAAGTCAGATATCTACTGGCGGATGATCCTGGGGCAGGAAAAACAATTATGTCTGGAATGCTGATTCGTGAAATGAAAGCTCGAAATACAGTGCGCAAAATTTTGATCCTCGTTCCTCCTCTTGTATTGAAGCAGTGGCAGACAGAGCTCAAAGAGAAGTTTGATGAAGACTTTTTGATTATCACCCGAGAATATTTAAATAGCAGTGGTGAAATTAATCCTTTCGATATTCATGACCAAGTGGTGGCTTCTATGTACTGGGCAGTACGGGATGATGTTAAAAGCATGATATTAAATGCGCACTTCGATCTTGTAATTGTAGATGAAGCGCATAAAATGGCTGCCTATACTGTGGGTCGAAAGAAACGTAAAGTGAAACGTACTAAAATGTTCCAGTTGGGCGAGAACTTGTTACGACATACCGAGAATACTTTATTGCTAACAGCTACACCTCATAAAGGAGACAAGGAAAACTTCAGACACCTGATGAGTTTGATCGATCATGATATTTTTTCAAACTTGAATAAGGACGCTTTGATATTCGAAAAAAGTAATCCTTATATTATACGGCGTTTGAAAGAGAAAATGGTGCAATTTGATGGTACACCACTTTTTCCAAAACGTACTACCAAAACATTAGGATTTGATTTGAGTCCGGCAGAAATTGAATTATATGAATCTGTGACTGAGTATGTCAGGGACCATTTCAACCGTGCCAAGCAGAACAGCAATTCAAATGTTGCATTTGCAATGATGATTCTGCAAAGGCGTTTGAGTTCATCAGTAGAAGCAATCTACTGTTCTCTATCCAGAAGAAAAGATAAGTTGGAGCATGTATTGTTGACTGGTGAGAAAATACAACAGAAGCTGCTGGACTATGAAGAGTATGAAGAAAGTGCTTTGGAGGATCAGGAGTTGCTCGAAGCTTATGCGGAAGGGGAGTTTGAAGCGCTTGATTATGATGCATTGCGTACAGAAATTCAAGTGTTGGGGAAATTAATCCGTAAAGCCAATGTCATTCGCCATAGTGAGAATGAGAAGAAATTCATGGAACTCGAAAAAACACTGTTTGGAGCAAGTGGTCTGCTCGCTAAAGGAGAAAAAATATTAATTTTCACTGAATCAAAGGATACTTTGAATTTTTTAGAGAAGCAATTGAGTGCCTATGTATCGAGCATCGCAAAAATCATTGGAGACTATTCAATGGATCGCAGACAGCAGGAAGTGGAAAAGTTCCGAAATGAACTGCAAATTATGTTGGCGACAGATGCAGGTGGAGAATCTATTAACCTTCAGTTCTGTAACCAGATGATCAATTACGATATCCCCTGGAATCCGAACCGTTTGGAGCAGAGAATGGGGCGGATACATAGAATTGGTCAGAAAAATGAAGTATTTGTTTTTAACCTTGTTGCTACAAATACTCGAGAGGGAGATGTACTGGTACGCTTGCTTACAAAGATGGAACAGATGCAGGAAGATCTCGGTCAGGATAATGTCTATGACTTTGTTGGAGAAGTCCTTGAAGATCGTGAAGCAGATCTGCCAAGTGTCATGGAACAGGCAATAATGGGAAGACAGGACCTGGATGAGATTATTGCCAGTATGGAGAAGACGTTGTCAGAAGAACATAAACGTCTTCTCGAATTAACTGAAAAAGAACGTATGGACAACAACTTCAATTTACCGGGTGCCAAAAGATCCTTTGACGAAGTTCTTATAAACAGTATCCCTGCACGTTTTTATGGTCAATTTGTTATTGATGGATTAAAAGAGACCAGAGCGAGAATGACCATTACCAATGATAACTCTTTAGCGCGTATTGATCATTTACCCAAACGGCTTCGAGATTTTGCAAAGGACAATAAGTTGATGTTCAATTTCGAAGATACTATCCGATTTTCACTGAAGCAATCTCAAAATAGTGATGAGATTGCCATGATGGAAAATGACCATCCTTTATTCAATACTGTTATGAAACTCACTTCTAAGGAAGTGCAACAGACAGTGATGCCTCTATATGAAGTGAAGTTGCCAGTTCCAGAAGAAATGATCATGGAGCTGAATCAAATAACAATTGTAGATGGCAATGGCAACGAATTAGAGCAACGGCTCATACTCACAGGCAAACTTTCATCAGAAGATTATGTTGATATTTCACCTTATATATTATTTAAGTATAAGATGGAAATTTTAGAAGAGTACTCTGAAGAAGAACCAGATATACGCCGCCATGTGATAAGAGATTCAAGAAAGCTTTTAAGAACTGCTCAACGGAAACGTGAGTCATATGCAGATAGAAGGAAGATATTTTTAAGAAAATCCTTTGAAGATCAGATGACTACTCTTCAAAATAGGCTAAAAAAATACCAAGCAGAAAACACTGATGGCAAAAATAGTGCATTGCTCAACCAAACTTATACTCAGATAGAAGAAATGGAACAACGAAGTAAACAAAGGCTGCAGGAAATAGAACGTCAACGCTCGATCCAACTCCAGCCTGTGAAAAGAATTGCACAGTTTAGGGCAGTACCTGCCGGACATGAAACAGGTCGAATAATACCTGAGAGATACAAAGAATTCATAGAGGATTATGAGCTTGGAGAAGGACGATTAAATGTTAGGGCACAGGCCGCTTTCGGTCTGGTTGATTTTATTAGTGAAGATCTAGATGGGGAACTCAGGTTTATAATTGTGACACCAAATGTATATCAGTTGAGAGAGCATATAGTGGTGGATGATTATGAAGAGTTTAAAGAGAGGTTGTTTGTTTATGAGGTTGAAGGGAGGGCGATCAAACAGTATTCTAGTGAGTTAATTTGACTTTATATAAGATCTTTTTAGGATATTAAAGCAGTTTAACAATGTACTCAATAGTTTCTATACTCAAATTTTACTACTTGGAAAAGAAAATAATAACCTCGCGTCTTTAAGAGACACACTTCTCCCAAAACTAATGTCGGGAGAAATCGAACTAACAGATGATATGGAGGTGAAAAACCATGCAGAACTTCTTCAGTGAAGATGATTTGGAACATCTGTCCATGGAATGGTTGGAAGAACTGGGCTATGAAATCAGACACGGTAATGATATCAGTCATGTCGGTGTGGCATCGGAACGGGACCACTATGAAGATATCATACTGGATCAACGACTCGGTGCAGCATTGAGGAAAATCAATCCGGATGTCGTAGGTGAAGCCATCCAACAAGCCATTCATATGATTTCAGTCGAGCAATCACCGAGTTTAATTGAAAATAACAGCATATTTCATGAGTATATGACCAACGGTATTGAAGTGGAACACTATAATGCAGAGGGCGAAACGTTAGTCGATCTCATCAACATCTTTGATTTCAAGGTGCCTGAAAACAATGACTTTCAGCTGATCCAGCCAGGCCAGATCTGCCAATTGATTGAATGACTGTTTCTTCAATGTGGTCTGTTCTTGAAGTGAGAAGTCTGCCAATGTCTGATAGACTGGAAACATCGCCCATTTCAACCGTTGCTCAATCTTTTTTTCTCCCCGGCGTTGTTGCTCATATGTCATCACTGAAAGTAGAAATTGGCTATACGATAATTCCTCTGTCTCTGCTTTTTTGACCAGCTCGGGCAACGCTTTGGACGCTTCCACAAGCCGGACGGTCTTCATACGGTCTTGGAGTTCTGTTCAGATGCTCATTCGTTACCCACACCGCCCAGCACCGGCAGATAGGTCTCAATCGCTCGGACAGGGGGCTGAATCTCCAGCACACTACTGACCGCATCATCCAACGGTTTGATGTGTGTGAAGTTAGACTAGAAAATGGACACAGTAAATGCGGACGAATAGTATATAGTAAGATATCAATTTACGGAAGGTGTCCATTATGTCCAGAGGCAACAATTATGATAAACATGTTAAAGAAGAAGCAGTGAGTTTAGTGATTGATTCTGGAAAATCAATTGCCGCAGTATCCCGGGAACTGGATATTGCGAAAAGCACAGTAGGAAATTGGGTCCGTGACTATAAGGATAATGGGACGGAATCGTTTGTTGGCAGCGGCAATTTGAGTCAGGAAAAACAGGCGGATAAGGATTTACAGAAAAGACTGAGAGATTTAGAAGAAGAGAATAAGATATTAAAAAAGGCTATGCGCATCTTTACCAACGACCAGAAGTAATTTACACCTTCATCGTCAACCACCGGCACGAATTCAGTGTGTCAAAGATGTGCAAAACCCTCGGTGTGTCCAGAAGTGGATTTTACCAGTGGCTGAAGCAGACCGAACCGCCACAGAAGCAACGAAAAGCAATCATCAAAGGAAAAATCAGACGGCTTCACAAACAGTCCAAATCACGGTATGGCAGCCCTAAAATCACCGCCTTGTTGCGACAAGAAGGTGTCGTCATTTCCGAACGGACTGTGACCCGCTACATGAAAGAGATGGACATTCGTTCCATCACGGCAAAGAAATATAAGGCCACGACGCATTCAAAACACAATCTGCCCGTGTACCCCAACCTTCTGAATCAGAACTTCACAGTCCGTGGGCGCGGCGAAGTCTGGGCCTCAGACATCACCTATGTCCATACGAAGGCGGGCTGGCTCTATCTGGCGACGGTGATGGACTTATTTTCCAGACGTGTGATTGGCTGGGCTATGTCTTGACAGAGGTCCATTCGTCCGAAAGGGCCGGTCAATCCATTCCATATATTTATAACGGGAATGCGATAATACAAATGCCACGACATACAGCTTGATTTGCTTTCCTTTGGCATTTGTCTGCCAACACTCCCCAAAATCAACTTGGGCCTGGAATCCCATTGGTAATTCCGGTACAGCTTCATACACCCTTGTCTCGATTGTTTTTGGAATGTTGTAAGTGTCTCTTAAGTCATTCACATAGCCGCACATTGTACTTTCAGAGACAGAAAAATCTTTATATTTCTCGTCTAACCGATCGTAAATAATAGCGGCGGAGATATCGGGGTGTTGACGTAGCCACTTTAATATCTCTGTCTGATAGGCATCTAATTTTTTCTTTCTGTTTTTTGTCGATGCCATCCACACGCTCATTTCTTCTGCATCTTTCTTTAAGTATTTCGTGACAGTTGTTCGGGAAATGCCCAACTGTTTCGCAATATTTCTTTCTGAGAAACCATCCTCACTGAACTGTTTAATTTTTAAATACATTTGCCATTTGTCCACCTTTATCACCTGCTGACTGTATGTTAAGAATTGCTTTCTCATCATACTATAATGCAGGTTATTTTTTTGTTGGGTGGCCCATTTTTATTTGGCGAAAATGGTCTACTTTAGTTTATCAGTCACATTGCTTATACATTAAAGTATAAACACCAAACCCCGTTCCGGTTTTCGGAATAGGATTTGGTGTTTTATCTTGTTTCAAAAGGTTAGTTTTACTGATAGTTTTCCGTCAATTTCCCTATACAATCTTTCCGCTTCATCCTGCCCATCCAGTCCATGCACATTCATCCTGCCGTCTTTGAACAGGGTCATGTCATAGCCGTTATAAGTGATAAACTTGACGAACTTGTTCTGTTTAATGATTTCGCCGGATATTTCCTTATGAAAGATGTCATCATCGAATCTCAGTGTATACACACGTCCGCAGTTCGACTGGACGGGTCTGAATGTGTCCTTCTCCAGATGTTCATACTTGTGCTGTCCGCAAACGAGACAATCATGATCTTTTAAAGCATCGATGTTCATCGTCTTATAATTCATGCCGAAAGTGTCGATGGTATTCAGTTTTTTCGAGAATCCTTTGCCGGATAAAAAGCGGATGGCTTCGGAAACTTCAATGCCTGCCGTCTGGGTGATGGCCGGCGGCAGGACGCCGTTGATTTCACAGCTTTCACCGGTTGCCGGCATGGTGTCCATAAGGCATTTCAGACAAGGACCGCTTGAGTCTATCGCGTAAACGCTCCCTTTGCTGCCGACGGCTGCCCCGTATACCCATGGGATATTCAGTTTATGACATGCTTCATTGATCAGAAACCGTATTTCAAAATGGTCCATGCTGTCGATGACCATATCAGGCTTATGCTCTTTTAAAATCTTCAATATATTGTGCGGGGCGAGTTCAGTGTTCAGCGTGATGATTTCAACTTCGGAGTTGATCTGCTGCAGCTTTTCTTTCAAAGCATCGACTTTCGGCTTCATCAGTTTCACATCTTCTTCAGTGTATAAAGTCTGCCGGTGCAGATTGGTCATTTCAATGATGTCCTTGTCGACCGCAATCAGCTTTCCCGCACCCATCCGTGTGAGCAGTTCCGACACCTGGGTACCGAGTGCACCGGCGCCCATGACCATTATATTTGAATTTCTCAAATTTTGCTGGCCGTCTTTGCCGAAGCCTTCAAATTTGACCTGTCTGTCGTATCTGTCCATCACAGGAATCCCAAACCTTCAGCTGGGCTCGAGGCCTGTGCTGTATATCTGACAGGTATGCGGCCGGCCTGATTGCTGAGCATGCCCGCTTCAATGCCGAGCTTCATCGCCTGTGCCATTTTGACAGGGTCTTCCGCTCCTGATATTGCGGTATTCAGAAGTATGGCGTCCGCACCAAGCTCCATCGCATAACAGACATCTTTCGGTGAGCCGATTCCCGCATCGACAATGACTGGGATATTCGCCTGCTCGATAATATATCTCAGATTGAGCGGGTTATTGATGCCGCGTCCGGTCCCGATCGGGGAGGCGAGAGGCATGACGGCATGAACACCGAGTTCTTCCAGTTTTTTAGCGAGTACAACATCATTGGAAATATAAGGGCATACAGTGTAGCCTTTGTCGAGCAGTATTTCACAGGCTTCATACGTTGCGATCGGGTCGGGGAGCAGTGTCCTGTCATCACCAATCACTTCCACCTTGATCATATCGCACACGCCGGCGTGATTTGCGATCTCGGCGATGCGCACCGTCTCTTCGACTGTCGTTGCACCGGCTGTATTCGGGAAGGTGACATAATTTTTCAAATCGATGTTCGCAAGTGGATTCGGCAAATCTTTATCATATAAATTCATGCGTCTCACTGCGAAAGTCAGCACTTCTGTCTCTGACGCCATGATCGCTTTTGTCTGTGTATTTTCATCGGAAAACTTCCCTGTACCGAGAAACAATCTTGAGTCAAATTCAAAATTCCCTATTTTAAACATTTTATCCGCCTCCAACAAATTCTAATAATTCAAGTCTGTCATCACTTCTCACCAGGTGGTGGTCAAATGATTTCTTTCTGAGCAGTTCGCCGTTATGTTCCACTACGATACGTTCTGAGTCAATATTCATATGCTCGAGCAACTTTGAAACCGGTAACTCTTCATCAAACGTATATTTTTCATCATTGATGATGCATTGCATGGGTCTTCATCCTTTCAATAGTAAATTCCTCAAGTATCCGGGGACGTCTGTTTGTCATAATCCACCCGGACATCAGCTCGCCTGTGATGGGGGAGAGCAGTATGCCGTTACGGTAATGTCCGCCGACAACGAAGAGCCCATCCCTGACTTCATCCATGACCGGAGTTTCATCCGGGGTGTACGGGCGTATACCGGACGATTTCATCAGCACTTCCGCATCTTCCAGCATCGGGATGCGTTTCAGTGTTTCCGCCCATAACCATTGCCCGCCGTTTTCCGTAAAGCCCGTCGAAAAGTCATTGAACAGACTGGTTGCACCGATTAAAAACCGGTTCTTTCGTTTCGGGATGATATAACAGCCATTGGTCATGAACAGCGTGTCTTCCAGCTGCACATCCGGATGACCGAGCAGCATGACCTCGCCTTTCACACCGGTAATAAAAGATCTGATGCCGAAAGGCTCCAGCAATTCATGGGACCAGGCACCGGCTGTGATAATCACTTTGGCAGCCGCTATATCCCCCCGGGATGTACTCAGTCTGTAACTTTGTCCTGTGTGGTGTATCGACCGCACTTCCGTGTGACTGATGCGGGTCACACCATGGTTGACTGCTGACTCCGTCAGCGCGCGGGTATATTTGTTTGCGTTCACCTGTCCGTCCCCAGGTATATGCATGGCGAAATGATCGTTCGGCGCAATGAAATCATTACTCATATTACGAACATCATCGTTACTTAATCTTTTTACCTTTTCATTATGGCTGTTTAAAAAGCGGAATTGTTTTCTTAAAATCCCACTATCTTCACCGCTGTCTGCCATCTTAATCAATCCTGTCCCGCTGTACTGGATATCGATGCCGGTGTCCTCCAGCAGTTCATCTCTTAACGGTTTGAAGTGTGTTCTTGAAATTTGAGCCAATTGAAACAACGGGGTGTCGTTAGAGAATTCGTTTTGGGCACCGAGCATTCCACCTGCTTTATAAGACGCATGCCTCTCTTTTTCATCTCGGTCGATGACTGCAACTTTCAAGCCGTTTTTAGCCAGTGCTTTCGCGATGGATAATCCTATCACCCCGGCACCGACAGTAACTACGTCGAATTTGATCCTTTCCACTCCTTTCTGAGCGTTTCAATCATTAATGGATTTGCATTCAGAAAAAATGAAATTGCTGCAATGCCACTGAAACCTCCGGGCAGTTCATGAATCGTCCGGTCATTGATGCCGCCGAGCGCAATTACAGGAATGTCGAATGACAGTGCGTCTGCAACTTCCTGTTCCCGGCGGGGCGGGCGGTCCCTCTTTGAAGCTGTTTCAAAAATGTGACCGAATAGCACAAAATCAAGTCCGTTTGACTGTGCGTTTTTTACTGACAGAGCAGAGTGGGTGGACATGCTGACGGAAACTTCAGGGTGACGTTTTTTATAGTCGAAAGCATTTTCATCATTTTCCCTGAAATGGATGGCTGAGAGGCCGAACTCTTCCAGCAGGTCCGTTCTCGTGTGGATAAGGATTTTATTTCTTGGGAATTCTGATCGGATCAGATTGTCGACGAATGCGGCGGATTCACTGTATGACATCGGTGTGCGGATGAGCAGGTAGTCTATATGGGGTGCGATGCTCATAAAATGATTGATATCTTTTGAATCGAGTGATTTATAATGTGTGATTGCGATGAACATATTTTCACCTCTATAAAAAAATGCGCTATTTTTCATAAAGAAAAATAGCGCAATGTATATTCATATACGTTGACTTGATATCGTTACGCCACTTTCCTACGCCAGTATGATCTGGATCAGGTTCCGGAATCCCAAAGTCGTCACTTCGATCTCAGCCTTTGTAAAAGGCACTTCCAGTGGTCTTACTATTCAGTTTTCTGATGCATGAACTCATCATAACGCGTATTACTTTTCAATACAACTTTAAAATATGGTTGTACATCAATCACTTGTTTAAAATGCTTTTGTATATACGAGATTCTTAAGTGCAAATAAAATTCAGACGCATGTTAAATTTTTAGAAGTCTGGGCAGAAATATTTAAAGTAAAATTACACCCGTGTATTTGAGCAGAATGAATACATCAGATTGTTTAATCCGACTTTTTCTTCACATTACAATTCAGAAATTCAAATGCCTTGGGTTTATGTATATACATAGTTTTTGATTTATACAAACCCATTCATCAGAGAAAGTATTCTGAAAATTGATGAATCACTTTTGCAGAATGTCCTATACTTTCAAACCCGCCATTTATTTCTTTCTTCCGTCATATATCCTGCCATCTTCGTAAAGCAGTTTCGGTTTATTCTTCGAATAGGCCGCCTTCAGATAAGGCACCTGATTTTCCTCGACCACACCAAGGTAGCAGACGGTTTCCTGCCTGACTTTCTTACCATCACGCACAGACTTGACCACAGCTGCATAATAGCTGTCCTTCTTCTTCCATATTCTGACGAACATAACCGCACCCGCTTTCTCACTACTTAAATTTTTAACATGAGCTACATTGAATTGATTAAATAATATCATAACAAATTAAATCCGACTAAAAAACTATAATTTATGGTTGACGGTGAATTTTTTCGATGATAATCTTATGTTCATATTTATTTTCATATTTTTTATAATATTTAAATAATAATTATTTAATTTATGAACAGGGAAAGGTGCTGATATTCATTATGTCTGTGGAAACGCTGAATTACGATAATTTTACGACCGATCCTTTTAAGAGTTTGAATTATGATGATGACACAAAAGGTGCCCTCCGGGTACTGGACTGGGCTTACGGCACATACGGCAATTCGATCGTCTACTCATGCAGCTTCGGTGCTGAGAGTATGGTACTGATTGATCTGATTTCACACGTCAAAGCGGATGCGAAAATAGTATTTCTGGATACCGGCCTGCATTTTGAGGAAACATATGAACTGATCGACAGAGTGAAAGAGCGATATCCGTCACTTGGGATAGAGCTTAAAAAACCAGAATTGACACTGGATGAACAAGCTGAAAAACAAGGCCGGGCTTTATGGGGAAGTGATCCGGGCAAATGCTGCTATATACGTAAAATCAAACCGCTGGAAGATGTTCTGAGTGGTGCAGCAGCCTGGATATCCGGTCTTAGAAGAGAGCAGTCCGAGAGCCGGCAGAATACTGATTTCGTCAATCAGGATGAACGTTTCGAGTCCATTAAAGTCTGTCCTTTAATTCACTGGACTCATGAAGATGTATGGGGATATATCGAGAAAAAAGATTTGCCGTACAATGTACTGCATGATCAGAATTATCCAAGTATCGGCTGTATACCTTGTACATCGCAGGTGTTCGATTCTGAAGATTCCCGTGCAGGCAGATGGTCCGGTTTCGACAAGACTGAATGCGGCTTGCATACTTCTGATGATGATTCCAAATAGTATTTTACCGCCATAACATTATGGCTTTATTTTTAAACATAAAACCTACTTGATTGCTAGGGATAATTTTTTACCATTAACAAAATAAATCACGAGGTGATGAACCTTGATACTGAATGTAACAAACAGTCCGTTTGATAAGGAACAGGCGGAAAAAATAAATACAATTCTATCGACGACAAGCAAGGAGCAGAAGGTCTGGCTAAGCGGTTACCTGACTGCAAATAATCTCCTGGACACTCCGGAAGAGACGGGGGAGAACATTCCTCAATACCAGACAGCGGTCATGACGCCGCGGGAGACAAGGGAAGTGACGATTTTATACGGTTCTGAAACGGGCAATGCACAAATTCTGTCGGAATCGATGGCATCACTGCTGAAAGAAAAAGATTTTCATGTCTCGATTTCAGCCATGAATGATTTCAAATCCAATAAGCTCAAGAAAGTGGAGGACCTGATTATCATATCTGCAACACATGGAGAAGGTACGGCGCCTGAAAATGCGGTCGATTTCTATGAGTTCCTCCACAGCAGAAAAGCACCGAATTTAAAAGATTTACGATTTGCAGTCCTGTCACTGGGTGATGAATCATACGAGTATTTCTGCCAGGCCGGCAAAGATTTTGATCAGCGTCTCGAGGAGCTCGGCGGTGAACGGATCGTCCCAAGAGTGGATTGTGATGTTGATTATGATGATGCGGCAGAAGAATGGATCAACAGTGTCATCAGTTCAATTTTTGAAACCGGCGGACAGAATGTAGATGTTCCAAAAGAAGCTGTTTCAACAGCCGGAGTGACAACAGAATATTCCAGGAAGAATCCATATATGGCTGAAGTACTGGATAACATCAGACTGAACGGTCGTGGCTCGGAGAAAGAAACCCGCCATATTGAATTATCGATTGAAGATTCCGGGTTGACTTTTGAACCCGGGGACTGCATAGGCATATTTCCGAAAAATGACGAAGTATTGGTTGATCAGCTGATCACGCTGCTCGGCTGGGATCCGGATTACCGGGTGAATGCTGGTAAGAATGAAGAGACTGTAACAACGAAAGCGGCACTCCGTACACATTTTGAGATTACAAAGCTGACAAAACCGTTAATGAAAAAGTTATCGGAAGTATTCGGCAATGAGTCGCTCACATCATATCTGGAAGATGATGACCGGATCAGGGAATATATATACGGCAGAGATCTGATCGATCTGATCTCTGATTTTCCACCGGTTGGACTGACCCAGGAAACACTGTTTCCTGTACTTAGAAAAATGCCTGCGCGTGAATATTCAATCGCTTCAAGCTGTGCGGCCAACCCTGATGAAGTTCACCTGACCATCGGTGCGGTCAGATATCATTCAAATAGCAGGGACAGAAACGGCGTCTGTTCGGTTGAGATTGCGGAGCGCATTGAACCTGGTGAACAGATTCCGATTTATGTGCATCGCAATCCGAACTTTAAATTTCCATTTGATGACACGACACCGGTCATCATGATAGGGCCGGGCACAGGTATTGCCCCTTACAGGTCTTTCATCGAAGAGAGGGAAGAGCTCGGTATTGAAGGAAACACATGGCTGTTCTTCGGTGAACAGCGTTTTACCACTGATTTTCTCTACCAGACGGATTGGCAGAACTGGCTGAATGAAGGCACGCTTGGGCGTCTCGATCTGGCATTTTCCCGTGACACGGAAGAAAAAGTATATGTGCAGCATCTCATACAGGAAAGCGGAAAAGATTTTTACCAGTGGATAAAAAGCGGTGCTTCAATCTTCGTTTGCGGTGATGAAAAGAAGATGGCCAAAGATGTGCATGATAGCATTCTGAAGGTTCTGGAAGAAGAAGGAGATATGAGCCGTGACGATGCAGAAATGTATTTAAGCAGTATGAAGAATGAAAAGAGATATCAGCGTGATGTTTATTAGAAGGAGGTTTTCAATTTGACCGAATACGATAAAGAGCTCTTGGAACAGCTGGATGTAATGGAAAAGATAAAACTGGAAAGCAACTATTTGCGAGGATCGATACAGGAGGGGCTGGATGACCGGATCACCGGTTCAATAACTGAAGAGAATACCAAGTTGTTGAAGTTTCACGGAAGTTATCAGCAGGATGACAGGGACCTCCGTGATGAACGGCGCAGACAGAAATTGGAGCCTGCGTACAGTTTCATGATCAGAGTCCGTGTTCCGGGTGGTACAGCAACACCTGAACAGTGGCTGGCCATGGATGCCATTTCGAATGAATATGCGAACGGAACTTTGAAACTGACGACCCGCCAGGCATTTCAGTTCCATGGCATCTTAAAAAGAAATTTGAAAAGTTCGATGCAGAGCATTCACGGTGCATTGATGGATTCACTGGCAGCATGCGGCGATGTGAACCGTAATGTAATGTGCAACCCCAATCCATACCAGTCGGCGGTACATAAAGAGGTTGACCATTTTGCCGGTCAAATCAGTGACCATCTGTCACCGCGTACCGGTGCCTACCACGAAATCTGGCTGGACAAAGAGAAGATTCTGGATACGAAGGAAGAAGAACCGATGTACGGGAAAACTTATCTGCCGCGTAAATTTAAAATCGGTATTGCGGTGCCGCCATCGAATGATATTGATGTTTACAGCCAGGATATCGGCCTGATCGCCATTATCGAAAATGATGAACTGAAAGGCTTTAATATTTCAGTCGGAGGCGGCATGGGAATGACACACGGTAACACATCGACTTATCCTCAGACAGGCAAAGTGATCGGTTATTGCCCGAAGGATGAAGTGACTGAAGTGGCGGAGAAAATTGTCACAATCCAGCGGGATTACGGGGACAGAGAGGACCGCAAACTGGCCAGGTTCAAATATACGGTAGACAGGAAAGGTGTGGACTGGATCACCCGTGAACTGAATGACAGACTGGGCCGTGAGATTGAACAGCCTAGAGCTTACAATTTTGAACATAACGGTGACCGGTACGGATGGACGAAAGGCGACGGCAGATGGCATTATACATTATTCATCCAGAATGGCCGTGTCAAAGATACCGACGAGTATCAGCTGAAAACTGCACTCAAAGAAATTGCAGATATCCATACCGGTGATTTTCGTCTGACACCCAACCAGAATCTGATCATTGCCAATGTGACGAACCATAAGAAAAAACAAATTACTGAAATCATTGAGAAATACGGCATCACGGATGCCGAACATTATTCGGGGCTGAGAAAGAATTCCATGGCATGTGTCGCTTTCCCGACCTGTGGTCTGGCCATGGCGGAATCTGAACGCTATCTGCCGTCACTCATAGACAAGATTGAAGGGATACTGGATGAGGCAGGTCTGAGAGAAGAAGAGATTACCATCCGTATGTCAGGTTGCCCAAATGGATGTTCAAGGCCGGGTCTTGCAGAAATTGCATTCATAGGGAAGGCGCCTGAAAAATATAATATGTATTTGGGCGGCGGCTTTAAAGGAGACAGATTGAACAAGCTGTACAAAGAAAATATCGGCGAAGCGGAAATATTGGAAAGCCTGGAACCGATGCTTATCCAGTATGGGAAAGAGCGTCATGAAGGTGAGCATTTTGGCGACTTTGTCATCCGTAATGAAATTGTGGAAGAAGTATATTCAGAACAGGATTTTCACAGCTGATAAATTAAAAGTGAGGTGGCAAGATGGGGAAAGTTTATTTAGTGGGTGCAGGTCCTGGAGATCCGGACCTGATCACTTTGAAAGGGATCAAAGCTATTCAGGAGGCGGATGTCATTCTTTATGACCGGCTTATTAACGAAAAACTTCTGGAATATAGCAGAGTTTCATGCCAGCTGATCTATTGTGGTAAAAAGCCGGACCATCATTCTCTCAGCCAGCAGGACATCAATTTTCTTATGGTTGATTTTGCACTTCAGGGAAAAACTGTGACGAGACTGAAAGGCGGCGACCCATTCATATTTGGCAGAGGGGGAGAAGAAGCAGTACATTTCTCCGACAATGATATTTCTTTTGAAATTATTCCGGGAATCACTTCAGGAGCTGCAGCTCCGGCGTACGCCGGTATACCGGTGACCCACCGTAATGTCAGCTCCACTGTGACATTTGCCTCAGGTGTTACAGGCAAAGATGTTGATGTCGAGGAGTATTGGAAAAACCTTGCGGCTGTCAATGGTACATTATGCATTTACATGGGTGTAAAAAATTTACCGGATATTTGCAGCAGACTGATCAGATATGGACTTGAATCCACAACGCCTGCTGCTGTCATCCAATCAGGGACAACTTCACATCAGCGGAGTGTCGCAGGCACACTGGACAACATTGCTGAAGTGTCGAAGATGATAGAAAACCCTGCGATGATAGTGATTGGTGATGTTGTACGGTTCAGGGAGAAAATCAGATGGTTTGAAGAAGAAAGTATTCCTGAGCATCTCGCTAAAATATAATCATAACCCGGATGGGAGGATATTATGAGAGGTGTATTGTACGTGAGTCATGGCAGCAGGGTGCGTCATGCAACTGAAGAAGCGGTTGGATTCATCAACCAGGTCATCACACAGGTCGATATAGAACATCAGGAAATATGCTTCCTGGAATTATCTGAACCGGATGTCGAAAAAGGTGTCAGCATATTAGTGGAAAAAGGCGTGACGGAATTGGCAGTGGTGCCGGTGCTTCTTTTAAGTGCCGGACATTATTTCAATGATATTCCGGATAAGATTGAACAGGTGAAAAGTAAGTATCATGACGTGACATTCATATATGGAAAGCCGCTCGGTGTCCAGACACGCATTTCGAACATTTTAAAGGAAAGAATCGCCCAAACAGGCACAGTGCCGGCAAGAGACGCAAAACTACTTGTTGTCGGAAGGGGCAGTTATAACCCTCAGACTGAAATTGATATTTCGAATATTGGAGAATATATGAAAGAAACGACAGATTTTCAAAGTGTCGAAGTATGCTATCTGGCAGTTTGCAGCCCTTCATTTGAAGAAAAGCTGAAAACTTCATTGGAAGAAAGACGTTCACAAATATATATCGCGCCTTATTTATGGTTCACAGGGATACTCGAAAGACATATTGAAAAAACAGTCGGTGAAAGTAACTCTGAAACTGAAATTGTGCTGTGCAGTCACCTGGGAGATCATCCTGATATGCAGACTGCACTTAAAGATAGAGTGTATGAAACATTAAAGGCCGGGCAGCCAATTTAATTTGTATCAGGAGGTGAGGTCAGAATGTCATATATTCCACTGATGGTCGATATGCAGGGAAAAAACATTTACATCATCGGTGGTGGAAATGTTGCAGAGCGCAGAGTTAAAACTTTAATCGGTATTGAAGCCTCACTGATTGTAATAAGTCCGGATATAAATGAGTATCTATACTCATTGTACGAACATGACAGACTGATATGGAGAAGGAAGAAATTTGAAGCGGCAGATGTGAAGGGAGCAGATCTGATCATTGCTGCAACAAATGATAAGCAAGTCAATCAATCAGTCAAAACAGCAACACCTGAGCATTGTGCACTGAACATGACGGACGCGGGGCTGTCAGGGAATGTCATATTCCCTGCAATGTACAGGCGGGGCAAATTGTCTTTCGCAGTATCTACGGAATCTGCCAGCCCCATGCTCGTTTCACAAATTATAAAAGAACTCAAATCACAGTATGATCATCGATATGAGGAATACGTTGACTTTCTGTACACATGCAGAATGGCCATCAAAGAAACTTCATTATCCATGGAAGAGAAGACTTTATTTCTTAAGCAGATACTGTCGAAGAAGTATTTAAACAGTACAAAACAGGAAGAAATTCTTTCCTGGTTGAATGACCAGAATTAAATAAAAGGAAATGAAGGGGGACATCTATGCAAAAGCTGACTATATTTGCACTTGTGGGATTTTTTGCCCAGCTCATTGATGGATCACTTGGCATGGGGTTCGGCGCAACATCTTCATCTTTACTGCTGAGTGCCGGTATTGCACCTGTCATTGCTTCTGCCACCATACACATTTCACAGATTGCCACAACAGCTGCTTCAGGTATTTCTCATTTGAAATTCGGCAATGTCGATAAACCATTGATGTTACGACTTGCCTTGCCCGGTGCTTTGACGTCATTTTTAGGCGCAGCGCTGCTCAGCAGTCTGGACGGTGATACCATCAAACCTTTTATCTCGTTATTTTTACTTACAATGGGATTTTATGTCCTCTATCAATTCCTTTTTAAAAGAGAAATGAAAAATGGCTTCCAGAACAAAAAAGTTTCCGGGCTGTTATCCATCCCGCTGGGTGGAGTGGCTGGATTTCTCGATTCAATCGGAGGCGGCGGCTGGGGTCCGGTAAACACACCTGTACTTTTGTCCAGAAAGAAAATTGAAGCAAGAAAGGTAGTCGGTACGGTTTCAAGCAGTGAGTTTATCGTAACAATTTCTGCCTCGGCAGGATTTTTCATATTTCTCGGTTTCAGTCAGATCAGTTGGGGGCTGGTCATTGCACTTGCGTTGGGCGGGGTGATTGCCGCCCCGTTTGCGGCATGGCTTGTGAAAGTGATTCCTTTGTATTTTTTGGCAGTATTTGTTGGCGGTCTGATTATTTTTACAAACAGTAATATATTATTGGATACATTTTTTCAAAATTCAGCACTCCCAGTGTTCATCAACTCATTGGTTATAGTGATGTGGGGCGGATTACTGGTCTATGCATATCATAAAAATAAAAGGAACTTGGCATTACAGACTCATCAGAACGAAAAAATCAATTTACAGGAGATGAATGAGATATGACTCTGAAAACCAATACTAAAATAAATAACAGTACTATAGATCCACATGGCGGAACCCTGATCAATATGGAATTACAGGGGCAGGAAAGAAAAGAATTGATTGCAGAGTCGGCATCTTTTCCTTCACTGACATTGAATGCATGGAGCATATCCGACCTTGAATTAATAGCGATTGGCGGTTTCAGTCCTTTAAAAGGGTTTATGAGTCAGAAGGACTATTTCAGTGTCATCGAGAAGATGAGACTTGCAAGCGGTCTGATATGGAGCATACCGATTACTTTATCAGTTACAGAAAATGAAGCTGACCAGTTGGATGTAGGATCAAGAGTAGCATTATATGGTGAGGATGGTCACTTATATGGTGTGATGGATCTGGAAGAAAAATATTTTTATGATAAAGCAAAAGAAGCCGAATTGGTTTATGGTACGACTGATACGAATCACCCTGGTGTAAAAAAAGTGTTTGAAAAAGGTGATGTGTACCTGGCTGGACCTATTCATCTGTTGAACCGGCCGGAGCACGGTGAATTCGAGGCGTTTTATCTGGATCCGGCAGAAACAAGACAGCGATTTTACGATTTGGGGTGGGAAACCGTCGTCGGCTTTCAGACGAGGAATCCGGTTCACAGAGCGCATGAATATATTCAAAAGTCCGCTTTGGAAACAGTGGACGGGTTGTTTCTAAACCCATTGGTCGGGGAAACAAAATCAGGCGACATACCTGCAGATATCAGGATGGAAAGTTATCAGGCGATTCTTGAAAACTACTATCCTGAGAATCGTACGACGCTTGTCATCTATCCGGCTGCAATGCGCTATGCCGGACCAAGAGAAGCTATACTGCATGCCCTTGTCCGTAAAAATTACGGATGCACACACTTCATAGTCGGGAGGGATCATGCCGGTGTCGGTGACTATTACGGCACGTATGAAGCACAGGATCTGATTTCCAATTATGAACTTGAAATCGGCATCCAGATTATGAAGTTTGAACATGCATTCTACTGCACGAGTTGTGAAAATATGGCCACGGCAAAAACATGCCCGCATGATGCCGCACACCACGTGCATCTAAGCGGTACGAAAGTGCGTGAAAAACTGCGTAATGGTGAGCAGTTGCCAAAAGAATTTTCAAGAAAAGAAGTCGCAGATGTTTTAATCAGCGGTCTTCAGAAAACCAAGTAGAGAAGGGGTGGGAAGATGAGTACGTCGACCAATATAACGTGGCATGACTCAAAAGTGACAAAACAAGAAAGACAGAAGCGAAATGCACATAAAAGCGCGGTTTTATGGTTTACCGGGCTGTCCGGCTCAGGGAAGTCGACGATTTCGGTCGCTCTTGAAAAAGCTCTGTATGAAACGCATGTTCAGACTTACCGGCTGGACGGGGATAATGTCAGACATGGATTGAATAATAACCTTGGATTCAGCCCGGAAGACAGAACAGAAAATATAAGACGTATCGGTGAAGTGGGGAAATTGATGGTCGATGCCGGACTCATTACTCTGACAGCCTTCATCTCACCATATAAGGAAGACCGTGATCATGCGAGAGACATGGTAGGTCCGGATGAATTCATCGAAATATATACAAAATGCAGTTTGGAAAAATGTGAAATCAGAGATCCGAAAGGACTTTATAAAAAAGCACGACAGGGTGAAATCAAAGAATTCACCGGCATCAATGCACCGTATGAGAGTCCTGTTGATCCTGAAATAATTGTCGATACGGAAAAGCAAACTGTAGAAGAGTCTGTGAATGTAATACTCGATTACCTGAAACGAAATGACTATATATAGGAAGGGAATGAACTGAAACCTATGGGCAGTTCATGAATCATCCGGATAATTTAATACACTTGTATAAGATACCTTTGTCAGAAGAGACAGGGGTATTTTTTTAATTTCACATCCGCTACTGCAGGATGTTTTCCAGTAATTTGGAATTATAATCACTCTGATTTTATTAACCATTTGTAAATTAAATTGTTAAGATTTTATGGAACTTCTTGCTAAAAAGCTGTATAATGGGTTATAATGTTAAACATTGATAAAGTTCGTTAAGAATTTGTAAAAATTTGAGGCAGTAAGTGGAAATATTGAAATTGTCAATATAGGACTCGCAAAGAGGGTGTGACCTCAGCGGAGTGGGGGAGTAACGATCTACATATTGACAATAAGTTACTTTAACCACCGATATTAAAGTGTTTTAATTTCTCTTGCCGTCCGTCACCAGACCCTCAACGTCAACGTTTGAGGGTTTTTATTTTATTTTACTCTATTTTAACCGACTAAGAATAATCGGGATAGCCCCTTATCAATTATTTGAAGTTAAGGAAAAGTAGAGAATCAGGAAGTGAAACTATGTCAAAAATAAAAGAAATATTGAATAAACGCTATGGATTTTTCATCCTATTTCTGTTTTTATTCTGGTTGAAAACGTACATGGCATACTGGATTGAATTTAGTTTAGGTGTGACAGGTATATACCAGCACCTTATATTGCTCATTAACCCGATTGCGACCGGTGTCATACTATTGTCTGTTGCACTGTTCTTCAAGAGCCCGACTTTAAGAAAATGGATGATGTTTACAATACTCATGTTAATGACGGTATTGTTATATGCGAACATATTGTACTATAGAGAGTTCGCTGATTTTCTGACATCAAACATTTTATTGAATTCCAACAATGTGTCTTCTGCACTATTCACCTCAACATTCGAAATGATGAGATTTTGGGATCTGTTATATTGGGTCGATATTGCACTGTTTGGTTATTTATTCTTCTATAAAAAGAAAGAGCCTTTCAAAGAAGGTAAAAGAGAGTACAAAAGATGGACCAAAGCTACAGTTACAGTGTTGGGTGCATTATTGTTGGCAGGTAACTTGATATTGGCAGAGATTGACCGTCCGGAATTATTAACGAGAACTTTTGACAGAAATTATATTGTTAAATATTTAGGTTTGAATTTCTTTTCCGGTTATGATGCTTTTAAAACAACACAAAGCAGTCAATTGCGAGTGAGTGCTGACGAGTCTGATTTATCGAAAGTATTTAACTTTTCAAATGAAAACCATGCAGAGCCAAATCCTGAATATTTCGGTGTGGCAGAAGACCGCAACGTTATAGTGATTGGATTGGAAAGTGTTCAGCAATTTTTAATTGATTATGAACTGGAAGATGAAAATGGACAAAGTCATGAAGTCATGCCGTTTCTTTCGAGCATATATGACAATGAGTCCTCATACAGCTTTGAAAACTTTTTTCATCAGACAGGCCAGGGTAAGTCTTCCGATGGTGAAGTATTAGGCGAGTTATCATTGTATGGTCTGCCACAAGGCAGTGTATTTCAAACATTAGGTTCCACAAACACATTCCATTCTGCACCAAACATTCTGGCACAGCAGGGGGATTATACCTCAGCTGCATTTCACGGAAATGTAGGCTCATTTTGGAATAGAACAGATACGTATCAAAGTTTTGGCTATGACTATTTCTTTGATTCTGAGTTTTATGATGTATCGGGCGAAAGATCGATGGAATATGGCTTGAAGGATAAACTGTTTTTCCATGATTCGGCAGAGTATCTTGAACAGCTGCCGCAGCCATTCTATTCCAAGTTCATTACTGTTTCTCATCATTTCCCTTATCCTTTAGATGAGCAGAACACGGAATTCCCGGCTGCACAGACAAGTGATGATACAATTAATAACTATTTCGTTACAGCGCATTATGCCGATCAGGCGTTGGAAGAATTTTTCAATTACTTGAAAGAAAGCGGCCTGTACGAAGATTCAATCATAGTTATGTATGGTGATCATTATGGTATTTCTGATATGAGAAACCCTACCTTGGCGCCACTAGTCGGTGAAGAGCGTGAGGACTGGAATGCTTATAATGATACTCAAATGCAAAGAGTACCGTATATCGTCCATGTCCCGGGCGTTGATAATGGTGAAGTGTTCGACACATACAGCGGTCAGGTGGATATGCTGCCGACCTTGATGCATTTACTGGGTATGGAAACAGACGGTCATATATTTATGGGTCAGGATATGTTATCAGAGGAACATGATAATACAGTACCACTCAGAAATGGCCGTGTGATTACACCGGAATATACTTTCCTTGAACAGGAAATCTATGATACAGAGACAGGCGAATTACTGAACGAACAATTATCTGAGGAAGAATTGGAAGAACTTTATCAGTATAGAGACGAAGCGAGAGAAGAATTAAGTCATTCAGATGAAGTTCAAATGAAAGATTTACTGCGCTTCTATAACCCTGAACCTCTAGATGAACTAAAAGAAATCGATTATTTATATCGTGATCAATTAGAGGTGCTCGAAGACGATCCTAGAAAAGAGACAAGCCTCATTGAACAACGTGGTGGAGATTCGACTACAGATTTATATGAAACAGATGCACCTGAGTTGCAGGAGCAGGAAGATGGCCTATCAGATGAATATGAGACTTCAACTGAGCAGCCAGAATAAATCAGTCGTTTAGACCGGACTATAAATAAAAGTACAAAAGTTAAAAAGACAGGATATCCATAAATTTGGATATCCTGTCTTTTATTTTTGAACGTCTCATTTACGGGCACTTTAAATCACGTCGACATTTTCTTTATATGGTAAACTATGAAGATAAACTAACAGATTAATTTCTGATTCAGGTGATCAATATGCCATTGGATTATACAAACTCTGTACCATTATATATACAGCTGAAAGACAGAATAGAAGAGAAGGTCTTGCATGGGACATACACAGGCAAAGTGCCGAGTGAACGTGAACTCATGGATGAATACTATATCAGCCGCAGTACGGTCCGTCAGGCCTTCGATGCCCTGACCCGCGAGGGACGCTTGTCAAAAAACCGGGAAAAGGAACTTTTGTCGCTATAAAACCCATTAATGACTGGCTCGGAAGCTTGAGAAGTACTACGGAGACGATTGAGAGTATGGGTATGGAGCCCGGTGCAAAACTGATTAAGACTGAAGTTCTGACTTTACCGGTCTATCTGCAGAAAATCACGGGTATTAAAGATGCGGTTCATATTAAACGTCTGCGGTATGCTGATAATATCCCGATAGGGGTGGAGAATAACTATTATCCTGTTGAGCTCGGTGAGAAGATAAAACAGTATGATCTGAACAAAGTTTCATTATATGACCTGCTGGAGCAGGAACTTGGCATAATGTCGATAGAAGCTGAACAGAAAATCAGATCCAAACAGGTGAAGAAGGGTGATTCAAAGCTTTTAAAAGTCTCGCCGACAACAAGTGTGCTCATTGCCGAGAGGAAGCTGATGGACCTGAACGGTCACTTTGTTGAATACGAACGTGCTGCCTACAGAGCGGATATGTATTCTTTCAATATAAAGCTGTCCAGGAAGAAGTAGAAATTTAATATAGACGATGATTCACCTCTGTCACTTCGGCGGAGGTGATTTTTTATTTCATATTTTAACTGGTACGGACGTTCTGACCATGTTGCCATTTATATGTAGTTCTCATTAATATGGACAGGTAATTGAATTTTGAGAATATATAATCTTTTCATAGATGTAAAAGATGGGAGAAGTGGTTGCATGAGTTTTATGATAGCGTTCGGGCTTGCAAGTGCAATGTTATGTGTTGGATTGATTATCCGGACAAAGGTCGGGTTTATCAAACGCATGCTTGTACCGACTAGTGTCATTGCAGGTATAGTTGGATTTTTTGTAATGAACAGTGGGCTGATTACGGCAATTGATTCTGAAATGTATATTGAAATCGTCACTCTGTTATTTACGGTGACATTCATATCCATCGGGCTGACGAGTAATCCTAAATCCAAGGCCACGGCTTCCAGCGGAAGAGATGTTGCCAAAGGATCGCTCGGCATGGGATTCACATGGAATATACTTTACGCACTGACACCGGTTGTCGATCCGGATATGCTCCATACGATATGGAGTGCAGTCAACAGGATCACAAGGAACGGTGTTCATATCGGACTGGAGGAGAGAGTATCCGTCTACGATGCACTGAAGGCGGTGACCATCAACGCCGCATACGCATACTTTGAAGAGGACAGAAAAGGCAGCATCAAAGAGGGCAAACTTGCCGATCTTGTCATTTTGGACGATAATCCTTTGAAAGTCGATCAGATGGACTTGAGAGACATTAAAGTTCTGGAAACGATTAAAGAGGGAGAAACGATCTACCAGGCAGATATATAGGTTTAAATAGGGGAGAAGTTGAGCTGAGAGGTTATATATAAGCATCAAAAAAGAGGAATCTATGGATTCCTCTTTTTATATGAACAATGCTATGATCGCAATCAAAATACCGGTCAGACCCATTCTGAGCGAGAATCCAATATTCATCCTGGTGATTTTGTAAGGATTGATCTGCATGCTCTGGGCGGTCATGGTCGCATTGACGCCGTAAGGCGCGGCAGCAGATATACCCATGCCGCAGACGACCATGACGATGCCGATCGACAGTGCATTTTCAGCGGTCAGGACAGGGACCAGAACTTCCGACAGTATTGCAAGCGTTGCGACGGGATGGATACCGACCATGGCGAGTCCATATATGAGCCCCATGATCAGAAGCAGTATCAGTATGAGGAACGAATCGACATAGCCGAAGACTTCCTGCATGAGTCCGGGAGCAAAACTGCTGTTGAAACCGCCGGAAAATATGCCGAGCGACAGGAACAGCACTGAAAAGTTCTGCATATGGTTGTTATGGTTCTGCCATGTTTTCCATCCGGTTTTAAGGAATACTGGCAGCCGCTTCATGACGAAAGCCGCAGCGAACGAAAACGGCACGATGATCAGTGCGACTGTCAGGACGAAATCGAGGTCGGAGTTCATGTTGAAAAACATGACGACAGACAGGAAACTGATGAGCAGTATTATCATTTTGATGATGGATTTTTTCAGCGCAGAGCTGTTTATTTCATCAAATTCTGCATTGATTGTGATGCCGTTGAATTCGCGTCTTGTTAAAAATACTTCAATGAGGCCGACAAGAACTGATGTGAGCAGCAGCCAGGGGAGCAGGGTGAAATACGACACGCCTGTCGAGTCGACCGTCAGTCCGACAATGACCTCGAGCGGGCTCCATATGACGGCAAGCGCAAATGCCCTCAACGTGGATTTGATGATGAACTCATTCCTCAAGGATACTTCTGCTTTTTTGAACAGGTCATTCAATACCCTCTGGATGATGTAGATAGCGGATATGTTCAGAAATATTCCGAGGAAGTAGGTGGTGAAGACACTGCTGCCGTATATTTTATCGACCCTGTTCGCACGGTCCTGTATCATATCCGTAATGCTTTCATCGAGTCCACCGACCTTTACGACCGTGCCGATCCACGGCAGCAGACTGAAAAACATCAGGAGCGGCAGGTTGCTCGTCGAGTTGCTGATGATTGCGCCGAAACCCTCACCGGATGTGAGTGTAAATATGACGCCGACTGTGATGAAAAGCCCGCCGATCATCTTGAACAGCCTGGAGCTGTATACCCAGGAGATGATGAGCACACCGATTGCCATGTAGTTTACAAGCACTCCAAGAGCACCGATCCCGCTGAAAAAGTAAATGAGAAAAAGAATGAACAAAGCGGCATATATGTAATAGAAATTCTTTAATAAGGTCTGGTTATGCAGGAGATTCAATGTAACACCCGCTTTCAAGGTGAATGTGTTTGACGAAAAATATATTGATATATTCATCAATTATATGACAGATGACTGTTCTTTAACAGATAAGTTTTACTTTAACAAGCAATCCGGAACGTATACTGTCCAGTACGCTTCAGATAAGCTATCATGAAATCAAAACATCTGTAAGGAAGATACATATGAAAATAAAATTCTTCAGGCCGTTTTTCGTCCTTGGCATGGGGTTCATGTTCCTCGCGTCCCTGTTCGTGGAAATTCCGGGAATGGAAGTCGCGATTGCGGTATTCACTGCACTCGCGCTCATCAGTTATCTGCCTTACTTGAGCAGGGTGCCGCTCACAGTGGTCATCATACTGAATGTGACTGCGGTGATTTTCTATATCATCGGCGGCTCGCTGGCTGATGTCATAGAAGGGCTGCTCATGAATACCGCAGTGCTGATGATATTCATCTTCGTGCCGCTTCTTGCGATACCGATCACTTCACCGAGGTATTTGAAAGATATCACCGGTCTTTTGAAATCATCCTTTAATAATACAAAGCAGTCTTATAATGCCCTGAAACTTGGGACGTTTTCCATCGGTTCAGTACTGAATGTGGGCACGCTGCCGATACTGTATTATCTGACGGACACGGATCAGTTCAAAGATCACAAGGTGATGCGGATGGCAGCACTGAACCGCGGGTTTGCACTCGCTTTTGCCTGGTCGCCGTACTTCATTTCCATAGCGGTCATATTATCGTATTTTGAAGTCCAGTGGCTGGCGATCGCTGCTTTCGGTTTGACAATGTCTGTGATCAGCCTTATCGGCGAATGGTTTTTATTCAATGACAAGAAATATCGTGAAATGCCGGAATCACCGCCCGTGTACTACAGCAGGCGGCGGATTGCTGAGCTGGGTGTAATCATGCTCCTCATGACGGGACTGATCATCATACTTGATATGTTTAGCGGTTTTGCGATCGTCAACATCATCCCGATTGTCGCAATCGTGCTGTTTATCGTATGGAGTGTCGCGATCGGCGGTGTGGAAAAGGTCGTGAAAGGTTTGAAGAGCTATACTCAGGAACGGATTCCGAACATGGGTAATGAGCTCCTCGTCTTCATCAGTGCCGGCGTATTCGGAACGTCGCTCCTTGTCATCGGGTTCGATACGTTTCTGATCAACATGCTGGAGGCGGCAGGGGTCAATCATGTGCTGCTGCTCATTCCGATCTTTGCGGTACTCATCATCGGACTGTCATTTTTCAGCGTGCATCCGATCATTACGATCACTGTCGCTGCGCTCTCCGTCCTCAGCATGGATATGGATGTAAGCGAACATTATTATATGGCGATCGTCCTGCTCTTAAACTGGGCAGTCACTGTCAATCTGTCACCATTCACAGGCATCAACCTGCTGATGTCGAGTCTTGCGAATAAGAGCATCTTCACTATGCCGAAGCATAATGCGCTGTATGGACTGTGTCTCTGGTTCGCCGGTTACGCAATCATTGCATTCCTGTACTTTGTGTAATTGCCTCTCAGCAGTTATAATAAGAAATTATGACAGGAGGCACAATGATGAAATACGTGGCACTCGATATAGAAACAGCCAACAGAGAAAGAAGTTCAATCTGTTCCATCGGCATGGTCAAGTTTGAATCCGGTGAGATCATCGATGAGTTTTATTCGCTGATCGATCCGGAAGTGGATTACTTTTCCTATATGAATATAGATATACACGGCATCACGGAAGCTGATGTTGCGGGAAAGCCGACACTGCCCGAACTGCAGGGAGACCTGGAGACGTTCATCGGCAATGATATCATGGTGGCGCATTTTTCCCAGTTTGATATGTACGGCATCCAGGATGCCTACAATAAGTACAGGCTGGAAATCCCGCCGCTCAATTATATATGCTCATACCGGCTTTCAAAATCCTTGTACCAGTTCCCGTCACATAAGCTTGTGCAGATGGCGGAATATTTCAATGTAAAGACGGACAACCATCACAACGCGCTGGCAGATGCCAGGATGGCCGGTCACATCACATATAATATTTTGAAGGAACACAATATGAGCATCGAAGATTTCAACACAAATTATAATTATCAGCTGGGCACACTCGGCAGAAACGGCTACACGAAAAAGCGCAGATCAAGATCCTGATGAGTAAAATAAAAACCGTTCAATCCGGCCATCGCACCTCCTGGTGAATGATGGCCGCTTTTTGTTTGTGACAGGTTTCCACCATAATTACTTTAAATGGTTTGAGCATGGTAAAATTGAATGAAAGTGTAAGAAAAGCACGTGTCTTCCGGGAGGTGTATGGATGGATCAGTGGTACAGGATAGATAATACGGGAAAGATATTTCATGCGGTGTCGGATGCGACGAACTCGTCGGTGTTCAGAGTGTCGATGATACTGAATGAAAAGATAGAACCGAAATATTTGCAGGATGCACTGGATATTGTCGCGGTGCGTTTTCCCACACTGACAGTCCGGGTGCGTAAAGGACTGTTCTGGGACTTCATGGAACACAATGACGAACAGCTGATCGTTAAAAAAGAAAAAGAACATCCATGTACACCGATCGACAGGAAGGAGAACAATGCCTATCTGATACGGGTCCTTTATTTTGAAAAGCGGATATCGGTCGAAATATTTCACTCGCTCACTGACGGGGGCGGGGCGGTGGAATTTTTGAAAACGCTGATATTCCAATATCTGAAGGAGAAAGGCAGTGAAGTGGAGACTGAAGGGCTGGTGCTCAGTCCGGATGATTCGCCGAAGCCTGAAGAGATGGAGGACAGCTTTGAAAAACATGCGACGTCTCATGCGGTGACGCGTCCCGGCAAGCGGCCGGGAAAGGCATATCAGATCCAGGGAACGGCATTCGACCCGCCGGGCATCAACGTCATCCACGGCGTGGTGGATGCAGGTGAGCTCAATGCTTTTGCCAAAAGCGAGGGGACGACACTGACCGGATTTCTGACGAGTCTGTTGATTCAGGTGGTCCATGATGAAAGGATGACGAGGGATTTGACCGACGGCCAGGTGTCGATTGCGCTGCCGATCAGTCTGCGCCGGCAGTTCCCATCGACGACACTCAGGAATTTCTTTTCTGTCGCGAACATCGGCGTACAGATGGACGGCTACATGCATCTGGAAGATATTATTACAGACGTGACCGGCCAGCTGATTAAGAAGACTGATAAGGACACGCTCCAGACCGGCATCAACCGTTTCGTCTCGCTTCAGAAAAGTTTGTGGATCAGGGGCGTGCCGGTGTTCATTAAATATCCTTTGATGAAATTCGGCTTCAACCAGATTGGCGAGCGGGCGAAGACAATGACGCTGTCGAACCTCGGCAACACCAGGCTGCCGGAATCGATGAAGCGGTATGTGGACCGGATGGAAGTCATATTGTATCCGACACGGAAGAGTCCGATCAACTGCGGGCTCGGGACGGTGAATGACAAGCTCACGATTACATTTGCCCGGTCGATCGCGGAACGGGAAATCATTCAGGCGTTTTTCAGGCGGATGAGAACAATAACGGGGCTGGAAATTACAGTCTATTCGAACGAATGGGGTGAGGATGAATGAATCAATGCCCGAATTGTGATATCACGACGAGTCAGAGCAGATGCCCGTTGTGCCGCACGAAACTGGCCGATGCGGAAGCGTCCAAAATGACGGTATGGTATCCGGAGTATGATATTAAAGAACAGAAAATACGGACGCGCATTTCAAGGCTTGCGATACTGCTCGGGTCTCTTGCGGTACTGATCTGTTTTGCGATCAACCTGATTGTCATCCCCCAGTTTTTATGGGTGTTCTACGTCGCTGTTGCGGTATTTTATGTACTCGTGTCGCTGAGCCATACAATACTGTCGGCGTCACATATCGGCGGCAAGATTACTGCACAGGTCATCAGTCTGACCATATTGCTTCTGGTCATCGATTTCATGTCAGGCAATCTCCAGTGGTCGGTCGATTATGTCGTGCCGTTTCTGATTATCGCAGGCATACTCGTTCTGTCCATCAGCATCCTCCGGGTGCGTCTGAACTGGACGGGGTATTTCAGCTTTCTTATGATGATGCTTCTGATGGGTTTTGTACCGCTCATATTTTATATTACCGGAGTGGCGACCGTGCTCTGGCCGAGTGTGACGGCAGGGTCATTCGCCGTGACGATATTTGCGCTGCTTGTCGTATTTGCCAAACAGACGTTTATGACACAGCTCGGCAGACGGTTCCATTTATAATATGGGGATTGAAAGGAATGATTGGATGAAACATGCAGTTAAAACTTCTCTGCTTTTGGCCGGTGCCGGTGCACTTGTCTATGCGGGACGTGCCAGATTTGTGGAAAAACGGAGTATCGGCAGCAAGATTGTTGAAGACTTGATCAGAATTGTCAACTTCGACCTTGAAGAAGTGGATTCTAAAATGCTTGCGAGAAATTTCAAGGAGAACCGTAAAGAGCATAAAATACGTGAAAATCTCATGCGGTCTGAAGTTGAACATTATTATGATGCAGAGATGAAAGTGTACCGGATCATTCCAGGGGATAAAGAAAGCAGAAGACGCGTCCTGTATCTGCACGGCGGCGGATATATCCATCAGCCTTCCCCGTTCCACTGGCTGTTCATAGATAAGATGGTCCAGGATACCGGACAGGAATTCATCGTGCCGATCTACCCGAAAACACCGGAATTCTCCTATGATAAGGCGTATGATGCTGTGGAGCAGTTATACAGAAATCTCATGGCGGAGAATGATGAAGAGATGGTCATCGTCGGGGATTCTGCCGGCGGTGGGCTTGCGATCGGCTTTTCACAGTGGCTTGCGACGACCGATCTGCCTAAACCGAAAGGGCTTATCGTCATTTCTCCGTGGCTCGATGTCAGTCTGAGTCATCCGGAAATGGAGAAATATGCAAAGATGGACCCGATGCTTAAGCCCGATAATTTAAAAATCATCGGCCGCATATGGGCAGGAAATTCTGCACTCGATTACTATAAAGTGTCGCCGATTCACGGTGAACTGACGGGACTGCCGAAATTTTACATGTTCGTCGGCGAACGGGAAATCTGTCTGCCGGATACGCGGAAGTTTGCCGGCATGCTGGACGCAGCCGGCGTGGAAAACGAGTATTACGAATACCCGATGATGAACCATGTATTTCCGCAGTATCCGATACTGGAAGGTGCGAAAGCGAGAAGGCAGATTAAGGAAATATTGGAGACTCTGGAGTAGTGGACACAGGATAAGGTTTGCAACGGGAACTCTTTTGCCGGGCTTGCGGCGGGGAGTTCTTTTATTTTATAAAAAATTCATACTAACTTTATAAAGATATGCTAATCTATATTTAAAGATCAAAATTTTCAATAATCTTAAAACTTAATGGAGTGAAACAACATGACGATAAAAATTATACCTTCATTCGAAGAAATCGAAAATTTCCGCGTGCCTCTGACCGCGGGTGAGAAGGAATGTCTGAAGCATCTTGAAGTTTATTTGAAAGAGAGTCATCCTGAACGTGATTTTGAAATTTATACCCAGCCCAACTTGTTTTTCAGTAAACCGGACATCATGGTGCTCGAACCGAACAGGAGCGTATGGATCATAGAAGTGAAGGATTATAGTTTTGAAGCGTATTATATCAGTTTCAATGACAAAAAAGATTATTGGAAAGTAAAAAATCGTGGGAATGCAAATATTACTTCGCCATTTAAAATTCTGGAAGATTATAAATTTAATCTGATGGATTACGCAAACAGTAATCTCAGTGAAGCTGCGGAGGACAACAATAAAATCAAATTAAACAGAATTGTAAAAACTGCCGCTTATTTCAAGAACTTCAAAGAAAATCATTTAAGAGAATTTGAAGCACATACGAATGAATATCATCAATTCAGGTATTCGACAATTTTACTGTCTTCCGACTTCAAGGCGAAGTCGGAAAAATTGGACATGCTGTTTGAAGAGACCAGGTATAAAAGTTACCAGTTAGACGAGTGTGATACAGCCGACTTAAGAGCACTGATTAATCCGGGTGAGAATGGCAGGAATCTTGCACAGCCTGATTTTCAAACTACTAAATATGCGTCCCTCGCAAAAAGCCGCCAGCAGCAGCAAAAAATCAGAGGAAAGGCGGGTTCCGCGAAAACGACGCTGCTTGCCAAAAGGGTTGCTGATGCGGTCATCCGTTTGGAAGAACCGGTGCTGGTCGCCTGTTATAATATCACGATGACGAATTATCTGCATGATAAGGTCAGGTCCGAACTGGCAGTCCGGGGAAGGGGCAATCTGACTGCAGAAGGCGTGGATATTTTCAATTATCATTCGTTATATCATTGGAGTGGAAATTCAGAGGGTACATACAATCAGGGCAATCCGAAGGAAGACCGAAGATATGGCGCTATTTTCATCGATGAAGGACAGGATTTTGAAAAAGAGTGGTTCAACAGTCTGAAGAAAGATTATTTGAAATATGATAACAGTGAATTCGTTATTTTTGCGGATGAGAACCAAAATATTTACGATCGTGAAACCGGGATGGAAGAAGATGACACCAATCACTCAAAAAATCTGCCGATTACACCGGTCAGGGGCAGATGGAACGTACTGAACAAGGATTTCAGAAATAAAAACCAGGGCATCAATAAACTTCTCAACAGATTTTCAAAACATTTCTTCGATGAAGATTACATAGAGCAGCCGGAACTTGAGTTATCCGAACCCGGCCGCATGAAATATACGGCGATTGATGACTTTTCTTTGGATAACGTTTGTGAGAAAGTGGCTTCATACGTAAAGTTTTTAACTGAGCAGGGGGAGTCCGTCAATGATATATGTGTACTGTCAAACAGCGAATCACTCATTTCAGATGTGGAAGTGCAGCTAAGGCTGAACAGTTCCAAGCATAAAGCGTTCAGAGAAAATGCGACGACTTTCAGACCGAAGGCCGATGTCGGTGTGGAAAGCAGTACAGGTGAGGTAGGCAAACGTGCAGCAAAAATGCGGTTTTACAGAAACAGTGGACCTGTCAAATTCTCTACGATACACAGTTTTAAAGGCTGGGAGACTAGAAATGTCATTCTGGTATTGACTGATAAGTGGGCAGAAGGTGTCACTGACACAGTCAGACACCGCCTCGTCTACACCGGCCTGTCAAGAGCAAACAACAACATGATTATCATAAACGATGCGGGTAACAGTGATTATGATGAATTTTTTGAAGGGTTGAAGCATAAGAAATAAAAAACAGCGGATCCCTCTTATTATGAAGGAATCCGCTGTTTTAATATGTCTTTACAACTGATAGTGCCCGCTGAACGCATCCAGTTCTTCCAAAGTCGTAATGTCGTGCGGCAGAAGCGGGATATGGATTTTCCGCTGATTCGGAAATGTCTCTTCTATATCTTGCAAATACTGTTTCTCATGCCGGCGCCGTTGTGCGAGGAAAGAACCGTCCACTTCAGCCGGCAGGACTTTATTGACAAAGACGGTGTTTACATGAAGATGGTACTGGTCGAGCAGGTCGATGGCTTTCTTAGTTTCAAGAATCGGCAGCCGTTCCGGGTTGAGTACAAAGATGAATCCTGTCTTATCCGACTCAAGCAGTATTTCACGTGCTTGTTTAAATCGGTTCTGACGCTCAAGCAATACTTCATAAATCGGGTCTTCAACCGGTTCACCGTCATTCAGCAGTTGTGTGTAGTTCTCGTTGGTCTTCCTGCGCTTTTTCAGGAGACCCTCTATCCATACACCCATCAGTTCAGGCAGTGTCAGGAGCCGGATGGTGTGGCCGGTCGGTGCCGTGTCGAAAACGAGGTGGTCGTATGCCGGCTCTTCTTCGATAATGATGGAAATCAGCTTATCGAACAGTGCCGATTCATCAGCGCCGGGTGAAGCTTTCGCGGTATCCAGCTGACGGTTCACTTCATCGATCATACTGGACTGGACCGTGCCTTTGACGTTTTCTTTTACAGAATTGATATACTTCGTCGTTTCAGTTTCAGGATCGATCTCCAAAGCATACAGATTATCTGTTATTTTCTGTGTTTCCCCGCCGATCTTCTGAGAGAAAATGTCCCCCAGATTATGCGCAGGGTCCGTTGAGATGAGAAGCGTCTTTTTGTTCTCTTTGGCAAGCTTCCATGCGACGGCAGCCGCGGAAGTCGATTTGCCGACACCGCCTTTACCGCCGATGAACAGTATTTTATTTAAGTGTTCTGCCATGTGAATATGCTCCTTTTATTATGTTAACAGCAGCGTATGCCTGTCAGTGGTGATTTTTCCATGCCCATCCGGAGATGCCAGTCATGGAAATCTTCGATGATATGCGGATATAGTTCAAGCGTATAATAGTAGACCGGATTCGGTATGCCGATCATTTCGGAGTAGAGGAGCAGCAGGAAGAGGTCATCCTCATCCCGAAGCTCCCTCGCCACCTCCGTCCTGTGCGGCATTTCCAGCACTTCTTCATAATAGCGGATCAGCTTTTTTACACTTTCCAACATTCATATCACCATCCTGTATATTACTGTTCATCATGCTTTTTAAGTTCATCATCAAACTTGCCGCTGAGTGCCTGAATGGCGGTGACAATAATCCACACCGCAAAGACGAAGATGATCGATCCGAGTACGAACAGCAGAGTGTTCGAGTCATTGCCGAACCATGACCACTCCAGGAAAACCTGTGTGAACATGGCATACAATGTCATGAACATCAGGAAAATCATCGGTATCAGGGTCACAGCGTAATTGATGCCTCGCTTTTTCAGCCATATGGAAATCAGAAGCAGACTGATGCCGGCAAGCAGCTGGTTGGATGTACCGAACAGCGGCCAGATCAGATATCCTCCGGAACCGAAGCCCTGCGGCCCTTCAGGCAGCAGTACGAGTGCTGCGGACGCACCGACTGTGATTGTTGTTGCAACATGTTTGTTCGTCAGGGCGTTGATGTTATATTCCACACCGATTTCTGAAACGATGTAGCGCATCAGACGCACTGATGTATCGAGTGAAGTTGCTGCGAAACTGACCACGATGATTGCGACGATCGTCGTTGCGATATGCGGTGCAATGCCGAGACCGCCCGCAAGGAGTGCCGCACCTTCGACGAAGTTGTTCAATCCGCCGGCACTGGCATCGGCAAAGCTGCCGTAGGCGGCATTGAAATCTGCCGTGCTGTTGAACAGTGTCACCACCGCAATTATGGAGATCAGGGCAAGAATACCTTCCCCGACGGCACCGAAGTAACCGACGAAGCGTGCATCCGTTTCCTTATCCAGCTGTTTTGATGATGTTCCTGACGATACTAGACCGTGGAATCCTGAAATTGCACCACATGCGATGGTGATGAATAACAGCGGCAGCCAGGAGACGTCGGCATCAGGATTCGTAATCGGTGCCGTAATCTCAGGATTCGTGAATAACAGACCGGCATACAGTATGAGCAGTCCGACCGACAGCTGGTGGGAGTTGATGAAGTCCCTCGGCTGAAGCAGTTTCCAGACCGGCAGCGTCGATGCGAAATACACATAGATCAGAAGTATCATGATCCAGATGAAGAAAGCACTGGATACGGCACCGAGACCAAATATTCCGGCACCGTCTTCACCGCCCATGTACTGAACGAGGTCGATCTGGAGCACCGGCACTTCTGCTGCCAGAATCGCAGCACCGTACATGATCGCGAGTGCAATCAATGAAGGGATCAGCATTTTCATGTTACGTTTGTATGCTGAATACCCGATCAATATCGCAAGCGGAATCTGGATGAATACCGGAATGACACTTGCAGGGTAGGAAATGAACAAGTTGGCGATCACCCATGCAAATACTGCGTTCACCATTAAAAGTAATGTAAGTATGATAAATAAGAATAGAATCTTTCCGCGTTTACCGATAAATTTCTCCGCGATGGTACCGATGGACTGTCCTTTGTTACGGACGGACAACGCCAGTGTACCGAAGTCATGCACCCCCGCAGCAAGCACCGTTCCAAGGATGACCCATAAAAATGCAGGACCCCAGCCCCAGTAGACTGCGATGGCAGGACCCAAAATAGGTGCTGCACCGGCGACTGAAGAAAAGTGGTGGCCCCAGAGTACAAACTTATTCGTCGGGACGAAATCGACACCGTCATTATACTTGTGTGCCGGTGTGACATAATTCGGATCCAGCCTGAATATCCGCTCGGCTACAAATTTTGAATAATAACGGTAGCCGAGCGCAAAAACTGCGATACCGGCAATCGCTACTAATATTGCGTTCATAAAATTCCCCCTCTAAGATGATATGGGGATAATCATAACGAATATTCTAATAATTGTAAATACTTTTTAAACAGTATTGATAAAAGTAGTTTTAAAAATAAAACCAGTACGCTTATAGCGAACAAATGACTTTTGAATATGCGTTCTGACTAGTAACATATAATGTAGAAACTATATTCGGAGGTTGTATTATGAAAGTGGCAATTTTAGGCGCAGCCGGACGGATCAGCAGAATGCTGACCGATAATCTGAGAAATGAAACAGATCATGACATTGTACTGTTTGCCAGAAATGCGAGCGGACGGCTGGAAGCTGCCGATGCTGACAAGGAAACGGTGATTGATGGTGATTTTAAAGACCGTGATGTCCTGAAGCGGGCCATTTCCGGGGCGGACGTCGTTTATTTGAATGAGATGGCAGACACAAACGGAATCGAAAATATTATTGAAGTGATGGAAGAGACAGAAGTGAGTCGGCTGGTGGCGGCCTCGGTACTCGATATTTACGATGATGTTGCCGGGGAATTCGGGCGCTGGAATGACAACATCATCGGGAATCTGCCCGTCATGCAGGTGCATAAGGAAAATGCACAGTCAGTAGAGGATTCCGGTCTGGACTACACTTTGCTCAGGCTGACATGGCTGTATGATGACGCTGAAAAAGAGTCGTACAGCACGACGGACAAAGGCGAGCCGTTCGTCGGCGCTCAAGTGACACGGAACGCGGTGGCAAGAATGGTCATGGATATCATCCAGGACCCTTCGAAGTTCAGCCGGGAAAGCCCGGGTGTCTTTGAACCGGGGTCCGAAGAGATGGTCAAACCGGATTTTTATTAGAGATAAGAAGAGCCTGTACTTTTGAGTGAAGTACAGGCTTTTTCTGTGAATTAATCTTCCCAGTAATTGAAGAGCGGGCCGGATGTGCCGAAAATGGGGTCGGCCTCAGGCATGGGAACATGTTTGATATTTTCAAGTTTTTCAGGTCTTTCATCTTCTTTTCCGTAACACATGTCAAAGCTCCTGCCGTTCGGGTAGGCGCCGTAGTTCTGGTAGTCATCGCTCGATTCAATCATCTTATGGCCGTAGCCGGCAGGAAGAATGATGACATCTCCTTTTTCCACGTTGACGGTTTCTCCAAGTTCACCGCCGAGCTGGATTGTGGCTGTGCCGCTGTCTGCTGCGAGCACTTCGTGGGTGTTGCTGTGGTAGTGATGGTACGGATGGACTGAGCCGAGCCATTCACCGGACCAGTTGTTAGAGTTCAGTATCGCTACCGCATCATCATCTTCGTCCAATACGTTTTTATAGATCAGAAGCGGCAGCTTCCAGTGGTTCGGTATTCTGCCGTCGTCTTCGATGTTCAGCTGTATGATTTCTGTAGCTTTGGCATCTTTCATAATTTATCATCCCTTTATTCATATTGCTTATCAATTACCTTTTATCGGTGGTTCTAATCATTGTCGGGTAGGAAGTATAGTAAGTCTTACAGGTGCGTGATATACTTTTATTTATAAAATTTTTAAGAAAAGGCTGCTGTCATGAATACATATATTAATAATAAAAGTGTTGATAAATATTGGATAGTCATTCTTCTCGGGGCACTGACCGCAATCGGTCCGATTTCGATGGATATGTATCTGCCGGCACTCCCGGTTGTGGCTGATGACTTAAGTACAACCGCATCACTTGTACAGATGAGTTTGACGACATGTCTGATCGGGCTCGCGACGGGTCAGCTGATGTTCGGGCCATTGAGTGATATCAGGGGCAGGAAGAAACCGTTAATGTTCAGCCTGGCCATCTATGCAGTGGCGTCACTGTCATTGGCGTTCACAACGAGCATCGGAATCTTTATTTTACTCCGTTTCATCCAAGGGTTCACTGGTGCAGCGGGCATTGTCATCGCACGCGCGGCGGCACGTGATATTTATTCCGGCAATGAACTGACGAAAGCATTTGCGCTGCTCGCTCTGGTGAGCGGGGCGGCACCGATACTGGCACCGATTTCCGGCGGCTTTGTACTCAATTTTGGTTCATGGCCGATTGTGTTTTATATTATCGCAGTGATCGGCATTCTGCTGCTGTTATCGGTGACATTCTTCTACAATGAGACACACCCGCCTCTGGCCAGGTCGGAGGGTTCGATTTTTGCGGTTGTGAAAACATTCGGGGAGCTTCTGAAAGATAAAGTATTCCTCGGCATTTCATTTACTCAGAGTCTGATCATGTCGAGCATGTTTGCCTACATCGCGGGCTCTCCATTCATTCTTCAAAACATTTATGAAGTGACCCCTCAGCAGTTTTCACTGATATTCGCACTGAATGGTCTTGGAATCATCATCGCTGCGCAGATTTCGGGGAGAATTGCGGCTAAAGTGGATGAAGTGAAAATTATGATGTTCGGTGTCATGCAGTCACTGACAGGCAGTCTGCTGCTGATTGTTGTGGTGATGGCGGACTTACCACTGCCGGTAATCATCATCGCGCTGTTCCTGGTCGTTTCAAGCGTTGGATTCGTCTCGCCGACCGCATTTTCACTGGGACTTAAAAATCAGAAGAAGTCGGCAGGAAGTGCTTCGGCATTTTTAGGACTGCTGCCATTTATCGGCGGGGCGATCGTGTCACCGCTTGTCGGACTCGGCGGCGAGCAAATCGCATGGCCGCTCGCTCTCGTTACGATTATATGCAGTGTCTCCGCACTCACTATATTTATGACATTTGTCTGGAGAAAAGAAGTTCAGAGCAATTAAATATATGATTTGCCACTGGAAATATATTATTTTCAGTGGTTTTTTTGTGACGAATACCTGTTAAATGTTCTGCAGGCACTCGTGAATTTTACGACGGCATGTTAAACATTGTGACCTTGTTTTAAGCACGGGTATTGACGGGGAAACGATCACCTGTTATTATAATTAAAGCTAATGCGGACAATGATTGTCCTGTTTATAACAAATACAATGAAAAGCGGTGTGAATGATGCAGATGAAAACAGGTGTGGAACAGTCGGTATATGCGGTGATGCTGCTCAATATGCTGCCGGAGCGTGCGGTGCTGCACAGTGAAGTGATCAGTGAACAGCTGAGGGCGTCGCCGACGTATTTTCAAAAGCTGCTCAGAAAGCTGGTTGCTGCAGATATCATCAAATCTGTGCCCGGTGTCAAAGGCGGCTTCAAGCTGAATAAAGACCCCGAAGATATTCGGGTATACGATATTTATGTTGCGATTGAAGGTCAGCAGTCATTGTACAGTCCAAGCGGGATACTGGATGACATGCTGGAACTTGAGAAAGACGACAGATGCTGCGTTCTGGAAGAATTGATGGATGAAGCGGAAGCGGCCTGGAAGAAAGTATTGAAGCGGGAAACAATCGCTTCTTTATCTGAAGATATCAACTCGAGACGTTTTACAGATAATATTACCGACCTTAAAAAATGGGTGGAAGAGAAGATGGTTGTGTAATTTACATAGAAAGAAGGTGAAGATATGAATCAGTTTAAAAATCATAAGGGTTTCAAAAGAACATTCAAAGAAAATAAAATGACGCTCGGGCTGATGTTTCCGCTGGAATCCTATACAGGCAGTTTTCCGGAAATGAATCTCGAGGAACAGATCAGACTGGCAAAAATGGCTGAGGATTATGGCTTCGCCTCATTGTTTGTCAGGGATGCGCCGATCTATGATCCGAACTTCGGAGATGTCGGCGGCCTGTATGACCCGTTCATGTTTTTAAGTTACGTTGCGGCGCATACGAAAGATATCGCACTCGGCACCGGCAGCATCGTGACGACTTTGCGCCACCCGATTCATACTGCGAAATCGGCGGCCACACTAGAGCACCTTTCCGGCGGGCGGTTTTTATTCGGCGCAGCGAGCGGAGACCGGCCGATTGAATTCCGGCCTTTAAGACAGATATAGAAAATAAGGGTGAACTGTTCAGGGAATCGATCGAAGTGATGAAACAGATGTGGAGTGAAGCGTTCCCTGAAATCCAGTCGGAGCGGGTGAACTTGACGGAAGGCGATGTTGTGCCGAAACCGGCAATGTCCGGGGTCCCTGTTTTCGGCACGGGCTACAGCGGCCAGACGATGGAGTGGCTGGCAGAACACACGGACGGCTGGTTATTCTACCCGCAGGACCTGCAGGGACAGAAGAAACTGGTCAATCAGTGGCGCGGGGCAACAGAAACGTTCAAACCGTTTGCGCAGCCGCTCGCAATCGACTTGTCCGAACGGCCGGGCGAGGTTGCAAAGCCACTGCCAATCGGATTCAGGTCAGGACACAATTTCCTGATTGATTATTTGAATGCCTACCAGGAGGCGGGTGTGAATCATGTGATGATTGCACTCAAGCAGAATAAACGCCCGGCTGAAGAAGTCATTCAGGAGCTCGGAGAATATGTCGTACCGAAGTTTCCGGCAATTATCGAATCGAAATACAGCTTTTTAAATTTTAAATGAAATGAGGAAATATAATGATAGTAGGATTGGATAGAATTAACAAACTTGCGAAAATACAGAAAACCGTCGGATTGACAGATGCAGAAAGAGAAGAACAAAAAGAGTTGAGAGAGAATTATTTGAAACAGATCAGAGGCCAGGTGCTTGATTCCTTCTCAGGAATGACTGTCGTTGACCCGTTGGGTAATGATGTCACGCCGGAAAAGCTGAAAAGGGAACAGGAACTGGGTAATATATAATTTTTTTCAGAACAGCCATCTTTGACGGATGGCTGTTTTTACTATGGTAAAGTTTAATGTGCAGACGTAGAATATGAAGAGAGGGGAGTATTTGTCATGGAGATGGTTTTATTTCTTATCATTATATTATTTGCGACTGTACTCCAGACCAGTACAGGCTTCGGTTTTTCTACGCTGGCGACACCTCTGCTGCTGTTTTTATTCGGACCGGCCGAAGCGATCCAGATCAATTTGATTTTATCGCTTGTGCTCTCGCTGTCTCTTATAAAATCAATCAGGGAGTCCATTGATTTTGGTATGTTGAAGCGGTACATACTCGGGAGCAGCGCAGGTGTCTTTATCGGAATCATCTTTTTCATATGGATTGATATCAACAGCTTGAAGATGTTTGTCGGACTCGTTGTTTTAATGCTTTCAGTATTGCTGATTTTTAAATTCACCATTACAAAAAGCACAAGAAAAGAAGGGATTGTCGGGGTGATTTCAGGGGCGCTCACCACCAGCATCGGCATGCCGGGTCCGCCGCTTCTGTTATATTTTTCAGGCACCGACCATAAAAAGGAAGTCGTCAGAAGTACCACACTCGCTTACTATCTGTTCATATATTTAATCAGTCTGAATGTTCAGGTCGCCTTCGCCGGGACGAGTGAAACGACTTGGATATCGAGCCTGTGGGCATTGCCCGTCGTATTTATCGGGTTGTATCTTGGCCAGATGCTGTTTAAATGGATCAGTCAAAAGGTCTTCCAGATCATCATTTATATTATTTTATTTGCGACCGGCATCTCACTGTTGATGAACAGCTTAGGCTGGCTGTAGAAAATAAACCCCTCCTGACACTGGAAAAAGTTGTGTCAGGAGGGGTTTTAAATGTATTCTATTTTTTCATATACTGGCGGGCACCCTTTAAAACACCGAGTACACTGCCGCTTGAATTTTTCACTTTAGAAGTCAGCACGTTAAACGTGATCTTCTTATCTCTGCTGATATGGTAGAGGATGAAATCATCTTCTGCCAGCTGATCACGTTCAGAGGAAGGGATTTCGACAATTTCATTTTCTCTGATATATTTATTCAGCACTCTGTAGTTCAAATCATCGTCGAATAATATATGGTTCCGTTCCCAGTCCTCGATGGTCGTGTGCGCAGTTTTCGGCGGGGCGACGACGTTGACATTTTTAACACCGAATTCTTCGCTGAGCACATTGAAGGCCAGGTTGTTGAACGTGAATGAACGTGTCAGAAGCAGACACTTGTCAAAGCGGGTCATATCCTGGAACATGCGCTCGGATTCCGCCAGCAGACTGCCGGAAATCTTTTCAATGCCGTAATCTTCAATATTGTACCTCTGGTTTGCGAGGACGTCTGAAATGGCGACAGGAATGTTATGTTCCTGTAGACGGATGGCGAGCTGAATCGCAAAATAACTTTCTCCAACTATGATGACACCCGGCGGCTTTCTGCTTGAAAGGTCGAGCGCCTTACTGAGCGGCTTGAATCCGAAACCGTAAACAACGACGGTGATGAACACGAGTGCGAACGTCACAGGGACGATCATTTCGGCCATATCGGTGTTCATTTCATTGAACAGACCGCCGAAAAAACCGGCAACGGTCAGTGCAACGATACCGCGCGGGGCGACACCGCTGACGAACAGTTTTTCACGGAATGTGAGCTCCGTATTGATCGTTGACAATAATACTGAAGCCGGACGGACGATAAGAATCATGACCAGGCAGAATAAAAGCACTTCCCAGGCGATAACGACACTGAGCATTTCCATCGTCAGTGACGAGGTGATCAGTATGAATACGGTGGATACACTGATCATCGACAGATCGTCGATGAAATGATCCGATTCCTGGAAGATCAGATGCTGGTTTTTCAGCTGGGCCATGACGAAACCGAATATTGTAATGGCAAGAAGTCCCGATTCATGCAGTATCGTATCACTGATGCTGAATATTAAAATGATGAACACAAACTGGATCGGCGTCATCAAGTGCTGCGGCAGAATATCCGACGTCAGCATCAGTCTGAACAACAGCGCACCGCCATAGCCGAGAGCGGCTGCAGCGGAAAATCCGATGATGTAGTCCATTACGAGTCCCATCTGGAATCCATCAGCGACAAATTGGAACATATAAAATGCCAGCAGAGCGATCATCGGACCGACAGGGTCCAGGATGATACTTTCCCAGCGCAGTATCGAATCGACGGAACGTTTCACTTTAGCCTGTTTCAGCAAAGGCTGTATGACCGTCGGTCCCGTTACGATGAAGAGACCGGATAGGACGAGGGAAATGGACAGCGGGAAACCGATGATGAAATACATCGCCAGTGTACCGAGCGTCCATCCGATCAGTGCATTCAATGTGAGGATTCTGCGCATTGCGATCGATATCCCTTTAATTTCACGGGCATTGAGATTACTGCTGCCCTCAAACAAAATGATTGCGACTGCGAGGGAGATGACGGTGCTGAACAGTTCACTGCCGAGCATTTCCTCGGGATTCGTCAGGCCGAATACCGGGCCGATCAACAGACCGACGATTGACATGATGACGATCGGAGGAAATTTGAGCAGTCCTGCCACCCATTGGCTGAGAATGCCGAGGCTGATGAAAATCGCAACGACAAGGAGAGTCGGTAAAGTAAAATCCATTGCGCATACCTCATTTTCATCTATTCGTTTATTATAGAGATTTTTTATTTATATAAGCTAAATCCGTATATTAAAGTCTTCTCACGTAAAAAGCAAGGGGAGAATTAAAATCATCCAACAGTTTTTTCTAAAAAATGAAATGAAAAATGAAGACCAGTCAAAGACGTTGGTCTTCATCAATATTGTCACCTGTATTTATCCAGCCACTCGAGTGCGGCTTCTTTTGTTTTTATTTCCCCGTTCAACACGGCCACATCAAGCTCCATTAAAATTTCCCTGAATTGTCTGCCCGGTTTCAACCCCTGCTGGATAAGGTCCTCGCCGGTCAAAATAGGCGGGATGTCATGGCGTTTTTCCACGTAGCTCACGATGATGTCTTCATTTTCAAAGTGCTCTTTTGATATGAAAAATAAAATCGCATCATCCGTAAAATCTTTCAGGAAGCGGTGGAAATCACCGACACCTTCTGTCTTCTCCCAGCCGTCAATTTCTGTGAGGTCTCTGATGTCCTGGAGAAATTTATTATTTTGTCTGGTCAGTGCGAAAGTCTTCGCCAGATGCGACTTTCCGCTGTGATAGAAGGGGATGACGAAATAGTCGAACCAGCTGATTTTATTACTCTGGAAATGTGGGTGTCTGTCATACACCATATCCATGCGGCTCGCGTGGACGAAACTTTCTTCACGGATATCATCATCGGCACCGAACTGCTGCCAGAACTGCAGTTCGAACAATCTTCTGATCGTCTCCGGCGGTTTTTCATCTTTGAACATCCGCTTCATCTCTTCGACGATGCGGTGGGCCGACAGGTCTTTCATCCTGGCCATCGAATTCAGGGCGAGGCTTTCGGTCTGCTTATCCATCAGGAAATTGAAACGTGTTTCAAAGCGGACCGCACGGAGGATTCTTGTCGGGTCTTCGATGAAACTCAAGTTGTGCAGCACTTTGATCGTTTTGCTCCGAAGGTCGGACTGGCCTTTGAAAGGATCAACCAGGTCGCCGAAAATATCAGGGTTCAGACAGAGTGCCATCGAATTGATGGTGAAATCCCTGCGGTATAGATCTTCATTGAGTGTCGACAGTTCGACATCCGGCAGTGAAGCGGGGCGGTCGTAATACTCGACCCTCGCTGAAGTGACATCGATGGACAGTTTTGATGGGTGATGCCATGTTGCGGTACCGAAATTTTCATGGATTTTAACGCTGCCGCCGTAATCCGCCTGCAGGTGATTGGCAAAATCGATGCCGCTGCCCTCAACGACGATGTCGATATCTTCATTCGGACGCTCCAAAAAGAGATCCCTGACGATGCCGCCGATCAGATAGACGGGGACGCCGGCATGTTCGGCCGTCCTGCTGATATCATCCAGCATGGAATATGTGCGTGCGGGCAATTGTCTTTTCATCTCGTTCTTCAAATTTCTCACCTCAGGCTGCCGAAGTCGATCACTCAATTTCTGACTGTGCAAAACTTCGATGATATTCGTCCTTGTGACGATACCGACAGGCTCACCGTCTTCCATGACAGGCAACCGGCCGATATTGTTGTCTATAATCAGTTTCTGCATCTCTTCAATCGTCGTTTCAGGTCTGATCGTGACAGGATTGCGGCTCATATATGCCTTGATCGGCGCATGACCGAGACCGTGATGGTTGGCCTTGTCGAGGTCACGTCTTGTTATGATGCCGATCAATTTGCCGTCTTCGACGACAGGGTATCCCGAATGGCCGTAACGGTACATCATCCGGCCGGCTTCTTCGATTTTCGTATCAGGCGGAATCATCTTTACCGGACTGGTCATGATATCTTCAGCGGTAATCGCCGGTTTCAGGATCAAATCGAGATGACGATTCACCTGTTCGACAACATCATCCAGCCCGCTTCGTTTAACCGTCGCTGATCCTGCCTGCGGGTGACCGCCGCCGTCAAACTTTTTCAAAAGGGGGGTGAGGTCGATCCTTTCTGAATTGCCCCGTCCGACGATGTGCACATTCTTTTCCATCTTGACGACTGTCACGACAGTATCGGCGCCGCTGATATCCAGCAGTTTATCCGTAATGGTCGCGAGTTCCCTCAAATAAACGTCAATCTGACAGGCACTGACAATGAACTTCAAACCGTCCTTATGGAAAGTCTTTGCCCTGCGGAACAGCTGGTTCAATAAGTTCTGCTGGTCGGGCGTCAGTTTGTAGTCGGCAAAGCGCTGGATTATTTCCAGGTTCATGTTGTTTTTCATCAGGAAACTCGCCGCCTGAAAATCCCTGTCGGTCGTATTCGGAAATGTGAAGGAACCGGTATCCGTGTATATGCCGAGACCGAAGAGCGTTGCCTCGAAAGAAGAGACCGGAATCTTCTGCTCAATCATTTTCTCGATCAATAAAGTCACCGTCGCCCCGACGGGTTCAACAACTCGTTTATCCGCGTCGGCATCATTGCTGCCCGGCGGGTGATGATCGTACACCGTGATATTCAGCTTATCCTGGTTCAGCTTCTTCGTATAGTTGCCGAGCCTTGAAAGAGAGGCGGTATCCACAAGAATCAGATCCGTCACTTCCTCCCATTCAATCTGATGGTCTTCGGTGAGGTCGAAAGTATCTCTGTATATCGTTAAAAACTGCCTGACAGGTGCAGTCTGTTCATTCGGAATGACAACCCTTGCATCAGGGTAGAGCTTTTTCGCCGCTATCAAAGAAGACAGCGCATCAAAATCAGTATTCACATGCGACATAATGATCTGCAAAGTAATCATCCTCGTTTAAATTATTTATGAATTTTAATGATGAAGTATTCACTCTAATCATACAACAAAATCGGGTGGAATTAATGTTGAAATCATCATGATTTGTTAATAGTAAAATGGTCCCCTGTGTGGTACCATTTATAAGTGATAGGGAGGTGAATTATGGCAGGAGTGGATAAATTGGTTGAGAAGATGAAACGTCAGCCAAATAATATAAAATTCTCTGAAGCTGAAAAAGTATTGAGAGCATATGGTTATGAGTTGACCAGAATAAAAGGCAGTCATCATATATTTAAAAATAAAATTTCGGGTGACCGATGGCCGCTTCCGTTCCAAAAGCCATTAAAGCCGTATCTCATTAAACAGCTTTTAAAAAGAATTGAAGAAGAATGATTCCACTGTTTTGCCATGAATATTATGAATACAGCTGAAAAAAGTATGTTGGAAAAGTATCTTATGAAGCCTTATAATATTATCATTAAGCCTGTAACAGACGAGGCTGGTAATTATTTTTCAGCAAGAGTATTAGAATTCGATGGTTGTATTGCAGCCGGCGAGACCAAGGAAGAAGCACATGATAATATCTATGAAGTCTTGGAAGGTTTTATAGAAGATATGATAGAAAAAGGGGAAGAGATACCTGAGCCGATAGGTGACGAACATTTCAGCGGCAACCTCCGTGTGCGCTTGCCAAAAAGTCTCCATAAAAGTTTGAGTCGGGCAGCAAAGCTTGAAGAAGTATCCCTGAATCAATATATTGTTCATAAATTGAGCAAATAATATTAAGGTTTATATGATTGAAGAAGATGACAAGATTATATGAAAATAGCCATCCCTGCAGAAGTGAACCGCCACCCGTCAAGTAGACACTAAAATAATAAAACAGTTATGCAGCAGCCTGTGCCCGAAATTCTACCGGTGCCAGGCTGTTTAATTGTG
>NZ_FNFY01000042.1 GCF_900101075.1 Lacicoccus qingdaonensis | reverse complement strand
TTACCTACAGGATCACCTGAATGATTAATGAGACCGACTTCATGATTCCGTTTACCAATATCAATACCAAGATAGAACATATTTAACACCGCCTAAAGAAATTAATCAGATGGGGTCATCCTCTAATCTTTATAGACCTTCAGCCTCGTTAGATATGCGATAACAATGTATCATCCAGCTCATGCGAATATTTCTATAAAGACAGAGGCGTCAGTCTAAATTGCGAAGATTGGACTTCAAGGAGGAGAACGACGACCTCTATCTGATTCATAACTATTATACATCAAGAAATATATAACAATTATAGTTAGTAAAAACTAACTATCTTTAATATACGAGGATGAGACTACTTAAAAGTACGTCTCCTAAATATACCCTATAGGGGTATTATATGACTTAAAAAAATTTAAATCAACCATTTTATCTGATTGACCGGAGCCTTTCATCATAAACCGGGGAGAATATTCGTGAAGAACAGAAAAATTGCTGTTTTTCCCGACACCGTTTTCGCGCCATGTCGGGAGTACACCGCTGCCCCGACATCGTTTTTATGCCATGTCGGGAGTACACCGCTGCCCCGACATCGTTTTTGTGCCATGTCGGGAAAACACCTCTGCCCCGACATCGTTTTTATGCCATGTCGGGAAAACACCTCTACCCCGACATCGTTTTTGCGCCATGTCGGGGGAACACCGTCCTAGCGATCATAAAACCTCGTGAATTTATCGTCCCGTTTCTTGATGACCAGCCTGGCGCCGGTGTTCGTATTTGTCAAAATGGTCTGGAGTTCGCCGACTGTAATATCTTCGATATTTTTATCCAGTTCACGTATGACCGACAGTTCTGCGCCGGTCAGTTCGGCAAATTCTTCCTGCGTCATTCCAAGACCGATGCGGAGGCCGATGAGCTGCAGCTGCAGGTTCTCATTGTACTTGCTGAGTTTATTTGCATTGGATTCTTTCGTCACCGTTTTTTGTCCTTACTTCTTCTGAACCAATCTAAAAATTTCATCGTATCCCCCCTCCCCTTTGATAGAAAATTATGTATGTCAATATTACATTTTACCTTTATTTGAAAAATCCAAACAATTGTCTGAAATATGTTAAACTGTATATATATTCACATTTTATGAGAGGAGTCATTATATGTGGCTTTTGAAAACATTTGATGAGCTCAGCTTGGTTGAGCTGGAGCAGATTTTGAAAATGAGGCAGGATATTTTCATCATCGAACAGGAAAGCCTGTTCAGTGATATCGACGGCAAGGACCAGGAGGCGACGCACCTGATGAAGAAAGAAGGGGATGTAATCACTGCTTACTGCCGGATCCTTGTCGGTGATAATGTAAATATCAACCGTGTCGTCGTGAATAAAGAACACCGCGGCAACGGCATGGGCCGGGAACTGTTTCAATATGCAGTGGATTATGCAAAAGATGCTTATCCGAATAAAAAGATAGAAATCATTGCGATGGCTTACTTGGATGAATTTTATGCCTCCTTCGGGTTCAAACCCGTTTCAGAGTCATATGACATCGCCGGACACAAGCATTTTGATATGGAATATACGCCGTAGACATGAAAATAACAAGAACTGATGAGAAGTCATCGTTCTTGTTATTTTTGTATCACTTCATATATCTTTTTAATTGCTCATAAAAAATCTCACGGCTGCCTGCAAGGAGTATTAAGATGATGTTTCCATCATTATCTGTATCTATTCTATAAGCAATTTCATAATTACTGCCTTGATGATATACATCATATCCATAAATTCCGGAGAGATCACCCTTCTTTGGCACCCCGGCTGTGTACGGGTTCAGACTGATTTCTTCTATGGCTATGGACATCTTTTCTAACAGGGTCTTATTTTTTTTACGAAGTTTTTTGAAGTACCTTCTTGCAGAGCTTGTATATTGTATTTCATACATATCTTTTAGTCCTCGTCTTCTTCATCAACTGTATCTTCCAACATATCTTCAAAGGAATCATATGACTTTGAATTTCTAGCTTCTTCAATAAGATTATCAACCGCTGATGTTAACATCGCTCTTCTTTCAGCAAAGGCCGCCTTTAATTCCTCACCTTTATAACCTTCATCGATGAGGTCGGAAAGTATTTCTTCAGAAAAATCATCAGAATCTTCTTTCTTACTTTTATCGAATTTAGACCCCAGATTCGATCTGAGACAGTCTAAATCACCTGGCAAATCGAATTTAGACCCCAGATTCGATCTGAGACAGTCAATATAACCTGGCAAATCGAATTTAGACCCCAGATTCGATCTGAGACAGTCAAAATCGCTTGTCAAATCGAAATTAGATGCCGGATTCGATCTGAGCTGTCTATATCAGCAGTCAATTGGTACCCGATGAAGGTGTATGTTGAACCAGAAGCTAAATCCTGATAAAGAAATAAAATTCCCATACGAAAAAGCCCCGGTGTATCTTGACCCAGGGCTTAGTTCTTTCAGTTATTCGGTGAAATCCACTACTTGCGATGCGCCGACATTTTCCCGGTCGTTCATCACCTTGATGGATTCGGGATTTATTTTCAATACTGTGAAATCCGAGTCCTTCTCGGAATCGAAGTACGTCTTGTCCTGGTTCTGCCATAACCAGTCGAGCGTCTCCTGGTCTTCGACGATTTCCACTTTGCCGTCGATTTCGAGGAAGCTGTCGTTCGATGTCTCCTCATACCCGAGCAGTACATGCGTATTCGGGTTGTTCTCGATTTCATCGACTTTTAGCGATTCCTTATCCGTTTTCGTATAGAGCGTGTGCCCGTCATTGTAGAAAATCATATAACGGCTGTTCGGCTTGTCGCCGGATATCGTGGACATCACGCCCACTCTCGATATATTCAGTATATTTTCAATTTCTTCAACCACTTTTTGTCGTTCCATTGCTATCACCTCTGTTAAAAGTTTTCCACGATTTTATGTGGGCCAAACATTCAACGGAGCTTCGTTTGGGAATCGAAGCTCCGCTGGAAGTCTAACGGAGCCTCGTTTGGAGATCGAAGCTCCGCTGGAAGTTTAACGGAGCCTCGTTTGAAGATCGAAGCTCCGCTGGAAGTCTAACGGAGCCTCGTTTGGAGATCGAAGCTCCGCTGGAAGTCTAACGGAGCCTCGTTTTGAGATCGAAGCTCCGCTGGAAGTCTAACGGAGCCTCGTTTGAGAATCGAAGCTCCGCTGGGAGTTTAACGGAGCCTCGTTTGAAGATCGAAGCTCCGCTGGAAGTTTAACGGAGCCTCGTTTGAAGATCGAAGCTCCGCTGGAAGTTTATCGGAGTCTCGTTTGCAGATCGAAGCTCCGATGGGAGTCTTTTCTCGCCCACCCTCATCTCCACCAAGGTTTCACTCTTAAAAAGGGGGTAGGTATGTCCAGCAGAATGAACACGACTGAACCACAGTGTGGTTCTTTTTTGCTTAACTCCCCGCTTACGTGGTACATGTAATGTAAAGACAAATTGGAGGTTATCAAATGGCACTGAGAGCTTTATTTCTGAATACGACTTTGAAGTATGGTGACGAGAAGTCGAACACGGAGGCGCTTGCGGACGAGGTCTTTGACATATACCGCGAAAACGGCGTGGAGACCGAAAGCGTGCGGATCACGGATTACAATGTGCTTTTCGGCATCAGCGACGACCTGGGCGGCGGGGACGAATTCCCGCAAATTCTAAAGAAGGTCGAAGCGGCGGACATCGTCATCATCGGTACGCCGATCTGGCTGGGTGAGAAAAGCAGTGTGGCAAAACTGCTCATCGAGCGGCTGTACGGCAGTGCGTCGCTTACGAACGATAAAGGCCAGTCGATTTTCTACAACAAAGTCGGCGGCGTGGTCGTGACGGGCAATGAGGACGGCGGAAAGGCCGCAGCAAAATCGATCCTCTACTCCATGGCCCACAACGGATTTACGATTCCGCCGAACGTCAACACGTACTGGGTCGGTGATGCCGGACCGGGCCCGTCCTATATGGAAGCGGGCACGGATAATGAATTTACGAAATCACATGTGAAGATGCTCGCCTGGAACACGATGCACCTGGCGCGGCTTTTCAAGGAGCACCCGATTCCGGCGGAAGGCAATACGATGGAATAATGCAGATTTTCAGAATAAACCCCTCGCATGAAAAGAGTGCCGCGTATCTGGATAACCGCCGGCTGTCAAAACAGGTACTCGAACTTTACCAGATTTTGAGGGTGAATTTGAGCATGATTGGTCTGCTGGAGACCAATACGCGGTACCTGCACCATCCGATTGTAAAGCATGTCTATAATGATGGGCATCCTTTTATTACGCATACTTTCAAGTTGCTCATCGCCTGTGACAGAGAACATCAGAGACGCGGCGGCAAGCGGAGCCCCGGATTCAGGAAGGACCTTGATGGATTGGCATCTCTGATCGAGGCGCATGAAGGCGACTGTCTGTGGAACGAAGACCCTCTTCCGCCGTTTTATGTATATGGTGATGCGAAAACCTACGGTGAAGAAGCATATTCGCTGTATGCCAGTTTGCTCCATGAAAAATGGCAGAACGACAAAATCCCGCCAAGATGCGGGATTCATCTGGAAGGCTGAAGCGCCTTCCATTTTTATTGTATGCCAAAATATTGATGGAAAAATTCCTTTAATCCTCAAACCACAAATCTGCGAGCAGTTCCATCGACCGCTTCCGATCTTCCGGATCGTAAGTGTATGTGACGACAATCAATTCATCCACGCCGGAATCTTCGGCGAATGCTTCCAGCTTCGCCTTCACGGTTTCCGGTGAACCGACGGCTTTCAGGCTGAACATGCCGTCCATCATTTTTCTCTGTTCTTCAGACCCGAACGTCGCCGGGTCGACAGGCGGCTGCAGTTTACGCTGTTTGCCCGTCTGTAAATCCGCGATCATCTGCTGCGACGTCGTCCAGATCTTTTCCGCTTCTTCGTCCGTCGGTGCCACGATGACGTTTATTCCCGCCATGACGTAAGGTTCCGAAATCTGTGACGTCGGCTGGGAGGTCGTGAATGCCGAGCGGTACGTTTCGATTTTCTGTTTGTAGTCATCCGGCACGAAGTGCGTCGCGATGGAATAAGGCAGACCGAGCTGGCCGGCGATCGATGCGCCGTTCATGCTGGAACCGAGCACCCATATCGGGATGTTCGTCCCCGTGCCGACAGTCGAAGTGACCGGCACACTCTTGCCCTGACCTTCGTCACTGAACCAGCCGATCATGTCGTAGATGGAATTCGCAAAATTCTGGGCATCACTGCTGGAACGCGTAATGAGCTGGGAAGTCTGCCCGTCTGTGCCCGGCGCCCGTCCGAGGCCGAGGTCGATCCGGTCCGGATGCATCTGTGCGATCGTGCCGAAATTTTCCGCCACCTGAAGCGGTGAATGGTTCGGCAGCATGATGCCGCCCGAACCCACACGGATATTTTCCGTCCGGTCCGCCGCCATCTGGATCAGCTGCGCGGTCGAAACCGAAGCCAGATTTTGAGTATTATGGTGTTCTGCGAACCACAGGCGCTTGAATCCCAGTCTATCGATCAGCTTGGCGTTTTCCATCGCCGCTTCTATCGCTTCCCTGACCGTCTGGTTGTCAGAGATCCCGACCAGTTCGAGCAGATTGAGTGGTATACGTTTTGTCATGTGATTCCGTTCTCCTTTATGTATCAATTCTACTCAACACCGTATCATTATTGGGGAGTGCTCTCAAATGATTGAGACTGAGAAGGACTTTATTGGAAATAAAAAATCGGCTGACAGAATTTTCATCCGCCACCGATATTTTTATATTACTTCTGTATGTGCAGCTATTGATCTTAAAAGTTGATGTTTCAACTGTTCCTGTAAAGTATCAACTATTTTCGTATCTCTTACTGATAGATCTATTGCCCTTATTTGAACCGTGTCTATGATTCCCGTCACTTTGTTGTTCTTAGTTTTTAAAGGAATATCAGATGGAAACCGCTTACTTCTGCTCGTAATTGGCATGACCCAACTGATTGTATTGCTGCTGTTCAATAAATCATTACTGATAATGACACAAGGTCTGTATTTTCCTTTTTCTTTTCCTTTAGCAGGATCGAAATCTACTAATGCTATATCGAACTGCTTTACCATAGTTCTTTACCAACAGATTCACCGAAGTCTATTTCTTTTTCATCATATTTTCCGCCTTGACGGTAAAAATCTTGTATTTCATCTTTGATATCTTTTTCTTTTTTGGTGAAAGTTAATTGCTCATCTTTAATTTCCACAATTAGTTCATCTCCTATTGACAGACCCGCTTCATTAAAAGCCGACTTATTCAAACTGATTGCCTGACTGTTACCACTCTTAAAAACCTTTGCGTTTTTAGAACTCATAATCAACACCTCACATTTATAATCGTAACATATGTACTTACTTATGTAAATACAAAAGGTGTGTCTCTTTATTGTTGATAATTTCTTATTATGAATCATCCTGGTCATTGATCAGTAAACTTTTCTTGCAGTAGAAACAGAACTATCAATTAAACTATACCCTCAATACCTCACCACCGTTTTCAAGATCTCCTTATTGTCGCAGGATAGGATCTTCAGAACATATGGCAGGTGATGCTGCCGGTTGGATGAATTGAAGTACATGTTGAAATTTTCCTGATATTCTTTCGCGTATTCAAACAGTTCACCAACAAGAATGTCGAGCGCAGCCTCTTTCGTCTCGCCGTTTTCCGCCACGTCCAGATCGACCATGGAGAAAGTCACCGAACCATCTTCTTCATTGAAATATTCCGCTTCCAGCACAAAATAATTCAGGATGGCGTCAAACTGACCGGTGCTTATGGCCACCCACTCTCTTCCATCTTTTTCGACAAATGCGGGCCCTGAACCGATCACGTCATCGTTGAATTGATCCCATTGTTCTCTCACATCTGCAGCTTTTAACACACGTCTCATGTCCCCACCCCTTTTATGTAGATTATACTACGAAAGAATTTTATTACACTATTTAACCCATAATTAAAACCTCTCAGCAGTTTCTAAACTGCCGGGAGGTTTCTGATTGTTCCCTATCATCCGAACCAATTATACAATCCGAATCTGTAACCCCATGTCTTCACAAATTCATTCAGCCAAATGGTACCGGAGTTTTCCCGTTCATACCATCTCTCACCTGATAAGTTCATGGCATTGATGAAAATAAAGGTCTTATCGCTGTCGTTTACCCGGTCGAAAGCGAGTCTTGATCTTTTAGTATGATAGTCGTTCGTAACGACGAGCGCCGAATCGAAGCCTTCTTCTTCCATGATCTTGATTGATTCCTCTGCATTTGTATAGGTGCTGTCAGATTCTTCCTCGACTATGATATCCGATTCGTCGATGCCGTAATGTCTACCGATGGACTTCAGCTCTTCTCCACTGAATCTGTCTCCGATCGGTGTCATGATTACTGTATCCGCATAACCGGCCTGATACAGCTCGGCAGCTTTATCCATCCTGCCCTGGTCACCGCCGCCGAGGACGATGATGACGTCACTGTCTTCCGGCTCATCGGTGTAGTTATGGTAGAAGCTGTCGGCAATGAGAAGTGCGAGCATTGAGATAAAGAGCAGCAGAATGACGATATAAAGTTTACTGTTCATCCGTTACCACCATCTGCATGCCGTTTTTATTCTTCTTATTGAAACTGACGATGACGCCGTCCGCTTCTTCCACCGTCTCTACCGTCGCCGGCGTGTCCTGATGACGGATGGTCTCAAGGAATTTCTCACCGTCATAGTACGCAATGTACGTCGGGTAATTCACTTCGTATGCCTTATCCGGATCGTAAGGGATGAACTGCGAGCGGACCATTGTATTATTGTTCTCTTCCGCGCCTTCATAATTGATCCAGCTGTCTTCAATACTGTTGACTTTATTGATCAGATTTTCATTTACAGATTCAGCCTGACAGGCACTCATGACGAGCACCGAGGACACGAGTAGCAGTCTGATGATTTGAGTAAACACACTTTGTCCTCCTGTCATCCATTATTTAATGTCAGCTAAATGATACAACTTACAATCGGTTAAAATCAATTGATACAAACTATCTGAAGAGCAGTATCACGGCAAAGAAGATGATTGCAGCAATCAGTATCTTCTCAAGCAGTTTATCAGGCAGTATACTCGCGTACTTACCGCCTAAAAACCCGCCTGTCGCCGAACCGATGGAAAGAGCAATCGCAAAATCCCAGCTGATCAGGCCGTTTGATATAAAGACGAATGTGGACACTGAAATATAGATGGTGACGACAAGCACTTTAATACCGTGCATCTCCGCCATCGGTATTTTCGGCACAAGCATCAGCAATGTCAGCATGATGAAAAATCCGACACCCGCCTGCAGCGCCCCGCCGTATATGCCGATGAAGACGAACGCTATGAATAATAAAACGATTGAAACTTTAAGACTGAACTTCCCTTTGACAAAACGCTGCGGCTTTATGATGAGCAGCACCGCAAATATGATCATGAATGTCGCGAGCAGATTATCAAACGTGTTTTCTGCGATATCGACAGCGATCTGTGCGCCGTATATGGACGCAATCGTCGTCGGTACACTGAGCGCCAGTCCGAGCTTCCAGTTCAGGTGGCCGTTTTTATGAAACTGGTACATCGCAAAAACATTTTGGAACAGAATCGCAATCCTGTTCGTCCCGTTCGCTACATTCGACGGCAGTCCGAAGAATATCAGGAGAGGCAGAGTCAGCATCGAGCCGCCGGCCGAGACGATATTGATGAAACCGACGCCGATGCCGACGGTCAATATGGCTATGATTGGTAATATATCCATTGCATTCGCTTCTTTCAAATTTAATTATGAATATCAATCATATACCAAAATATTATGAAAATACATATGTATAAGTAATATTCATAGAAAGACCCTGGTTATACAATTATAAAAGTTATAACCAAGGTCTTAAAATTTAAAATGGTCCTAAATTAATTGACACTGCAATGATTAATGCAATTAAACCGATAACAATCCAAATACCTAATAAAGGGAGCATGAACTTCAGCCATTTTACCCAGGAAACTCCTGCTACAGCTATACTTGCCATTAATATACCTGATGTCGGAGCTATTGTATTAGTAAAACCGTCTCCCATATTATAAGCAAGTACGGCTGATTGTCTTGTAATCCCTATAATATCAGCAAGAGGAGCCATGATAGGCATAACTATTGCTGCTTGTCCGCTGCCTGAAGTAATTATTAAGTTGAATAGTAAATTAAAGAAATACATACCAACTGCACCGATAACTGCAGGTAGTGGTTCAAGTATCATGGATATATAGTTAACAACAGTATCTAAAATCATTCCGTTTTCTAGAACAACTACAATTGAGCGGGCAAGTCCCACAATCAATGCTGCATAGATCATCCCTTGAGCACCTTTTACAAATTCTTTCACAAATTTTGTTCCACTCATTCTTGCGAGTAATGCAGTACCTATTCCTATGATTAGGAACAGTGCAGTCATCTCTTCTAATCCCCAGTCTTGTTGGAAAACTCCTATTGTATAGATTGTCATACAAATCGCAAAATAAATTAATATGATTTTTCTTAACGTGGTAAATGGTTGAGTTTTATCTGTATCCTCCCCCACTTCAATATCAGTAAATTTCTGTTCACCCATAATACTTTTCGAGGAATCTTTTTCTATTTTATTAATATAGTATAAAATATATAAGATGCTTGAAGTTAGTATAAAGAGATAGATTATAAATCTGTACCAAAGACCGCTAAAAACAGGTAACCCTGCTATCTCTTGACCAAAACCAGTGGTTATAGGATCTAATCCTGCTACTGTATACCCTGAATATGCTCCCAAGTATACTAAAGCGACAGCTGTGATAGCATCTAATTTAAACGCTTTGGCAATTACTAGACCGACAGGTATAAAAGCAATCACTGCAGTATGAAGTACACCCAAAAAACCCGCAATTGAAAATACAACAGCAACTGAAACAACTAATAAAGTCTTTCTGTGTCTAGTTCTGTTTATTAAACTCATAATGCCTGCATCAATTGCTCCTGTAGCATTAATGACTGCAAATGATCCGCCAATAATCAATACGAGAAAGATAATATTCGCAGCTTCCATCATACCGCCCTGAATAGATAAAAAGAAATCCATTATACCGACGGGGCTACTTTCTACATTAGTAAAGCTTTCTGGTATAACTGTGGGGACCAGTCCACCCTCTTCTCTTTCAAAACTTCCTGCAGGTATAATATAAGTGGCTACTGCAGCTATAATTAGCATTAAAAATAAAATTATATACGAATCAGGCATAGAAAACCTTGTTCGTTTTTTATGATTATTTTCTTTGGTTGTTTGTTCTGACATATTTACCCCTCCCCATTGTTAAAATACTAAATTATCAGTGATTCAAAATCTCTTGGATAATAAGTAATCAGTTCCATGCCTGCATCAGTAACTACAACAGTATCTGAATGCCTGAAGGCCCCCAGTCCTTCAACATAGACTCCTGGTTCAACTGAAAATACCATGCCTTCTTTTAATATCGTATGATCACCTAAATCGAAGAATGGTGCTTCATGATTTAAAAGTCCCATGTTATGTCCCGTATGGTGCCTTACATTCTCACTTAAACCATTTTCATTAAAGTATCTTTGAACCTCACGTTCAACTTCAGAAGCAGCAATGCCTGGTTTTATCTTCTCAAAAGCTATCTCTTGGGCGTTATACATATGATTGAAATATTTTTCTTGTTCAATACTTGCTTCTTCTATAAACATTGTGCGTTCCAATTCACTTTTATATCCCCACACATCACAAGCAGCTTGTGAAACAACATTAAAACCTTTTTCAATTAGAGCATTTTGGTTTTGAGAATGAGGAAAGGCTGAGTGTGGACCGATTTGTCCTCTATAAAATGCATGCGCTGGATTTCCATATGGTTTATAACCATTCCCTAAAGTCTTGAACATCATTTGTGTCGCCTCGTATGTTGCTCTGCCTTCAATTTCCATTTCTCTTTTACCGGCTTTTGTATATTCAACGAGTAAAGTATGAGCTAAATTACCCCATCTCGCGGATTCTTTGATCAGTTCAATTTCATTAGAAGATTTAATATATCTTAATTTCTCCACTAAACCTTTAATCGTCTCTATATTGTTAAAATCCATCAGTTCTGTAATCTCTGGTCCCGTATATCCTTTTGCTGAACTGTAGCCAGTGCTATCCATTCCTACCGATAAATTATTAAAACCTGATTCTAATAGAACCGCTTTCAAAATATTCATAGGGTGCTCTGTTCCTGGATACTCTGGGTAACTGTGCACATGATTCACTACTGCATATTCTTCTGCATGAGTTTTTTCCAAAGCTGGTACAAAAAGATGACTTTCTTGATTAGAATCTGTAAAAAATGCAATAGGTCTTTCAGAAGGTCTAAACATGAAATTCGTTAAATAAAAAATATCAGTTGTACTGAATAAAATAGATGCATCTATTTTTCTCTCAGATAGCTGATCTCTGAATTTGTTTTGTCTCTCTTTAATCTCTTTATTCGATATTTTTAACAACATATAAATCTTCCTTTCTGAATTTTCTATAATGACAGCTTAACAACATTGATTAAGACTGTATAATATATATTAATTACTAATTAATACATAAAAAGTATTAATCACAGGAGGAAATATGGAACTCAGACATTTAAAGTACTTTCATACTGTTGCTTCTCACTTACATTTTAATAATGCCGCTAAAGAATTGAATATTTCACAGCCACCATTGAGTAAACAAATAAGACAACTTGAAGAAGAATTACATGTCCGGTTGCTCAATAGAACGAATAGGAAAGTCGAACTTACTGAAGCCGGTGTTTACTTTGCAAACAGCTGTAAGTTCATATTAAATCTCATAGAAAAAGAAGTGGAAACGACGAAACGCATTAATGAAGGAGAATTGGGAGAAGTGGTGTTAGCTTTCAGTGGATCAGTAGTTTATGATTTACTGCCGCTTGTAATCAAAGAAACTAAAGCAGAATATCCCGATATAAAATTATTGGTAGAACAGCATACATCCAGTGAACAGATAGAAGGATTGCTAAATGGGAACATCAATGTAGGTATGTTAGTTCCCCCAGTCAATGAAGAAAAGTTAAATATTCTTCCTATAGTAGAAGAGGGCTTTGTGGCTGTCGTGCCAATGAATCATCATCTCTCTAAAATGAAAAAACAGCTGGATGTGAGCAAGCTGGCAAATGAAAATTTTATAATGACCCCAGAACAATCAGGTAAAGGATATTTTGATTCAATCATCTCAATTTGTAAGAGTGAGGGTTTTTATCCTAAAATCGTTCAAAATGCTCAAGAACAACAAACTATCATCTCCTTAGTGGCTGCAGAACTTGGTGTCGCAATTGTACCTGAGTCATCAACAAGAATCATTAATGATGATGTCGCCTTTCTACCTATAAAGCAAAATTATAAAAAGACTACAGCTCTAGCCTGGCATAAAGAAAGTACTTCTCCCGGCGTAAGATTATTTATAAAACATATTCAAAATTTGATAAAAGAAGGTATATTGATAAATAAAAGATAAAATCACATAAAAAAGCACAGAATTATAAATGTTGTATATAGACTAACCTAACTATTTGAGACAGTATAAAACACCTTCGAGATGGTACAATAAATCAAGTACTCAATCGGAGGTGTTTTTGCATGGGCAAAAACGTATATTCAAGTGATGTGAAATGGGCGGTAGTGAAAGCAAAAATAGCGGGTGAATTAACGACTCAAGAGATTATGGAGAAATACGGCATCAAGAACAAGTCCCAGATTTCCACTTGGGTCAGGTGGTATCGACAGGGGGAACTCTATCGATTGGACCAGCCAATCGGCAAACAATACACCTACGGACATGGACCGGAAGACCGTTCAGAAGATGAGCGGAAAAATCGTCAGCTAGAACATCTGAAAATGGAGAATGACATTTTAAAAAAGTATATGGCGATCAAAAAGGAGTTGAAAAAGAAGTAGTCCTGAAACTTGTTGAACGTATGAAATCGAAGTACACCATCACAGTGATTCTGAATGCATTGGAAATCCCGCGTGCCAACTATTATCGATGGCAGTCAGAAGGGGCTGAACCCTCACTGACAGATGTTGAGCAGGCGATTATTGAGATCTGTCAGTCGACGCAGTACCGCTATGGCCATCGTAAAGTGAAAGCGTTATTGGAGCGGACATACCAGATTAAACGGCATCGCAACACGGTTCAGACCATCATGCAGAAACATCATCTACAATGCCGGGTGAAACCGAAAAAGAAATGGAAAGCGCAAGGTGAAACGGTCATTATTGCGCCGGACCGGCTCAAGCGTAATTTTCAGTCTGCCGAACCCAATCAGAAATGGGTCACAGACATCACTTACATCCAATATGGACGGACTGTGAAATATCTATCGACGATCATGGACCTTTACAACAACGAAATCGTCGCCGCCAAATTGTATGATCATCAGCAGACTCCATTGGTGCTGGATACCTTGAAAGAGGCACTGAAGCGTCGTGCATACCCTGAAGGTGTCATCATTCATTCTGATCAGGGCAGTGTCTACACCTCGTATGCCTACCAGGCATATGTCACGGAAAATAATCTGGTCAGCAGTATGTCCAGGAGAGGTAATTGTTGGGACAATGCGGTCATTGAATCGTTCCATTCCAATCTGAAATCTGAAGAATTCATATACACAAGATACAACTCACTCAGTAATGGGGAGACGATTTCGCGTGTCAATCAATATTTGAAGTATTATAACGAGGAAAGAATACAAGAAAAATTAGGCTACCTCTCTCCAATTGATTTTGGAGTGAAGATAGCCTAATGAAGGTGTTTTATCTCTGTCTCATTTCACTATGTCAGTCTA
>NZ_FNFY01000029.1 GCF_900101075.1 Lacicoccus qingdaonensis | reverse complement strand
TCATCATCATTCTCGGGTGGTAGGATGACGTCCCGAAGGTATGTTCAAATGGCGCAAACTCAGTATCGGGAATACTTTCCACCAGGGCATTCACAGCCAGAGCGATATCATCTTCCGGAATGACGACTGCCAGATCGATTGGCAGTGTGATTTGGTTCATGTTATAATCTTTATACATAAGGTCCCTTCTTTCTTTGTTGGTGTCGTTACTTACATTGTATAAGAAGACCTTATTTTTGTCTTATATTTATATCATAAAAATTCCCCGGGGTAGAATTGTATTCTACCCCGGGGAATTCGACTTTAGGTGGGACTTTTGTCCCAACCCCTAATTCAAGAATCTGTCCAGGAACCGCACATCTTCGAGACCCAGCAGATCCATGCCGAAATATGCGAGTATCGCAAGCGGCACTGTCCATATAATTAGACTTAAAGTGATATAGAGGACAGTCTTCGTCTTGGTGGCACCGAATGAGACTGCAGCTATCGCAGCGACATGCGAACTGAGCAATATCGGACCGAATAAAACAAAACCGTAAAATCCGAAATTTTTCCAAATGCTTTCAGCCCGCCTGCTGCGTCTGGATTCTTTATTCCTTATGAACCAGTTCCTTACTTTTTCACTGAAAATGACGACAAGCACGATGGTCAGGAAATTCCCGAAAACACCCGAAATTATAGTCAGGAATACATTTGTCCCGCCTAAAACTGCGATGGGCACTGCAAATGTCGCTTCAAAAAATGGTATGGCCGCAGCTATTAATATTGTCATATAGACGACAATTTCAGACATTGTTTACCACTTCTCCCTGTTTCCTGTATATGGAATAACTGTAGTGACCCCAGTCATCACTCATTTCCCGCCAGCTGACGATCTTCCAAGGATTGTATATTTTCTGGCCGTTTTTGTTGAAATATAAGCCATCCCCCAAATAGTAACATGCATGTCTCACTGTGCCTTCATCATCTGTCCAGACCATGACATCCCCTTTTCTATTCTCACCGTGGATTAATTCATGGCCGTTTTTTCTGAGAACGGTCAGAAAATCATCCTGATTCACCCACTCAGGAAGATACTTTTCATCTTCGGTAACTGCAAACAGAGCCGCTCCGAAACAATTGCTGCCGTTCACGGTGGAAAATGAATTGGCAACAGCCTTTATGTGTTCCGGCGTATTCTTTCTTACCCCGACGACGATATTGTCTTCTTCCGCTTCCACTCCGTATCGGAGCATTTCCTCTATCTCGTGGTGTGTCAGCTGATCGACCAGACTGGATGTCAGGATGGTTTTATTTTTCAAAGTGTACTGCGGCGCCAGTTCCCCATGGTGGATGAATCCACGGTCCAGTTCGAGCTGCAGGGTCAGCAGGCTGAATTTCAGTTCTGACGGCAGGCTTTCAAAACAGCCTTTCTGCGCGATTAAGAGATGTGTCGTTTCCGGATGCATCAGCCAAAACTCATAGTGGTTGATGTATTTTATATCATTTGCAATGGGATGCTTGAGAAATTCTTTTTTACTATGTATGGCCGCCTCTTCCAAATGATTCTGAAAGTGCACGGTGCTGTCCTCTGTTAAATAAAATACATCGAAGTCGAATGTGAAATCATTGATCCACATATTGAGAATCGCTTCATCCGGCATTATTTTTATCATGTTGTCACCCTTTTTGAGCCGTCCATTATTTTTCGTCCGCTTTTATATTTTATATTACCTTTAAGGCATTAGTCCATGATAACTCACTGTTCAATTCTAAAAACTTCAAATTTTCCATATTTAAAGGTATTCTTGAAGTATCACAGTCAATATATCATGGAGGGGTTTCATGCATCATAATTTAACCAAAGACAATAAATTTTATGCGATGGACAAGAATAACGCACCTGCAGTTTACGTGGATTCGGGGGATACGGTCACACTGGAAGCGCATGATTGCTTCACGGGCCAGATCACTTCTGAAGAGAATTCCTCGAGCGGATTGAACTGGGATGAAATCAACCCGGCGACGGGACCGGTCTATATCAATGGTCTGAAGCCAGGGAATGCCCTGAAGGTGACGATCGAGAAAATTGATATCGGCGACCAGGGCATCGTGGTCACAGGACCAGAGTCCGGTGTGATGGGAGATGAATTGACAGAGTTTACGAGAAGAATTCTGCCGATCGACAAAGAAAATGATACTGTCGATTTTGACGGCTTTAAAATCCCGGTCAATAAAATGATCGGCGTCATCGGAGTGGCGCCTAAAGGCGATCCGGTTAATAATGGCACTCCGGATGCACATGGCGGCAATATGGATAATTATAAAATTACCGAAGGAGCGACATTATATCTGCCCACTTTCCATGAAGGCGGACTGTTCGGACTCGGTGACGTGCACGGCGCCATGGGTGACGGTGAAGTCGGTGTCTCAGGCCTTGAAGTCGAATCTGAAGTGACAGTCAAACTGGAAGTCGTTGAAGACATCGATATCGCACATCCGCTGCTCGTCAATGATGAAGGGGCGTTCATGAACGTTTCCGATGAAGATCTGAACGTCGCAGTCGACCAGAGTGTAAAGGAAATGATCCGATTCCTTCAGCCATATACCAAGAAATCATTGAATGAAATGGCCAAACTGATGAGCCTGACCGGCCATACACAGGTGAACCAGGTCGTCGACCCGAAGAAAACAGGCAGATACTTCGTTCCGAAATTCGTGCTGGATCATTTTGAAGTGCCGCTGTATAAGTAAAGAGATTAACAAGTACTCGTGAGCACTGCGAATACCTGTTAAAAGTCTAATAGGTACTCGTGTGCACTGCGAATACCTGTTAAAAGTCTAATAGGTATTCGTGAGCACCGCGAATACCTGTTAAAATGTTTTTAGCAGACAAATTGTCATAATTCACAAAGAAACCTGCGGCAATCCCCTCAAAAAAGGGAAAGCTGCAGGTTTTTATCAATCATAATCATTTCGGTTCGCTTCTGATATGGAACCTCACACCTCTTGGCCCTTCCACGCTGAACATGCCGCCATTGCCTTCAACGACATCCACTGTCAACTTCGTGTGTTTCCAGTATTCGTATTGCTGCTGATGCATGTAAAACTCAACGCCTTCTATTTCTCCCAGCTTGACATCAGCCGGACCAATGATGATCATATCCTTCTTCAAACACATCGGACTGGAACCGTCACAGCATCCTCCGGACTGGTGGAAGACAAGTTCGCCGTGTTCTTCTTTCAACTCTTTGATCAGATCTTTGGCAGATTGAGTCGCATCGACTGATTTGTTATCTGTCACCATTTAGAAAAATCCTTTGGCTGACTCACTGTAGCTGATCAGCAGGTTTTTCGTCTGCTGGTAGTGACTTAACATCATCTTATGGTTTTCTCTTCCGATACCACTCATCTTATATCCGCCAAATGCAGCGTGTGCCGGGTAATCATGGTACGTATTCACCCATACACGGCCTGCCTGAATGCCGCGTCCGAAACGGTACGCCTTATTCTGAGATCTGGTCCATACGCCTGCGCCCAGTCCGTACATTGTGTCGTTCGCAATTTCCAGTGCTTCATCATCATCTTTATAAGTCGCCACTGCAAGTACCGGACCGAAAATCTCTTCCTGGAAGATTCTCATCTTGTTCGTGCCTTTGAAGATTGTCGGCTCGATATAGTAACCTTCACCGATATCACCGTCCATTTCGATGACATTACCGCCTGTTAAAACTTCAGCGCCTTCTTTTTTACCGATGTCCAGGTAGGAGGTGATCTTCTCTTTCTGCTCCTGGGAAGTCTGTGCACCCATCATCGTATTTTCATCAAGCGGGTTGCCGACTTTGATCTGCTCGACTCTCTTGATGACCCTTTCCATGAACTCCTCATAAATATCTTCATGGACCAATGCACGTGATGGACATGTACATACTTCACCCTGGTTCAGAGCGAACATGACAAGTCCTTCAATCGCCTTGTCGAGATAACCGTCATCCTCATCCATGACATCTTTTGCGAATATATTCGGGGACTTTCCGCCGAGCTCCAATGTGACCGGAATGATATTCTGGCTCGCATTCTGCATGATGATACGTCCTGTCGTCGTTTCGCCTGTAAACGCGATCTTATTGATATCCTGATGAGTCGCCAGTGCCTGACCCGCTTCTGCACCAAAACCATTGACGATATTCAGGACGCCTTTAGGCACGATATCCTCTATGAGTTCCATGAAATGCAAAATTGTCGTCGGTGTCTGCTCCGCCGGTTTTAACACGACCGAATTTCCCGCAGCCAGTGCCGGCGCCAGTTTCCATGAAGCCATCAATAATGGGAAATTCCATGGAATGATCTGCCCGACCACGCCGAGCGGCTCATGGAAATGATAAGCAACCGTATCTTCATCCAGCTGTGAAATACCGCCTTCCTGTGCACGGATGACACCCGCGAAATATCTGAAATGGTCCACTACGAGCGGCAGGTCCGCATTCAGCGTTTCACGAACAGCCTTACCATTTTCAAACGTTTCAAGCACTGCGAGCTCTTCCAGATGCTCTTCCACTTTATCCGCGATTTTCAAAAGTATATTGCTGCGTTCTGTCGGAGAAGTTTTCCCCCATGACTTCTGTGCTTCATGTGCAGCCTTTACCGCATTATCCACATCCGCCTGCTTTGAGCGCGGCACCTGTGACACGACTTTCCCGGTCACCGGTGATTTATTATCAAAAAATTCACCGTCTGCCGGATCCACCCATTGTCCCCCGATGTAGTTCTGATACTTCTCTTTGATCTTATACTGAGCATTCTCTGAGTTTGGAAATTCAAATGCCATTTAATACACCCCTTTGTATAATGTAATTCAATTTTATCCCATTATTTTCAATCTTACAAACATTATGTATCCGCTTTCATAATTATTTTCTGAAAATAAAAACCCGGTGAGTTTATGCCCGCCGGGTGCGTCGATATCCATCCTCATCCAGTTGTCAGCTGCTTCTTCTTTCTCCACTCTTTTGGTATATAGACACAGTATGGTTCACTCTCCATGTAGTCGCCGGTTGCCGCATAGGCCCTCGATCTTGAACCGCCGCATACATATCTGAACTCACAGACGCCGCACTTCCCTTTATATTGATCCGGGTTGCGCAAACTTTTTAAAATCGGTGATTCTCTGTAAATATGGGACAGCTTGTTTACTCTGACGTTGCCGCAGTTGACCGGCAGCAGCCCGCTCGGATATACATGGCCGATATGGGAGATGAAGACGAAGCCGTTGCCGTCATTGACCCCTTTCGGTGCACGGCCGAGTCCATCGATCGTTCCTGTCTTGCCCGCGCTGAGTGCATCCATATATCTGATCTGTGCATCTTTGTCCGCCCTGTTCTTTCTCATCTGGTCCTGGATGACCACACGACGGTAATGCTGGGCGGCGGTCGTTTTGATATCAAACGGCACATCGTCCTTTATTTTGTTCAGCCATCTGAAGACCTGCTCGTGCTCAGCCGGTGTAATCATATCTTCATTTTTCCCGCGTCCGGTCGGTACGAGGAAAAACACGCTCCACAGCACACAGTTCAGTTCTTCGACCATGGCTTTCATCTCTTCCAGATACTCTATATTGTAGTTGGAGATGACAGTGTTGATCTGCAGCGGCATTTCAAGTTCGTTCAAATATTTGATCGCCTGCATCGTCAGATCGAAGCTGCCTTCTGTACCCCTGAAGTGGTCATGGATCTGTTTATTGTGGCCGTCAAGACTGAATGCCCAGCGGCTGAGGCCCACATCTTTCGCTTTCTGCATCGCCGCCTTCGTCACATTCGGTGTCGCGCTCGGTGTCATCGACACCCTCACGCCTCTTTCCACAGCGTATTCGGCAAGTTCAAAAACATCTTCCCGCATCAAAGGATCACCGCCGGTAAAGACAAGCATCGGATACTCCATATCGGCAATATCATCGATCAGTGCCTTACCTTCCGCCGTCGATAATTCGTAGGGGTTCCTCTTTGTCTGTGCTTCTGCCCGGCAGTGCAGACAGTGCAGTTCACAGGCCTGTGTCAATTCCCAGATGACTATAAATGGCACCTCATTAAAATCAGGTATTTTAATTCCAGGTTTCATTCCGCTCACTCCTTCATATATTCAATATAAAGGAATATTCACGATTAAACATATATATTATTTACATCTTTGTGAACAAAAAAGCCGCCGGCATTTTGCCGACAGCATCATTTTAAAATTCTTCATATTCCATAGGGTCCTGGTCGCCTATCCGTCCGTCTGCTTTCGTCAGTCCGTTCATCTGGTCCATCTCGTCAGCGGTCAGTTCAAAATTGAATATATCGAGATTTTCCTGCTGGTGGCCTTCTTCCGCCGCTTTAGGAATCGGTACGACACCCAGCTGGATATGACACCTCAAAATGATCTGTGCAACGGTTCTTCCATTGTCTTCGGCAATCTTTCTGATTGTATCATCGTGGACGACCGTCTGTCCTCTCGACAGCGGACTCCACCCTTGAGTGATGATGTCATTTTTCTGATTCCAGGCATGCATTTCTCGCTGATTGAAATACGGATGCAGCTCAATCTGGTTCACAGTCGGCAGCACCGCCGTCTCTTCAATCAGCCGGTCGATATGCTCCGGCTGGAAGTTGGAAACGCCGATGGACCTCACATATCCCTGCTCCTTCGCCTCGATCAGCGCTTTCCATGCTTCCACATACTGGTCCTGCTTCGGGTTCGGCCAGTGCAGCAGTATCAGATCAAAATAATCCAGCTGCATTCTGAAGAGAGACTCTTCCACTGCTCTGATCGCTTCATCATAGTCATAAAATGACGCCCTCAGTTTAGTGGTGACATACAATTCATTCCTGTCCACGCCGCTTCTTCTGATCCCTTCCCCGACCGAACCTTCATTATCATATTTCATCGCGGTATCAATCAGTCTGTATCCATTTTTTATGGCATTTTCAACTGATGCCGCACCGGATTCGCCTTTCATAAACACAGTACCGTAACCGATCAATGGAATCGATCCGCCGTCATTCAAAGTAAACCTGCCTGTTTCATTTGCCATTGCCATCACCTTTTTTTATATGACTTATCCGTCTCTACCTCTTTCATGTGCATATAAAACCCTTGAAAATAAAAACCATCCCCTGCCTGAAAGACAGAGGATGAAATTTATCAGTTTCTGTATTTTATTTTGTAATAGATCATATACAGGCTTGGCGTCACAATGAGTGACAGCAGTGAAGAAAATGCGATTCCTGCAATGATGGTCACCGCAAGCGGTTCGAACAGTGCATCTCCGCCGAGTGCGATCGGGAGGAGTGCGATGATTGTCGTGATCGTTGTCAGGATGATCGGTCTCAGCCTTGCACGTCCGCTTTCGACGATTGCATTTTTGATGTCGATATCACCGCTCCGGCGCCTCAGTTCAATGAAGTCGATCAGTACGACCGCATTTCTGACGACGATGCCGGCGAGTGATACCATACCCATGACACCCATGAATGACAACGGTGTCTGGGTCACGAACAGTCCGATGAATCCGCCGCTGACACTCAGGAAGATACTGAAGACGATGATCATCGGCAGTACAAGTGAATTGAATTCAAACGCAATGACAAGATAAACGAGCACGACGATGACTGCAAACAGAACGCCGATTTCGACGAAGAAATCCGTCTGGTCGGTCGATTCACCGCCGACGACCGTATCCGTGCCGCCGTCAACATCTTCCGACAGACCGCTGACAATGTCCGAGACAGCGTCTTCTTCAAGATTGTACACTTCCATTGCAGCCTGACGGTCGCCGCTGTCATGGGCAATCGTCTGGTATTCAGTCGTTTCTTCAAGCGTCACAAAATCATCCAGCGGGAATGTTTCCGGCTGTTCACCTGAAAACTTGATGATTTCAATATCTTCCAGATTGTATTCATCCGCATACTTCATATTGGACTGGATCTGTTCATCTTCAACGATGATTTCCTGGACCGGTATGCCTTCTCCGAGCAGATTCAGTTCATTTTTGACCTGCGAGATGGACAGTTCCGCTTCTTCAAGCGCCGCTTCATCTATTGAATAGTTGACGGTGTCCACCGGCTGTCCCATATTCGATGTGACGATCGCACCTTCATCCTCGAGTGCATTTCTGTATGTTTCCATTGAATCCTCGAGTGTACCGAGATCTTCATTGTATACATCCAGTGTGACAGGCACACCTTCAGGCGGTCCCTGGACGATGGTGTCCATGAAGATGCTTGCTTCCGGGAATTCCGCCCTCAAGTCTTCTTCATAAGTATCGATGACTTCAGAAGCGCTCATCTGTTCCTTGTCGATATACAGTGCAAGCTGCGCCGTATGTGTGCCTGACTGGTCGAGAGAGGCACCGAACAGGTTCGGAAGACCGGATCCTGTAAACAATGTGGCGCCTTCCAGATTATCAACCGTATCATTCAAGTAGTCGATGACTTCATTCGCCCGTTCATGCGTCTCTTCAATCGTCTGTCCGTTATCATAGAGCAGATCCACAGTCACTTCAGACCGGTCCGCCTCCGGGAAGAATTCAAACGGCGTGAATCTGGCCAGCCCAAGTGACAGTACAGCAATCACAAGGACGACCGTAAACGTGATGGCCGGACGTTTAAGGAATTTTGGCATCAGTTTGTCTGCATATAAATTAGAAGCTTTCGTAAATGTCTTTCCGAAAATACCTGCATGATCAGGAACTTTCCTTATTGGAATGATATATCTGAGCGCCGGGACAAGGATGATGGCAAGGACCGTCGAAACGAGCATCGTCATAATCAGTATGCTCGGCAGTGCGCGTATGAACTCCCCGTTCGCCCCTGAAAGCAGCAGCAGCGGTGAGAAAGCGAGCACGATCGCAATCGTCGATGCGATGACCGAAGGTGCGACTTCCTTCACACCGTTGTACATCGCATCCATCTTGCCGTCTCCTTCGACCAGCCTCCGTTCGATATTATCATTGACGACGATGGAGTCATCGACCAGTATGCCGAGGGCGATGATCAGCCCGATGACGGAGATCTGGTTCAGGTCTACATTCATCCAAGGCACCGGAATCAGACCGATGAAAATGGACAGTATCACTGTGACCATGACCACGGCAGAACCGACAAATGACAGGCCGAGCGATGTACCGATGATGACAGCGACAAGCGCAATCAACAATGACATATAGAGGCCGTTGAAAATCTCTTCGACGTTTTCACGTTCCGAGGATATTGTCTCGACTGAAATATTGTCATCAAACTGGTCGGTGTGCTGCTCCACGACTGATTCGACATCTTCCGAAGTTGACGGCACATCTTCACCCTGACTTAAAAATACGGTGAATGAAATGCCTTCTTCTCCGTTATGTGCAATAATATCTTCCGGTTCTTCAGTAGTGAGTCCGATGTCCGCAATATCCGTCAGCGGCGTATCATCGTCGCCCACCCGGATGTTTTCAAAAGTTTCGACCGGCGGCATGTTCTGGAAGCTGAGACGGATGTTTTCAGTGTCTTCCGTCTGAGTGCCGAGAACTACCGGGTTGAATGACTGGTCGATCTGCTGGATGATTTCATCCGGCGTAATCTGATTTTCTTCAAGAGACTCCCGGTCAAGGTCGATATTCACAGTCCGGTCGTCATATCCTTTGACCGTGACATCACTGACACCTTCCATCTGGGTGACATCCAGTGCCAGGTTGTCCACCTGCTCCTTCAGATCTTCGAGCCCTTCTCCGTCATCACTTTGAAATATGTAACTGAGCAGCGGGAAGGCATTGCTCACACTGTCCACCTGCGGCTCTGCCGCATTTTCAGGAAGGTCACCCGACACCTATCCCACCAGGTTATTGACATCATTTTCCACCTGGTCGGGTTCGGCGCTGTCTGAAAGTTCCAGGGTGACCACAGAAATATCATCCTGTGATACCGAAGATACATTTTCTATACCTTCGATTCCGAATATGTCACTTTCTATCACATTGGTGATATTGGTTTCGATATCCGACCTGTCGGCACCCGGCCAAGGCGTCGTGATATTGATCAGATTCACTTCGACTTCCGGTATCTCCCTGTTTTCAATCGTCAGGAATGTATACACACCTGTCAAAGCAATGGTAAGAATTAAGATTACGAGAAGACGGCTGCGTTTCAATAAAATTTCAAATAAGTTATTCACATTCTAATCTCCGATTCCTTTAAAGTTCTGCTGAATAGCTCATATACAAACCGACGATGAATAACAGGGCGACTCCGATATATGACGGAATGACCCAGGCTTCAGGAATGATTGTCATCGTTCCGAACATCAGCAATGTGCCCAAAAAGAACAGGACGGTCGCCAATATTTTTCTCATTATTCGGGTTCACCCGTGATCCATTCCGTTTTTTCCTCATGCGGGATCCGGTTCACTTTGACGTCTTTTCTCATAGCCGATTCACCTAAAAATACTGCACCTAAAATTTCCTCATCCTGGCGCAGTTTGAAGAAATCTTTGACCGGTTCCGCCTGATAGGCCGGTCCGCTCTTCCAGATGGCACCGATATCCCTGCTGTGTGCTTCAAGCAGCATATTCTGGGTCGCCGCCGCCACTGCACAGACATCTTCTGTGTAGATCGCCTTTTTATTGTCCAGATCTCTCGAAAGTGCAACGATGATGATTGTCGGTGCGAGCAATGGTTTGGCGCCGACTTTCATGATCCGTTTCTCGGCTTCCGGGGAGTTTGGATCATCCGCTTTTGCCGCCGCCCACTTCTTCATGACTTCGGACAGCTGTTTCCTCGCTTCACCCTGCACGACAAAAAATTTCCATGGCTCCGTGAAATAATGGTTGGGCGCCCAGGTCGCCGCTTCAATCAGACTTTCGACAGTCTCTTTGTCGAGAGGTTCCGTATCTTTGAAAATCTTCACACTTCGTCTTGTTCTGATCGCTTCAGAAACATTCATATTTATCTCTCCTATGATAAGTATCATCTATATATTTTACTCAATTTCATAAACAGTCACAACATATATTATACATAAGTCATATTATTGCTATAATATATACGCTTGGTTAAAATTATTATAGATTACTATGAAAGTGGGCAATAATATTGTATCTTCTCATATTACTGGGCATTCTCGGAGGCATGTCTGTACCGCTGCAGACATCAATCAATGCCGAGCTTTCCAAATTTACAAGGGCAGTATTCATCACTTCATTCTATTCCTTCCTGGTGGGGACGATCGCTTTATTCTCAGTGAACCTCTTATTGAACCCTGAAAAGCTAACTGTGTCATTTTTTAGCAGCCAGGACTATTCATACATATGGTTCGTCGGCGGATTGATGGGTGTCGTCTTCCTGACGGCGAACATCGTGCTGCTGCCGAGAATCGGTGCGGCCCTCACGGTGATCGTGACAGTCACCGGACAGATGATCATCGGCATCATGATCGACACCTTCGGCTGGTTTGAAGCCACACCGCAGCCGCTTCATCCGATGCACCTCGCCGGAGTACTGTTTCTGATTTTCGGAATCATCTATATGAATGCCAATAAAAAACTTGCCGTACAAAGACAGCACTCAAGAGCCTGGGTCTTTCTCGGATTGTTTACAGGCATGATGCCGCCCATGCAGACGGCGGTGAACAGCGCACTGAGTGCGGAAGTCGACTCTGCCATTTTTGCAGCTTTCATATCATTTCTGATGGGCACCGTTACCCTGTTTTTCATCGCTCTCGCAGTGCACAGAAGACTGACATTCAGTTTCAGGGCACAAGGCGCCAAATTCAATCCGCTGCTGTTTTCAGCCGGATTGCTCGGCAGTGTATATATCGGCATGAACATCGTGCTCATGCCCCACCTCGGCGTCACACTGACAATGATGGCAGCCATTTTCGGCCAGATCATCATGGGACTCCTGATCGACCATTTCGGATTATTCAAACTGCCGAAACAGCCGATCGACAGAAGACGGATCATTGCCGTAATGTTCATTGTGGCCGGGATCCTGATGCTGCAGATATTTTAAATTTATCCACTCTTATCCGGTCACTCAGCACTCCCAGTGACCGACAAACCACTGAATTCAGTCACACAGCACTCCCAGTGACCGGCAAACTGCTTAATTCAGTCACACAGCACTCCCAGTGACCGACAAACCACATAATCCAGTCACTCAGCACTCCCAGTGACCGACAAACTGCTTAATTCAGTCACACAGCACCCCCAGTGACCGACAAACCACATAATTCGGTCACTCAGCACTCCCAGTGACCGACAAACCACATAATTCGATCACTCAGCACTCCCAGTGACCGACAAAAACTCTCAAACCGCCCAAAACACGAAAATTATATTGTAAATTTATATTGAAAACGTTATTTCGATGCACTTTATAAAAATAACCATTTGATAAGTTCGTGTTTCATGATATGATAACTTCACTAAAATTAAATTACACTCATATAATCGCGGGGATATGGCCTGCAAGTTTCTACCGGAATACCTTAAATGTTCCGACTATGAGTGGGTATCTTTCGTGACCACGCGCCCGGAGTGTACTCATCTCATGATGAAACGCTCCGGGTGTTTTTTAAATACATAGAAGAGGTGTCATTGTGGACTTGTTGAAAGAAAGAATCATGAAGGATGGTACGGCTTTATCGGATACGGTTTTAAAAGTGGACGAGTTTTTGAATCACCAGATCGACCCGGAACTGATGGTCGAAATCGGCAAAGAGTTCAAACGACGTTTCAGCAATAAAAAGATCGATAAGATTTTGACTTTGGAATCATCCGGCATCGCTCCGAGTGTGATGGCAGGCCTCGAGTTCGGCGTTCCTGTCGTATTTGCAAGGAAAAGAAAATCTCTGACTCTGGATGACGGTCTGCTGACCGCTGACGTTTATTCGTATACTAAACAGGAAACGAACAACATTGCGGTGGCAGAAAAATTCATCACTCCCGGTGATAACATTTTAATCATCGATGACTTTCTGGCGAACGGTGAGGCTGCGAATGCACTCATTCATATTGTTAAGAAGGCACAGGCGAATGTGTCTGGAATCGGAATCGTGATAGAAAAATCATTCCAGAAAGGCGGCAGGGAACTGCGTGACAACGGCTATCATGTGGAATCACTGGCACGCATTGAATCTCTCAGTGAAGGCAGCATCAAATTTTTAGACGAGGTAACAAACTGATGCAGCTGGCGAAAACCAAACAGTTGTCACTCGGCTTCCAGCACGTTTTGGCGATGTATGCAGGTGCAGTCGTCGTTCCGCTCATCGTCGGCAATGCACTCGGCCTGACTGCAGCCCAGCTTACATATCTGATCGCAATCGACATCATGATGTGCGGTGTCGCGACAATACTGCAGGTGTGGAAGAAGAAGTTTTCAGGCATCGGTCTGCCTGTCGTACTGGGATGTACTTTCACAGCCGTCGGCCCGATGATTGCGATCGGCAATACGTACGGTATTCCGGCAATTTACGGCTCCATTCTGGTTGCCGGTCTTTTTGTCGTATTGATAGCGGCATTTTTCAGTAAGATTGTCAAATTGTTTCCGCCGGTCGTCACCGGCACCGTAATCACAATAATCGGCATCACTCTAGTACCGGTCGCAATGAACGATATCGCCGGCGGCCAGGGCAGCACGGATTACGGCTCAATGGCCAACCTTGCCCTCGGCTTCGGTACTCTCGCCGTCATACTGGTTTTATTCCGGTTCGGTAAAGGGTTCATGAAGTCAATCGCCATATTATCCGGAATCGTCATCGGGACGATCGGCGCCTCATTTATGGGTATGGTCGATTTCAGTGCAGTCGGTGAAGCTTCATGGCTCCATCTGCCACAGGTCTTTTTCTTCGGCGTTCCGGAATTTCATCTGGTGCCGATTCTGACGATGATGCTTGTCGTCACAGTCGGCCTGATAGAAGCGACAGGTGTTTATTTTGCTTTGGGAGATATTACAGACAGTGAAGTGAACAGCAGCGATTTGAAGCGGGGGTATCGTGCTGAAAGCATCGCAATCATTTTGGGCGGACTCTTCAACGCTTTCCCCTACACGACATATTCACAGAATGTCGGTCTCATCCAGCTGTCCGGTGTGAAAAGCAACCAGATTATCTATATCGCAGGCGGCATGCTGATACTGCTCGGCCTGGTACCGAAAATCGGCGCGATTACCATCGCCATTCCGACTTCAGTGCTCGGCGGTGCGATGCTCGCGATGTTCGGCATGGTGATTGCATACGGCATCAAGATGCTCAGCCGCGTGGACTTCAGAGATCAGAGAAACCTGATGATCATGGCAGTCTCCATCGGCATGGGCCTCGGCGTCACAGTCGTCCCCGAAATGTTTGCGATCGTTCCCGAAAACCTCAAGGTAGTGACTGAAAGTGGCATAGTGATGGGCAGTCTGACCGCCATCATATTGAACTTCATCTATCATATCGGTGATATGGGCTACTTGAGATCCAGAAACAATGATGAGGCGTCACTGTCCAAAGAACATGTGACGGAATAGAAAAATGGCAGCAGATCATGTTGGATCTGCTGCCATTTTTCTATAACTTGCTCTCTTCACTTTTCAGTTCTGCGAGTTCTTTTTTCAATTCAATAATCTCTTCTTTCATTGTCATGCTTTCTTTTTTCAGGCGATTTACGGCACCCATGCCGATACTTTCAGATGCTTCAAACTTGTACATCATTAAAGAATCCCACTCATTCTGGGCAATGACTTTAATATCGAGTTTCGGTGCGATTTTCAGCAGGTTCTCCATAAACTCTGTAAGATGCTTTGTTGTTCCGGCCACGACAAGCCTGCCTTTGCCATTTTTCAGCATTTTGAGATGTCCGCCCAGCCGGTGTCCGACCGCAGAATTGGATATGATGTTTTTATAGTACTTCACATCTCCCGTCAGTTCCATATGGACATTCTCAATCTTTTCTTTCGGTATCGGCGGTAATACCACTTCTTTGACGATGCCTTGTTTCAGAAAACGGAAAATCTTATCAAAGTCGAAAGTGAAATAATCATTTATCCCCTTATCGACAGATGCCGTCTCCGGGAAATAGTAATCCAGTATATTTTTTGATACATCCCTGGATTCTCCGTAGATCGGAAACATATGACCGCCGAGATCCGGCCTGCAGTTGATCTCGAGCACTTTATTCGTATCTTTTTCTTCGTCCCTGATGATATCGACCCCGCCCATGTTCATACCGGGGATGCTCTTAACGGCATTGACTGCTGTCATTTTGTAGTCTTTTGAAACCTCATCGGTGATATCCACCGTATCTGATGCATCTTTGGCGAAAGTGCTGTCGGTCAGATTGATCTTTTCACCTTTTTCCAGAACCGTCTCAAGGTCATGACCCTGCACGCCGATATAACCGATCAGTTTATCATCTATATTGATCTTACTGCCGCTGAGATGCGGATTCAGACCACGCTGATGATTCTTCAAGCCGATCAACTGTTCTATAGTATGTTCGCCGTCACCTTCTACATGGGCGGCAACCCTTTTAAATGCCGCAATCAGCTGATCTTCGATGACGTAGGCCCTTGTGTCAAATCCTGTCGCATGACGTTCAATAATGATATCTTTATACCCCAGTTCTTCATGGACATACTCCAGTGCCTCTTTAAGAGCCGCCCTGTCATGCAGGTTGGTCCTGACACCTATTGCGAGACTCGCATGCGCCGGTTTGACGATGACAGGATACGAAATGGAATCGGCGTAGTTCATCGCCTCCTCAAAATCACTGTTATCAATAGTCAAGACTTTACCTTCAGGTACGGATACACCCGCTGCACTTAGATGCGCTTTCGTCTGTTCCTTGCTCTTTCCGATCTGTCTCGCTTCTTTTGCGACTTTATCACCTAAAGATAATTGAAATCTATAGACCTTGCCGCCATACGACAACTTATGGCGGATTTTAAGATGGTTTTTAACATATACCGTCATAAACCTGACCTGTATACCCCGGCGCCATGCTTCAAGCGCCATCCTGAACATGCTTATGCTCGGACCCTGCGCATTTACAGGGTGATTCAACATGATATCTTTTGTAAAATCAAGTTCTTTTAACGTCATAACGATTCTCCTCTTCACAAAGCGATGGATTTAAATGAAAACCATTTATCCATACCCTATTTCTCTATGGGTAATTAAGTTTTAACATTAAACTGAAAATTAAGTATTTTAATACAATAAAGTATATACAATTTGACCGGGTGAAATCAATTTATAAATAAAAAACTGCATCCACTCCATCAGTGAATGCAGAATAATGATGCATTATGTAAATTCGAAGGCCGCTTATTCGAAATGCCTCTCAATGTATGCAGATTCTTCACTTTCACTCATCAGCCCGTATGCTTTTCCGACGGTGCCATTGTTCGCATTCCATATCGTATTGTGTACTTCAACGGCATTATCGAAATGATCGTCCTGCCAGGCTTCCAGTGTTTCGATATAAAAATCACGATATTCATATGAAGATTCTTCAGCGGTATCAATCATTTCACTGATACGTTCATCCGTAATTTAAAGGTGTCCCCATTTCCGGTCGGCTTTCACTTTTTGATGTGACATATGATGCAGATCATCCGAAAAAGCTTTTTCACTCGGCAATCCGTCTTTTGGAACATCGGATACATTGAATTCTATATCCGCAGGCGAACCGCTGCCGCCCTGCCCCGCTTCAGTTTCGATATCATTCGGGCCGGACAGATTCAAAGCAGTCCCTTCCTTAGAACCCGACTGGGTACTGTCTAAGAAAAACATTGCGATAAAAACCCCTGCACCCAGAGTCAATAGCATAATCGCCACTGCAGCAAACTTGATAAATCTGTTGATAATAACCCCCTAAACTCATGTTGTGTTTTGTTTACCATCAGGCTCTGGATATCATTTTACTAGTTGTTATATGTATGTCAATGACATGTTTATTATTGACAGTAATAACAATGATATCCAATCATATGAAGGAATTTTCAACTAAAGATGCCGTATTGGTGACAACAGATTCCGAGTGAAAGCATCGTCATGATTCAGGCAGTGATCAGGATACTTATGATATTATATGAAAGAAATCAGGAAGGAGCAGTTCACATGAAAATGTACACTTTGACACGTTATCAAACTCTCCCCGTTACTCCCCGGGAAGCATGGGAGTTTTTCTCCGACCCGAAGAAACTGGAGGAGATCACACCGGATGATATGCCTTTTGAGATGCTCGGCGATCAGCCGCCCAGCATGTATCCGGGTATGATCATCCAATATAAAATTGAGCCCTTTCCAAACATTCCTGTAAAATGGATCACTGAAATCACACAGGTGGATGAAGGGAAGTATTTTATCGATGAACAACGTTTCGGTCCGTTCAAATTTTGGCACCATCAGCACCATTTCCGGGAAATTGAAGGCGGCACAGAAATAATTGATACAGTGAACTACATCCTCCCCTTCCGGATTATCGGACAGTTCACCCATAAGATGCTGGTGCATAAACGGCTTGAGGCTATATTCGATTTCAGACAGAAAACTTTGAGGTCACACTTCGGTGCAATAGATAAGTAAAGGGAATAACGTACTATTTTCACTATAATCGTTATTTGGCTTCAGGTTGTCCATGGCGCCTACTTGGACGTAAATCACTCTGAATATGTTCAAATATTTCCCTTTCACTTATCAGACCATATCCCGAAGGATAGGAAAGTCATTGTAATCTGATGTTTATCACAATTTTTCATCAACATTATATTCTTTTTTACCAAGAGCAATATAATAATTTTCAAATGATCTTCCTGTATGGTATATTCCTTACATGATAAGCATGTTGAATAGACAAGTAAATCAGGAGTGATAATATGATGATTGGATTTATGAGAAACGGACGCAAGCCATTCAGATTTGTCCGTCTGTTGGCCAAGACATGTGCCTATAATGATATTGATTTGATATATTTCAGTCCAAGGAATGTTGATATTGAAAATAAAACAGTAAAAGGACAGGTTCTTATCAAAAATAAATGGATGACTAAGGAAGTCCCTATACCACCATTTATAGATACAACACCTTATTGTTTTAAAAATAAAAAAGTGACTGAATTTCTCAGAGAGAACTCTACCTTATCCACAGACATTATAGGTACAAAAGACGAAATATATAATAAAATTAGAGAAGATGGAGAATTTGCCCACTTACTGATACCGACCGGGGAGTATGCAAACTTCGAAGAGTTTCTGGATTTTCTAAATAAGCATAAAACAATAGTAATAAAATCAAAAGCCGGTCTCCGCGGCCATAATATCTATATGGTCAAACAGCTTAGAAGAAACAAATTTCAAATAAGCTACCAGCAGTCTGAGGAAAAAGTGAATAAAGAAAAACTCAGACAATTGTATGAAGATACCTGGCATGGCGACAGACACATACTCCAAAAATATATCATTTCCAGAACAAAATCAGGTGATCCTTTCGACTGCAGAGTCCGCCTTGAGAAGAATGGCAGAGGCAAATGGTCAGTAGCAATTTATCTTGTCCGAATCGGCTCAAATCAAAAAGTGGTCTCCAATGTTGCTCAAGGAGGCAGTGTTTCAACTCTTACTGCATTTCTTGAAGGTAATTTTTCTGAAGAGAAAGATAGATTAAAAGAATCAATAAGACGCATTGCAAAAACGCTGCCATATAAAATCGAAGAATTATTCGATGTGAACTTCAGTGCGCTTGGCCTGGATATAGGAATTGACCAGGATGCCAACCTCTATCTATTTGAGGTTGAAAATGGTCCCGGCACTGAATTCGGTGAAGGCCAGATTGCATCTGCTAAAACGGAGTACTATAGTTATATCTCAAAGAAGCTTTCATAATTAAAAAAAGTGTATCCAGATTTTATCTTCTGGACACACTTTTACTTCATTTACTTTTTCGGAATTTTTTAAAGCTGCCGATTTTTCTTACCCGTACCTTCAACCTCCAGGAATTGTTCACTTTCATAGTATTATACTCATTTTTATATGCTCTTCTTTCCTTTTTAAAAACTTCAATACGCTTTTTCAACCTTTTAAGTTTTTTCGGTTCTTCATCGACATATTTTTCCTATGTTGCAGAATGTATTTTATTGACAAAATTTGACATTATTGCCATCTATATCAATGTCATCCGGCCGCATAAACAGCAAATTCAAGCCTTGTGAACGGCACAGCATTGCAGTTAATTCAGCATATACCGATAGTTTTTTAGGCTAGTCTCATAAACCCGATAATCATTTTACAAAAACTTTCCTAAACTCTTATTTATATTTAAAAATGATTTATAAACATATAGAATACCCCTGAAAGATTGACTTCAACCTTCAGGGGATCATTTAAAATAAATTTTGATATCTACTCATTTAACTCTCTCGTACTCTGCTAACAGACGCTTTACAACTTTTTTGAAATTGGTTGATTTGGATGCCTTCAGCATTAATGCTGTATTCTCTTCGAAATTTGTAATTAATTCTTCAATCAATGCATCCATATCAGTATAATGAAATAGTCTGTCTTCGTCAAAGCCAGTATCTTTTGCCTTTTGCATAATATACCTGCTGCTCTCACCGTACAAGTATACTTTATCAAGATCTAAATCAATTAATGCCTTTCCAACTTTTTCATGACCTTCCCGGGTATATGAACCAAGTTCCGCCATATCACCTAATAAAGCTATTTTTTTGGGGCTGTCCAGATAAGTGTTCAAGACTTTCAATCCTGCAATCATTGCTGCCGGATTAGCATTGCCTGAATCATCAAGCAGACTGCGCTTGCCTTCAAGTTCATCCAATGTCAATCTTCCTCTTTGTACTTTAACAGTGCTCAGACCCTGTCTGATTTCGTTCGGTGTTAGACCGAGTTTATCTGCTATGGCAATGCCAAATAACGCGTTTACAACATTATGTTCACCGAGAATAGGCAAAAACATATATTCATCTACACCGTTCAACTTTACATGGAATTCCATGCCGCCATTGTTAAACTTGATATCCGTTGCTCTGTAATCTGCACTTTCAGTTATGCCGCATTTAATTATGTTACCTGTAAAGTATTTGGTATTTATCAATTGAGAGTACTCATCATCATCATTCAAGTACAAAGTGCCATCCGGCTTCATATACTTCATCATCTCAGATTTTGATAAAACAGTCTCATGAATTGATGTGAAATTTTCGAAATGTGCATGACCGACTGATGTGATTACACCAATATTAGGCTGAATCAATGTACATTGATTTTTACCGGTTTCTTTATTACCCATTGTCATTTCCATCACTACAGCTTCATGTTCATCCGTTATTTTCTTAACATGTCTTCTTGTAGAGCGAACAGTATTGTAATTTCTTTTAGATTTAAAAATGTCATATTTGACAGAAAGAAGTGCTGCAGTGATTTCTTTTGTCGTTGTTTTTCCAAAACTGCCTGTGATGCCTATTGTTGGCACATCCAAATATAAAGTAGTACTCATAACATGAACTCCTCTGAAAATCCGTTATCGTCATTTAAAAATTTATTTCCGCAGTTTACTTTTAATTTTTCTGACTGGTGCAGTAATTTTCCAAGACTGACTTTTTTTAAGGTCTTCAATTTCCCGCTCAAGGGCTTTAATCCTGTCATCTCTTTGTCGTACTTTCTTTTTATATGCCTGTATCTGACGTGAACTCTTGTTTTTTACAGCTTTGGCAGCTCCTGATGGTTTTGGCGGTGTATCAGATATATCTGTACGTAAATCATTGAACTTGTAACCGACATTGACACCACCATCGTGATCGGTCATTGTAATATTTTTTAAATATTTCTTTGTATTAAGATGATCATAAAAATAATATGCATCCTGGTAATTACCCACAATTATCAATTCAAATCGGCTATTATTCATTACATTAAATTCTCCGTCAAATTTCAGTCTGATAAAATGATCCCTAATGATTTTTTTAAGTTTGCTGATATTATAATCAGATTGAAAACTTATGGATTTTGACACTAGGTTTGGTTCATAACGGTGTTCAGGCAACACGATTTTACTTAGACGATTGTTCCTCAGATCATCATTCACGACCTCATAATCAAAGTAATATTTTGGAGTGGTATCACTTAGGTACTCCCCTTTTGTTTCGGGAAAATAATAGTCGATGATTGCTTTCGGAACCGGTCTTGCTTCACCCTGCATAGGGTATAGATAGTTCCTTATTCCTGGTCTGCCGTTTATGGTAAAAATTGAATAGTCTTCAGTGTTCTCATCGTATAGAAACTCTACCTCACACTGTATCAGTCCTGGTAAAAAATCAGTGATCTTAACCAGCTTATTCTTCATTGCATCAGAAAATATGTCTGTTACTTCCACAGGGTCCTTACTCCCCGCTTCAGACTTTATGGTCACTTTCTTACCTGGTTCCGGGACTGAGTCAACATTATAATTTTGTTTCTTCAATACATTTTTCAATTTTTGATCCACAGATATCTCAAGGTTGGTAATGCTTGGAATTTTCTTTCTGATATTATTACTGTCAATCAACAGTTCATTGATTGATTTGGTTCCATCACCTGTAATGTATGGTGTTTCTTTGGTATAAACCCCGATAACTTTCCCATCTACAATATATGCATAATAATGTTTACTATCAGCAGATTCTTCGATTAAAAACTTTTGAGATTTATTATCATTTAGTTCTTTTCCAATATATTCCGCCACTTCTTTTGGTCCGCCTGCAGTTTTTGTTGCTATATTTTTAGCAGGAGAAGTAAGCTTACTGATTCTTACCGGATATTTAAATTCATCGATTTTACTTTTAATCTCTTTCAGATCGGCAGTTTTTACTATCTCATTCCTGACAACCGGAACGTTTTTACCATCCAGTATCTTTCTGATTTTATGTTTATTTGATGCATTTTTTACTGACTTTTGAGAAACCTGATCAGATCTGTTATGAGTAAATTTAACGCTTTTTTGTCTGTTGCTGATTACATATCTGATAAAGTGCCTGCCCCTTGATTTTGAATATCCATTCTCAAAACTTACACTCAATCCCCTTCTCCAGGCCTCAAAGGCAAGAGTATAAGCATTGATTGATATACCATATGCCGCCTCTGGTACAGTGCCTTCAAGTTCTGAAAGCCATTTCGGATTATTATTCATACAGATTGCACTCCTTATCAGAATTGCTATTTTATTTTGGTAAATAGATGCTTTTCCAGCAGCATTTTAATGCTGTTTATCTTTATCAATTACACATTTTGATATCGTCCGTGTATATAGTACAATAAATTTTAATTAACTCTTTGTAAGTTATGAAAAGATTATACATTTTTACAGGGTATAAAATCAAATTTTAATATACTTTTCTATTTTGAAATTATTATTTCAAGAAACTGTCAACTTTTCATAGGAGGTTTTTAATATCAGCAATAAAGATCATATCACCGATAAACAGGCAACTTCCAGATTTATAGAAGAAATGAATATTAAAGCCCGGAACATTGGTATGATGAACAGTCACTTTGTAAATGTTCAAGGCTTTTTTCACGAAGATCACATATCCACTCCCAGGGATATTGCATTAATGATGCTTGAAACCATGGGTTATAAGGATATGATGAGAATAATGGGCAGAAGAAACTTCGAATGTGAAGTTGAAGGTGAAAACGCCAGAACAATCAAAGCAATTACGACAATTGAAAATTCAAGTGTTGATGATAACTATACGGTGTTAGTATCTAAAACAGGAAGAATCCCACGTGTTACTACAAATCTGGCAATTATAGCAGACACTAAAAATGAAAATACTTCATTTCTCGGTGTCGTTTTCAAAGGCAGGACGCGTTATGAAGCAATGAGACAGCTGTTTGATATAGGCAATACAGTCTTACATAGCAAAACTAAAGTAACTCCTCATGCATTGATGTTTAAAAATGGTAACTTTGATTTTGGCAATAAATACTGGAAGAATAACAGTGGGTCTTTTAACCTGGATTACCAAGACTACTATACTTATCCAGCCAGCTATATCGCGACTTCAAGAGGAATTTCAACACAGATACATACGGGTAGACTCAACTTCATTCCCGGACATAAATACTATGTTTCCTGCATGGTGAAATGCACAAGATATGAGTCAGGGACAATCGGTTTTCAATTTACGGCAATCAAAGAGTACCAAACTGTCGGTCTCCAAAGAATCTCTGATGGATGGGAAAAGATTTCCGATGTATATACAGCGGAAGAAGGTGCTTCTCTACGCAGGGTTTATTTCGGGGGAATCAATAAAGCCAACTTGGATGGCAGAATTGATAATGTAACAATCGTCGACCTTACCAAAGTTTATGGTGAAGGCGAGGAACCAACAAAATATGAAATGGATGAGCATGTCTATCATGATTTATCCGCAGACAAAGGACTCGTAATTAAAATGCCTCAATCATCAATCCCATATAATTTTGAAAATTTGAATGTACTCTTCGAGAAAAATTCAGAGGAATTGGGTTACCCTGCATCACTCACCAAATTACTGACTGCCATGGTATTTTTAGATAATATCTCTAATCTGGATCAGAAACTTATACTTGTGTCAACGGCAATTTAAAAATGTAGGTTTATGGCAATTTAGAAATGTCGGTTTTCGGCAATGCAATTTGTGGATGAATGTTGTCTAAGTTTGTTTCATTCGGTATGATTTACCTTTGATTTTATAAATCTTTACATGGTGTACCATTCGATCCAGAATCGCTGCAGCTGTTTCCGGACTCCTGAATAATTCACCCCATCCAGAAAGTGAGATATTGGTGGTGAAAATGGTTGAATGGGTTTCATACCGCATGTTCAGTAATTGAAAAATCAAGTCGGCTTCATGTCTCTGAATGGGCAAGTAGCCGATCTCATCAATGATTAACAGTTCATATCTGGCATATCGT
>NZ_FNFY01000021.1 GCF_900101075.1 Lacicoccus qingdaonensis | reverse complement strand
CGGGACGGTCCGTTAGCCGTTGTACGGCTCATCCCGTTGTCCGGGACGGTCCGTTAGCCGTTGTACGGCTCATCCCACTGCGCGGGACGGTCCGTTAAAGATGAAAATCAATAATCAGAAACAAACCATCAATAAATTTATTGAAAAACCGCCCCCTCAACCCCTGCCAAATCAGCAAAAACACACAATCCCACCATAGGAAGCGTTTTCATTCAGCTATCCCCTTTACAACCGCTGAGTTATCGGATATATTTAGTTTATCGATGAAACGACAATTAAATAGATCCTTATCAATAACTAAAATTTAGTTTTGAAAAAGGGGAGTAACACTAGTCTGGACGCATCAGTAAAAACAGCTTGACGGCAGCGATAAAGAGCCACAGCCATTTACTGAAAACAACAGCAACAGACTATCATTACATCGTCATTACGGCTCCAGATTTCGGCTTTTATTTCATAAATCGGACCCGGTGTAGTGAACGACGAGCCATCCGGCACGCAACATCCGCCGCCCACATTCGTTGGACCGTGAGACCTTTGGCAAAACGTACTAAAGAATATCTTTTGTACGTTCTGCGATGGGTCTCTTTTTTGTTGTCTGAATGGATACAAACATTAGGAGGTACATATTTATGGATATGGCATTATTATTGGAATACGGCTGGGTCCTGATCGTCCTGATCGTCCTCGAAGGACTGCTCGCAGCAGATAACGCTGTCGTCCTCGCGGTGCTCGTCAGACATCTGGAACCGAAAGAACGGAAGAAAGCACTATTTTACGGACTGGTCGGTGCATTCGTCTTCAGGATGATCGCCATCCTGCTCCTCGTCTGGCTCGTCCAGTGGTGGTGGATGCAGGCGATCGGCGCACTTTACCTGCTGTGGGTCTCAGGCTCGCATTTATACGAAATCATTAAATCGAATAATGAAAATAAAAACCCTGCGGACGAACAGGCGGACAAGGCGAAAGACGCTGAACCGAAAAAAGGCAGCGGCTTTTGGATGACGGTGTTCAAAGTGGAGCTCGCGGATATCGCATTCGCAGTCGATTCGATCCTTGCAGCGGCGGCCATCGCGCTCGCGCTGCCTGAAATCGGCGGCGACTTCTTCGGCGTCAACGCCGGCCAGTATACAGTCATGGTCATCGGCGGTCTCGTCGGTGTCATCATCATGCGTTTCTTCGCAACATGGTTCGTCGGCGTCCTTGCCCGCCGCCCGGGACTTGAAGTCGCAGCCTTCATCATCGTCGGCTGGGTCGGCATCAAACTGATGGTGCTCTCACTCGCACACGAAGCGATCGGCATCATTCCGCACGAATTCCCGCATTCAACGACATGGAAAGTGATTTTCTGGTCAGTGATGGTCATTGTGATACTCGTCGGCTGGTTCAGCAGTAAAAATAAAAATCCATACGACGGCGAATCAGTGGAAGTATAAGCGTTTTAATCTTATAATGTAGAATAAGCAAGTTGACAAGCTAGGAGGAAAAAGTGTGGAGAATGATAAAAAACATGTGATTCCTAGAGACCGTTACAAACGCCGCCGCCGCATCTTCACTGAAGACGGACAGCAGCCGATGGCGCCATACGGTTACGCTGCAGACTCTGATGATAATAATCATTCAGAAGAGATTGAACGACACAGCAATGAACAGAAGCCAACGAAATCAGCAGCGGAAACAAGACGGGAATATATTGAAGAAAATGACAACAGGTCCCATGATCCGGTCTATGGATACGAAGATCTGGATATAGATGAAAAACAGCCGGACGACGGCTACCAGGATGTCTATACATCAGGGACGTCAAAGCCCAAGGAATCCGTCCCGGGCGGACAGGCGGATGAAGTGCTGCGCGCAGAAGAACCGATTGAAGACCGTTCTGGAAATAAAGACCGCAGCAGAGATTTGAACGGACGAGACCGTGATGAAACCGTGCGTCCGGACGAACCGGACGCCAGCGAACGCCGGGTAAACAGGGAAGCGCAGGAATCTGCGGCACCCTCCCAGAATTCAGGGGACTCGGCGAACGCTGACACACCCCGGGGTTCTTCTGGAGATTCTGCGAACGCTGACACGTCTCGGGATTCGGCATATAGTTACAAATCCCCCGATTCCGGAGAGGCAGCACAGCCGGAAACACCACGCCACTCAAGAGATTCGGCGTACTCGGAAACATCCGGCCAGGAGAAAACACCGGGATCAACTGAAAATCCCCGGAACCAGGCAGTGCCGCCATATCCCGCAGCGGACGCACCGCAGTACGGACCGGAAGATGACACGCCGAAAAGTGCCATCTTCGGCGGCACGGCAGCCGCGGCGGGCACCACAGCCGGTGCGTCAGACGCATCTGCCAAAAATTCAGAAAACAGAAATCCGGACGGCACGTCCCGACAAAATCCTGAATCCATGAAGCGGATCCGGAGAGATCGAAAAGGGCGAGTCATCAAAGGCGACCCGGAATCATCCGATAACAAAAACGATTTCTACGGCACTGTGCCGCCGGCCGGCGGCGGTTCCGGAAACGGCAGCAGCAACCACGGTAAAGGCGGCGGGGGCGGCGGCGGATTTTTCCGCTCGTTCCTCATACCGCTGATCGCCGGTATACTCGGTGCGCTGCTCGTCTTACTGCTGTTCAATGTATTCAGCGGCGATGCGCCGGAAGAAACCGCAACGAACGAGCAGGAAGCGGGTACCGCAGAAGAAGCGGATCAGTCAGCTGACGGTGAAGCGACAGATACCGAAGCGACACAGGCAATCGAAGCCTCCCGTGATTCCGTCGTTTCCGTCATCAACCTGCAAAGAGTCGATTCACTCCTGCCGGGAATTTTCGGCGAAGATGCCGAGACGCAGCAGACTGAGCCTGAAGAAGCGGGCATCGGTTCCGGCGTCATCTACAAAACGGAAGGCGACACTGCGTATATCGTGACGAACTTCCACGTCGTCGAAGGTGCGGAAGAACTGCAGGTCAATATGCAGAACGGCGAAACAGCAACGGCGAATGTCGTCGGTACGGACGTCTGGACGGACCTCGCCGTATTATCGATATCAAGCGAGCAGGTGGAAGGCACACTTGATTTCGCTGACAGCGACGCACTGACGGTCGGCCAGACGGCCATCGCCATCGGTTCACCGCTCGGCGAGGCATTCTCAGGCTCGGTATCACAGGGCATCGTCTCCGGCCTCGACCGCTCGGTGCCGGTCGACCTTGACGGCGACGGCGGTTACGACTGGGAAGCGAACGTCATCCAGACCGATGCGGCCATCAACCCGGGTAACTCCGGCGGTGCGCTCATCGACTCGAACGGCAATCTCATCGGCATCAACTCGATGAAGATCAGCATGCCGCAGGTCGAAGGCATCGGATTCGCGATTCCGGCAAACGAAGTGCAGAAAGTCGTCAGCCAGATCGAAGAAAACGGCGAAGTTCAGAGACCGTTCTTCGGCGTGACACTTCAGGATCTGTACACCATCCCGCCTGAAGTCCTTCAGAGCGAGATGAACCTGCCTGAAGACGTCAATTCCGGCGTCGTCATCTCAAGCGTCCAGCCGGGCTCACCTGCAGCAAATGTAGGCATGCAGCAGCTCGACCTCGTGACCGCACTCGACGGCAACGAGGTGGGCAACATGATTGAACTCAGACAGTACCTGTACTACGAAAAGCAGCCGGGCGACGAAATGACGGTCGAATTCTACCGTGGCGGCGAGCAGCAGACGGTCACGGTCACGCTCGAATAATGGAATTCAAAGCCGACTCAAAATGGAGTCGGCTTTTTTTACTTTTTATAGTAAAATAAAATTCATATTGCTTCTTGAGAGGGGATTCAGCAGATGTTCAGAAAGATGCTTGCGCGAATCAAAAACTACAGTCCTCAGCGGCTGATATTCTTTTACTATTTAATTGCGGTTTCGGCAGCGACGCTGCTTCTTCTGATACCGGTATTCTACCGCGTGGATTATGATACCATCGAATTCATAGATGTTCTGTTCATCGCATCCTCTGCGCTCAGCGTCACGGGCCTCAGTACGATGGATATCGCGGAGACATTCACTGTGCCGGGTTATGCCGTCATCATGTTCATCATGAACCTCGGCGGTGTTGGCATCATGGCGATGGGGACGATGGTCTGGCTCATACTCGGCCAGAAGATCGGCTTACGCGAACGCATGCAGATTATGGTGGATACGAATCAGTATAAAATTTCAGGCGGGGTCAAGCTGATCATCGATATCATCGTGCTGATCTTCATCATCGAGCTGCTCGGTGCGATTTATTATTTCATCGTATTTCTAACAGGCTCGGGCGATTTCAATTACGCACTGATGCACAGTGTCTTCCTGTCGATTTCTGCAACGACGAACGGTGGACTGGATCTGTTTTCCACTTCGCTCACAGGATACGACACGGCATACCATATACAGCTGCCGGTGATGATCCAGATCGTGCTCGGGTCGATCGGTTATCCGGTACTGATTGAAGTCCGGAACTATTTGTCGAGACGGCGCAAACATTTCCGGTTTTCTTTATTTACCAAAATAACGACATCGACGTACGGCGCATTGTTCGTCGTCGGTGCCGTCATGATTTTCATCTCGGAGTGGCAGGACTACTTCAAGGAATACGGCATCACCGGCGCGATGATGAACAGCATGTTCTTATCCGTCACATCCCGCAGCGGCGGGCTCACAACGGTGCCGATCGAACAGCTGAGCGAGGCGACGCAGATGTTCATGAGTGCGCTCATGTTCATCGGGGCGAGCCCGAGTTCGGCCGGCGGCGGGATCAGGACGACGACATTTGCGATACTGCTTTTGTTCCTGATCTCGTTCAGCCGCGGCCACAGTAAAATCCATGCGTTCAAGCGGAACATCGCGCGTGCGGATATCGAGCGCGCTTTCGCCGTCATTTCACTCGCAGTATTTCTCGTCTTCGCCGGTGTGACTTCGATCGTTTTCATAGAAAATGGCCGGTTCGAAGTGGTGCACATATTATTCGAAGTGACGAGTGCGTTCGGCACCGCCGGGACATCCACCGGCATCACCGAAGACTTATCCGCACTCAGCAAACTGATCATCATCGCGTTCATGTTCATCGGCCGCATCGGCTTTGTGTCATTCATCTTCTTCATCGGGGGCAGACAGAAAAAACACTCGCACCAGTTCCCGGAAGAACGCATTATGGTAGGATAAATTCAAGGAGGGCTTTATTATGCAGGAATTTTTTACGGTCAAACTGATATTGACCCAGCATCTCGGCGGCAAGCTCGGCATGAGCGACGACGTTTCCCTGTCCAAAGTTTCAAGGTACGCCGGCGGCATCAATCCCGACGACAATTACCACGTGCTGCTCGGGGACCTCGGCGGTACACTCGGCATCGACCAGGAATTGCGCGGCCGCCGCAATCCCAGTGTCACCGCGATGAATTACATGGGCTACAACTTCGCGGTGCTGAACCACCGCGATCTGTCGAACGTGTCCAAGCTTCGCCGAGCCGTCGGTTTCGCACGCTATCCGTTCATGAACTGCAACATCGGCCACCCGAATACGAAGGAATCGTTTTTCGGCGAGCCCTACAAACTCATCGACATCAACGGCATGCGCCTCGCGTACGTGAGCGGCTATGCCGGCGAGTTCGACGCGGGCGATGATGATCTCTTCCGTGTGACGGACATCGCCGAATCCCTGCGCCGCACTCTACGTTATATTTATGATAATAAAGACCCGGACTACATGATCGTCGCAATATCCGACTGGGATGAATCCATGCAGGAAGTCGTGAACAGCCTTGAAGGCGTAGGGATTGTTGTGACCGGCGCGCCGGCGGTGTATGGCGGCAGGCTCGACGCGGAAGTGGAGGATGATTCAGCTTCGGAGGAAGTCGAACTGTTGAATGGCAAAGAGACATACAACGTCGACGAATCCAACCCGATTACCATGTATCACCACCATCACGATGGATTCGTCATCTCCATCGACTTGAATTTCAAACGGCGCACCACCACATTCGAATACTTGGGCCACACTTTGACCAACCTTGACAAAGAAATATCCAACCTGACCGACGATATCCACCTGAACGACCTGATCTACTACCATTTCTAGGCTTTCTTGACGCCTTATCGGCTCATCCCATGCTCCGGGACGGTCCGTTAGCCGTTGTACGGCTCATCCCATGCTCCGGGACGGTCCGTTAGCCACTGTACGGCTCATCCCATGTTCCGGGACGGTCCGTTAGCCACTGTACGGCTCATCCCGTGCTCCGGGACGGTCCGTTAGGCTGTGTACGGCTCATCCCATGTTCCGGGACGGTCCGTTAGGCTGTGTACGGCTCATCCCGTGCTCCGGGACGGACCGTTAGCCACTGTACGGCTCATCCCGTGTTCCGGGACGGACCGTTAGCCACTGTACGGCTCATCCCATGCTCCGGGACGGACCGTTAGCCACTGTACGGCTCATCCCATGCTCCGGGACGGTCCGTTAGCCACTGTACGGCTCATCCCGTGTTCCGGGACGGTCCGTTAGCCGTTGTACGGCTCATCCCAATCAAGGGGAAGGACCATTAACTCCCTCTAGACACTCTCTCAGACAAAAATAAAGATAATATGACTCTAAAAGAGTAATATATCCAATTAAATTTAAAATCAAAAAAATCAGAAACAGCAAATTCCTCCTAATATAATAAAGGGGATTTTTAAGTCACCTAAATTCCAGGGAGATGATTACATGTTTTTGACTGAAAGAAACAAATCCAACGAACATATTTATCTTGAAACTTTATCAAAAAGAGCAATATTAACACAGGAAGAAGAAAAGAAACTTTCCAGATTGAATCGGGGATTCGAAGGGGAGCAGCTTTATGACCAAATATTTGATGAGGTAGGGCATCAAAATCTCAATGTATTCAGGGATATTTGGATACAGGCAGATAAGTCACTGACACAGATTGACGCATTAATCGTTACAGACGAGACGGTGTTTATTAATGAAATCAAAAATTACAGCGGTAATTACAAGTACGAAAACAACACATGGCAGATTGGCAAGATTCAAATATCTGATGACCCGATCATTCAATCAAAGCGTGCGATCTCGAAACTCATAAAAATATTTCTCGAAAACAAAATTAACATCAAAACAGATTTCAATATAATATTCCCAAATCCATACTTCATACTATCGACCGACGACAACTATTGCCGCTTGAAAACGATTAAGAGAGAACTGATGAAACAGTATTTCCGTAACATTCAGCAGCTTACGAGTTGGAACAACGCAGAACGCATTGTTCAAATTATACAAGATCACATCGTTTTGGAGCCGAAGCACACTACGAATACGGATCCATCCCGACTCACTCCCGGCAGACAATGCCTGAAGTGCACATCTTTCGAACTCACCCCCAAACGCTATTCTACGACATGCAATATATGTAATCATAAGTCGTTAAATAAAGATCATGTCCTGTCTGCAATCAGAGACTATAGTGTTTTGTTCCCGCTTGAAAATATTACAGCCCGCAACATACTAAGTTTTATCAATAACGAAGTTTCCAAGTCCACTGTTAAGAGGTATATCCAGGAAATATGTCTATTAAACAATAGAGGCAGACATGCGACATACACAATCGAACCCGCCCAAAAATCACTAAAGTCCATTAGTTAACAAAAACCCCCGCTCTCACACTGACCTGGTATCACTAAAGTTTACAGATTTTTTATTTCATCTGTAAACTTAGGAGGTACCAGGTCACACCAAGTGAGCCGGGGGTTTCCACATCTATAAAATTTTATGCTTCGTTGATGATTTCATAACGTTTATGATTGATCACTGTTTTTTCAAACATTTCGTGTTCATCGAAATTATCGTTGATCGTGACGTCCACGATAACCGAGTTATCATTCACTTTTTCAACTTTACCCTGCATATTCGGAAATACCCAGTCGAATTTCACGATATCACCGACATTCGCCGTGATAATATCCAAATCTTCTTCTTTTTTTGACATAGAACAAACCTCCATACAATCATTGAGATACATTATACAAGAAAACCCCGCAAAAGTAACCACCTATATGAAAAATTCACTGACTGTTAACAAACGACCTGACTTTCGAACGGACTTTCAGACGCACGGACTTCACCGTCGACACACTCACATCCAGAATATGCGCAATCTCCGCCGTCGAATACCCCGACATCATCAGATCCATCCACCGGCGTTCCCGGTCCGTCAAAATCCCGCCCAAATCACCCTCAAACAGATCCACATACGACTCCCGCACCGACGCCGAACCATCCTCCTCGAGCCATTCCGTGAGCTCCAGCCCCTTCGACACCCGCACACACTTCCGGATCTCATCAATCAGACGCTGATAAATCCGCGTATACACAAACTGCGATTCCGTCGCACCCCGCGCCTTCCCAACGTCAAAACTCAAAAGCGCCTGATAGATCGCAATCCGTCCCACCTGCAAAAAATCATCCCTGTCATACAAAATGCTCAACTTCGCCATAATCGCATGCACCATCGGCTCATACTGCCGGATCTTCGCATCCAGCCCTGCCTCAACAGTCAAATTCGGTTTCTCCATATTCCATTCCCAGCGACTTATCGATAAATCATGTTTTTCCGGATACACATAATCTATCCAATTTTTAGGAAAATAAAAACCATCACAACCATGCAAACCGACACTTAACTTAAACTTAAAGTTAACAAAGTTTAAATAACATTAAATTAATGTAATATTAAGTCAACTTATTGTATAATAAGAAGGCTTACACAATTTGACAAAATACTTTACATACATTTCTGCACTCAATCGGGGGATGGGGTGCAGTCACGAAAAAACAAGCATACATAAAAAGGGGCGTACGATTTGAAAAATTTTTCATTTTTACTGCACGACATCAAATATTTGGAGCCTGTCCATCACCTGGAGTTTCTTTCACAGGCGATCTATCCGCACCGGCATGAGTATTCAATCCTCACAACGGATGTGTGGCTCGATCAGCTGCTCATCCATCAATACGGCACAAGCCTGAAAGCACGCAGGGATCATCTCAGGTATGTCCACAACATTCACAGACTCGGACCGATCGTCATGGATGAACGGACGAACTTCGTACTGTTTCCACTGACGTCGAGTGCACACAGAAATGCGTTTTGGATCAATCTTCGAACAATACTCAGATTCAGCACACCGGAAAACGAGCGGTACCAAACACGCATCCATTTCAGCGACGGCACATTCAAGGACGTGCTGTTCGACAAAAAGACATGTGAAAAACAGTACCAGAAAACACTGACAGTGCTCGACAGAATGGTGAAAATCAGGGAGTATCCGGAACTTTATTTCAATGTAAAACCGACCCAATAGTAAAGAATTCGTGAATTTCAAGTCAAACCCTTTAAATTTTTTCATATTTTGAGGATAATTGGGGAAAGATGGGAGGGATGCATGTGAATATTCTTGTCGCGGGCGGCACGTACATGAATAATATGACGGCTCAAGCCGGCAAAAAACAATTTACGATGGTCGGCGGCATCACTGTGGCACGTCTTCTCGGCAGATATTCAAAACATGATATCTACCTCCATACAAATATGAGCAGTGAGCAGACGAAGCTGACAAAGAGCCTGCAGAAATCGCTGCATAAGGATTATGTCAATACGGAGTATGTGGAAAAAGTCTCCGCACAATTCGGCATTCTGCATGACGACCGCATCGATGCATTCGGGAACACGTTTGAAAGCGCAAGGATCCATAAGAAGAACGATAAGTTCTTTCAGGATTTCGATGCGTTCATTTTGACGACGGATATGAACCAGCGGGACTTCCGGTATTTCAGGGCCTACGCCCACAATAACGGCATCCGGGTCATCATCATCACATTCGGCGAATACAGGATCGGGGCGGACCCGCTGGATGACGTCATCACACTGGAGAATGATGCGGACGATAAACTGCCGCTGTATCACCTCGAGCTTAAGGCAATACACAAAGCACTGCTCGACATTAAAATAAAGGGCGCACCGCTCATCACGATGCAGGTGCTCGATAAGGCACCCGTGAAGCGGACGACCGTCAGACGCCAGTCGAAGCTTCTCGGGCAGATGGTTTTATTTGCCGGAATCCTTGCACTGACGATCTTCATCATCATGAGCATTTTCCAGTTTTTCAGCGGTGACGCACCGTCCGAACGGGCGGACATCGACTGGAATGCCCCCGTCCGACATGCGGAGTGCGGGACGGTCGAAGAGTGCACGGCACTTGGCGATGAGTATCTCGCAGAGCTCGAGGAACATATCGATATTTCGCAGGAGCCGTATATATTTTTTGAAAACCGGCCGCGCCGGACGTATCAGGATTATGATGTGGACGACGGGCTGACGCTTACCGAAGAACACCGGGAACTGCCGGACAGTGCAGATCCGTACCTCTCATACTACAACGAGTTCGATGCGCTGTTTCCGGACAGATACACCGACACGATAGATACGTACCGCCTGTTCTCGGACGGCGAGGGCAACACGCTTGCCTACGTCGACATTACAGACGAGGAGATCATCTTCGCCATGGACTTCAGGGACAGCGACAACAAGGCGGCGCGCTACCGTACGCTCATCCACGAGTTTGCGCATATCTATTCGCTGCCGCCGGAAGATTTCGATTCGGACTGCACGCCGCAGACGTCGATGGACTGCATGCTTGACGATACGCTGATGGCGGACTATACGGAACGTTTCTGGAGCCGTTACGGCGATGAGTGGGTGGAGAACCGTTACAAATCGCAGTATGAGCGTGATGCATTTTTCTCACATAACATCAATGATTTCTACGTGCCGTACCAGGCGATGAATCCGAAAGAAGATTACGCCGTCACGTTCACGATGTTCGTCACCCGGGAAATTCCGGCAGAGGACAGCACCGGACTGAACAACGTCAAAGTGAGATCGATGTACGAAACACCAGAAAACGTCGCTATGAGAGTCGATATTTTAAAAAATCTGCTTGAGCTTGAGAGGTCATCTTCATGAGAATAAAAGTCAAAATTGCTGAAAACAACAGACCCTTTGAAATCCATTATGTCGACGCTGAAGCGGAATCGACCGTGGACACTTTTTTAAACGGACTCGTCATGAAAAAACTGATACATGTGAACGGTATGAATAATTTCACGTGCAGCGGGTATAAAAAAAGTGAATTAAGAATTCAGAAGCTTGAAGAATTATTCTCTGCAGGCAGTAAAATAAAGCTCACATCGCCGGCCGCAACTTTAACGCTCACTTTAAAAGGCGGTGCCGAAGAACAGGTGCATCACTGGCTGTTCGACTATTCCGAGTTCATCAGGATGACCCACTACTACTATGACACGACCGTGAAAGAAAACATTGCGCCGGACACGGTGTTCTTTATTCAGCACAATTATGATAAAGTGCTCGCCCGATATTCAAACAGGCATCTGGACTTTTATTACATGGATAATCATTTTGAAGCACTCACAGATGGGCGGTTACCCACACCAAATATGAAAATACATTTCAAAAGCCGGGAAGAACTGTCAAAGGACGAACTGAAATGGATGCGCAGTATTTCTTTTCCGGACAAGCTGCCGAAAAACCCGGTACTGGCAGGAAAGGAAATAAAATCCCAGCAGGATATTGATGAAGCGACGGTGCTGCTGCACCGTATCATCACGATTATCGGACGTTTCGGACGTGCCGGAGAGCCGCTCAAAAAGTCTGAAACAGACTACCCATCCTATGTGCAGGTCGGAGAGGCATCCACAATCGGCTATGTCAGTCTGAAGCAGTTACAAAAATTGAATTAATGTATAAATAAATGTTGTGCGCAAAGTATTTATGTGTATAATAAAATTATGATGATAAAAGGTAGGGTGTATTATATGAGCGAAGTGAATACTCGTCATGTATGTCGTCATATTTACTTGTTGAATGCGAAGATCGATCATCTGACATCGTTCAATACAGATGAAGGTCGAGTGTCGCGGGAGCAGCTCTATATTCTTGAGATCATTGCTGAAGAGCCGGACATCACGCAAAAAGAATTGATATCGAAGATGAAAAAAGAGCAGACAGCCGTATCACGAGCTGTACAGAAGATGGTTGATTATGGATATATCCGTAAATCCCAAAGTAAAGAAGATTTGCGGGCAACCTATCTGCAGATCAGTGATAGAGGCCTTGAACTGATCGATACTCTTGATGATGAAATATGCGAGCTGACAGACGACTTATTAAAAGACTTATCAAAAGAAGAAGTGAAAAATTTAACTGAAATACTGGAAAAGATCCATCATTGATGAAAACAGAGGCCCATGGAGGCCTTTTTTAATGTGAATAAAGAGCCAGCCTGCACCTCGGCCGGGGATTCATCACACCTCTCTACTATAAAGCGTCTAACCGCTCATCCCGAGTGCCGGGACGGACCGTTGGAAGCTGTACGGCTCATCCCGCGCGCCGGGACGGACCGTTGGAAGCTGTACGGCTCATCCCGCGTGCCGGGACGGTCCGTTGGAAGCTGTATGGCTCATCCCGCGTGCCGGGACGGTCCGTTGGAAGCTGTACGGCTCATCCCGAGTGCCGGGACGGTCCGTTGGAAGCTGTATGGCTCATCCCGAGTGCCGGGACGGTCCGTTAGAAGCTGTATGGCTCATCCCGCGTGCCGGGACGGACTGTTGGAAGCTGTACGGCTCATCCCGAGTACTGGGACGGACCGTTAGAAGCTGTATGGCTCATCCTGCAGCCCGGGATGACGCATTAAGCGCATATTAAGTACTTTCTTTTCGAAAATAAAAACCCGTACGTCAGCCATTCAGGGTCATCGCCCAAAATTACCTAACGTACGGGTTCTCTTATCATCATTACTATCTTTCACGAGTCTCAACCAATCCCCAAGCTTTTCAAAAAATCATAATTCTCTCACCATATACTTATGCGGAATGCCGGCATCATCGAATTCATCGGAAGAAACCGCATATCCCAGCTTTTCATAAAATGGAATCGCATGGACTTGGGCGCCGAGTTTCGCCTTCAAATGGCCGGCGCTTCTCGCATGCTGATGGACACCTTCCATCAAATCATAGCCGTATTTCTTACCGCGGTGATCTTTCAATACCGCCATTCTTTCCACTTTCACGAGACCGCCATCCAAAGGACGATAACGGACCGTGCCGGCCGCTTCACCGGAATCGTCAAACAGCACAAAATGCGTGCACACGTCCTCAAACTCATCCACTTCAACATCTGCCGGCACATTTTGTTCATCGACAAACACTTTCATGCGAATATCAAGACACTGGTCATATAACGCTTTCGTATCTGCTACTTTTATTTCCATCAAATCACCTGCATTACATAGAATTTTTACGTCTGATTGCTGTAAACTGCCAAAATATCTGAAGATGTTCAAGACTCCAGAACTCAAGGCCGAGCGACAGGGCAGGCTGCGTGTTGAACTTCATGTTCGAACTTTCCGCCGCCGCCAAAGCGATGTACTGGTAGTGCGGCTTCAGACTTTTGAATGCCTCACTCAAACGGCCTTCTTCGTTTTTCACCCAGTCCATCGGGTGGATCAGTTCAAATATATCCACTTTGTTGAAAATCTGCGGCAGGCTCAGTATATAACATGCCGCGTCGACTTCAGGGTTCGTCAGCGCTTCGCTGAAATAGCCCCTCACAGATAAATAATACTCCTTATGCGAATGGTCATAGTAGTGATATGAATTTTCGATTTGCGGCTGATTGCTGTTTTTGATCTGTGCTTCCAGATAATCGAACATCTCATTGATATTCGTTTCTTTATCGTAAGTCTTTCTCATACAACAACCTCCTCACTCAATAATTAGTAATTGCCCGCAGGTTCTTCGTAATAAGGGTCGGCTGCCGGTTCCTCGTAGTACGGATCTCCGGCCGGCTGATCGTTAACGCCCGGGTTCTGATTATTATTGTTGCCCTGTTCATTTTGCGGTACTTGCTGCTCGGGCACCTGCTGATGAGGTTCCTCATAATAAGGATCGCCGGCCGGCTCATTATAGCCTTCATTCACGCCGTTGTTGCCACCTCCATTGTTGCCGGCGCCATTATTTCCACCAGCCCCATTGTTACCCGCACCTTCACCACCGGCACCTTCCTCATCAGTGCCAGAATTATCTTCCAGATCATCTTCACCTTCAACACCGATATCCTCATGGTCGAAGTCCGGAATATCAAAACCGTCACCATACGGATTTTCATAATCTTCACCCAACGCAGGATGCTGCTGCTCCGGCACATAATCATCCAGTAAGTAATCTTCTACATATTGATACGGTTCAAAAATGCCATCAAGCCTCAAGTTGATCAAGTCATACGGTTCAGTTTCTTCTATATCCAATATATCACGTAAAGTGTTGGATATCGCGAGGAGATGCTCCGGGTCGGCGAGATAGAAATAGCCGCCGTTACGCTCATACCAGTAATCGTCCCCGACAATCTGCGTATTTTCAAATTCAATCGAGTTGAACGCATAATACGAAGCAAGGTCGCGAATCGTCTTCGACGACATATCATGTCTGACATTATCCGCAACAACTTCAATCAGATCATCAATCTTCGTCAGCGCACCGGTCGATTTCGCCTTCTGCATGATCGCTTCAACCATCTCAAGCTGGCGGTTGCCGCGGCCGAGGTCCGTATCGACATCTCTGTTACGGATGACACCGAGCGCCTCTTCACCATTCAGCGTCTGCTCGCCTTCCTCGATCTCAATAGTCCCTCTGTCCACAGAAGTCGGTGACTCCATATCAAACGGCACATCGAACTCGACGCCGCCGAGCGCATCAACCACATCAACGACCGCCGGCATGCTCACCCGGATATAGTAGTCCACCGGCACATTCAGAAGACTTTCCACCGCAAGCATCGAGCTTTCCGGCCCGCCGTTCCTGTGGGCATGGGTAATCTTATCGAAATAATTTTCGTCAGGGAAATACGTCAGTGTATCCCTCGGAATGCTGACAAGTTTAATATCGTCTTCATCTTTGTCAAAAGTTGCGAGAATCATAGTGTCCGTTCTGAACCCGTCGGAATCAAGCCCTTCCGACTCACTCCGCGTTTCCGACTCATCGATACCCATGATCAGCACGGTAAAGCTGTCGAGATTCGGATCCACTTCTTCCATTCTGAGATCCGAACGCTTACGGTCGGTGGCTTCATATGAATCCGAAACGCCCTGTTCAAACGTATTGAAAAGACTGTAAAGATAAATGCCGACGGCAACAAGAGCGACGGTCAGTACGATGAACGCACCGATGATGAATTTTTTCATTAAAATAACCTACTTTAGTTTAAATTTATTGTGAATGACATAAAAAGACGAATAATCTATAATAAGCATAAGTATACCAATCATTTATTTTATAATCATTTATATATAATTACAATCAAAAATAACCACTTGTATAAAAATAGGGGATAAGTTTATGGCAAATGTGACGATGTTCGTGTGGAACAATTTCATCAACGATGCGAGAGTGCTGCGGGAGGCCACCGCCCTGACCGAAATGGGTCATACCGTGACGATCATAGCGAAAAGGGAACTGGACGAACTGCACCTGAAGTCCGCTGAAAAAGTGAGGGACGGCATATATGTAAACAGAGTGACGAAAATTGAACTGCCAAAGTTCATTTTAAGGAAAATAAAGTCTTCTGTCCTTTCGAAACACCTCCCGAATGCGTTTTTGATGTGCAAGATGGTAATGCTTGCGAGAAAGACAGATACCGATATTTACCACGCCCATGATTTGAATACGCTGATGCAGGGGATCATCAGCAGCAAACTGAGATTGAAAAGAAAACCGCTGATCTATGATTCCCATGAAGTGCAGACGTCAAGAACGCACTATTCATTCGAGAAAATATACAGGCTGGAGAAATTTCTGCTGAAATTTACCGACCATACGATTGTAGAGAACGATACAAGAGCGGAGTACCACGCAGACCTGTACGGCACAAAACCGACCGCGGTACATAACTACAGCGAGCTCTATGATATAAATCTCGTCGATGAATTCCCTCTCAGAGACACGTACAAAATACCCGAGGATGAAAAAATCGTCCTGTACCAGGGCGGCATGCAGGAGGGAAGGGGGCTATTCAAATTGCTCGATGCCTTTAAGGACATTAAAGGCGGAAAACTCGTCATGATCGGCGACGGCAAAGAACGGCTGAATCTGATCGATTACCATAAAGAACTTGGGATGGAAGACAGAGTCATCTTCATCGACAGAGTGCCGTATAAGGAACTCAGAAGTTACACCAAGGCCGCCGACATCGGCATCCAGTTTCTCGAGAACACCAACTTCAACCATTATTCCGCATCATCCAATAAGATGTTCGAATATATAATGGCCCACGTCCCCGTCATCGGCTCCAGGCTGCCGGAAATAGAAGCGGTTATCAAAGGGCAGGAAGTCGGGCTCACCGTCGAGCCGGGTGATACGGATGATTTGAAAGCGAAGCTCCAGCAGCTGATAGATGACGATGACTTAAGGAATGAGTTTAAAGACAATACCAAAATAGCGAAACATATATATAATTGGGATAAGGAAAAGAATGTGTTGAAAAAAATGTATAAGAAATGGCAGTGATTAAGTTATGAAAACAGAGTTCCAACCTTTATATAAAGCATTTTTCATCACCGAATTAATTGGTGATGTGGATAACTTCACCAGCTATAGTTTACAAGAAAATATGAATTTATATATTTCGAATGATTACACATTCTCGCATAAAAAGTCAGGGGATGCAGAAATATATCTGTTAGGCTATTGTCTGGATATCAGGGATGGTTCATTATCAACTGATGAGATTGTCAGCAATTTGATAAAAACAACAAATAAAGAAAAGTTTTACGATGAAGTGGATTACTTGAACGGCAGATTTACATTGATTTATACAAATAATGAAAACATTTTTATCACTACGGATGCCACAAGTATTAAACCTGTGTTCTATAACGCTGAATATAAACTGATCTCCAGTCATGAGTATGTTGTTAAAAAGATGTTGACTGATGAGTTTCAGGTCCCTTTGACTAAAAACCCATTTTATAGAAAAGGGTTTATGGACTTCACTTATAACAACGAGGTGTTCAAATTAAACCCGAGCATAGAATTGGAAATCAATAACTTTACGAAGAAGCGTATTTTCCCAAGGAAAGATAAGGGGACGAATTCAATTGAAAATGGCTATAAGATGTTAGTGCCTTATTTTTCAGAAACTATAAAATGGTTAAAGGGGCAACCGCATAAGATTTTCAGTTTGACCGGCGGACAGGATTCAAGGCTGACTTTGGCAATATTAAAATCACTTGTTAATGAGATTGAATTCTTTACTTATTTAAAACATAACAAATCATTGAAAAGGAATAAATTTGCAAAAAGACAGTATACGAATGATGAAATGATTGTTGATCAGATGGTGGATAATCTGAATTTGAATCATGAATTTTTTACCATCCCTGAATTAAAAACGGGTGATGAATACCACAAAACCATGTCTGAAACACTGTCATCGAATCATTCATACGGATTAAGTAAATATTATGAGGACAACCCAAACTTCCATGGTGCACTTCATATTAAATCGACAATACAATCGGTGGCAAAATCCGGTTTTCCTAGAGATTTGTATGTACGTAATAATATTGACGGAGTGTCGGAAGCATTAGAGATGTGGTCATTTCCTGTAGGAAACAAAACCAGGAGAAAAGCTGCTCTGAAGAAATGTATTCTAGATTATATGGGGAGAAATGAATTAAGCTTTGACAACATATATGATTATCATATGCTGGATATTATGTTTTTGGAAGTGAGACTCGGTAATTTCCAAAGTAATATCACACAGGAAACGGATAAAACTCTGGAAGTATTCAATATAATAAATTCAAGAAAGATGATTGAGATATTCCTGAGTCCGAAGTTGGAAGAACGTCAGAAACTGGCTCTGAACCAGGAAATAATTGATAATTACTGGCCGGTCCTGAACTTCTTTGGACTTAACAACGAGCCTGAAAATATGTTTGAAAAAGTTAAACAACTGCAAAATGAAATGGATGATGCGTTAGACCTCAACTTTCTGATCAAAGAGAATTTGGAGATTGTGAAAAGGAATAATCTGACGATTTCAAAATCCAACATAGGACTGATCATTAAGCCTAGAAACACACCGCTTTTACCTGAAGAAGAATATCCTTTTGAAATCGTCAATAACGGGGAAAAAGATATGGAAGTCATTTTGACTTCAACGTATAGAAATCCGAAAGGGAAAGGAGTAATATCATTAAAAGCTGAATTGCAGACCCATGATATTTTAAAATATAACAAGGGCATGAAATTCAAAGTGCCTGCAAAAAGCAGTATGAGCTTTGCTTATGATATTAGACAAAAAAAGAGCAGTCGCTCCTGGCTGACTGCTGCAACACTTATAATTCGTTAGAAATTTTAATTGAAATATATGAAAAAAACGATTCCTTGTTGACCTGCTGCCTAAGTTTACAGATGTTTCATTTCATCTATAAACTTTAGTGATATCAGGTCATTGTGCCTATCGGGATTATTTCTATAACTTAGAATGTGTGCCTTGTAAAATATTGTCCTTTGATTCCAAGTTGATCATAGTAATTTTTCAGGTTTCTGCCCGTTGCATATGCCCAGTTTACATCTGTTGCATACTGGTAAGTTCCAGGGTTGCCGGGGTTCCATCGCATGGAGTACAGAGTGTTTTGACCTCTTGCAAAGTAGTTGGAGGACACAAAACCAGCACCGCCGATGATTGCCTTCTCAGGTGTATCCCAGCCCATTCTCTGGGCATAACGCGCACCGCCGAGTAATGCATTATGGTCTACTGCACCGATACCGTACATATTGTAGTATGTTGTTCCATTATTGGATCTGTTGCCGTTGCGGTCTAATTTGACACCTTGGGCAAGCTGACTGCTGCCATGACCTGTTTCTAAAATCGCATGAGATATCAAATACACTTCGTTAATGCTGTGCTGTCTCGCTGCCTGTGAAAATGCACTGCCGCGGTTTGTTAAAATACCTTTGTTATTAAGCAGATTGCTATTTAGAACAGAACTGGATATACCCTGTCTTTGGTCTAAATTTAAGAAAGTATAATCCCACGCGCCGCCTTTCTGGTGGCTTGTATCCAGGAAATGTCTGACTTCACTGCGTGTCGCATTTCTCCATCCGCCGCCGTTTACCCATGCCTGCGGTTTAGTTGACAACGACATCTGAGTGTTCAGCACATTGTTTAAACTGCGGTTATACTTCACAGTTTGGACCTTCGGTGAAGAAACAGGTGGTTCAGGTGCTGTGTATTTAGTCAATGCAGCATTTGAAATCCAGCCTTTTTGATTACCGAAACTGCCGTAATAGTGTGTTGTAGCTCCAATTTTTATACTTTTCTCGGCTTTAAAAGGAGTGTTTTTATAATTTTTCAAACTTCCAATACGCTGTGATAAATTTCCATAAGGATCCGTATACAAATCGAAATCATCATGCTTTACAGTGTAAGAACCACTATGGTTTCTCACTTTACCCAGTCCAAAGATTTGTAAATCATTCTTTTTCATCCAGCCCTGCATGGCACCGTCCAATCCGTTATGGATTTTGTAATAAGTTGTGCCGTCATAATCCGCCTGTTCTGTAATAAACAATGTACTGTTGTTAAATCTATTTGCAGACACTGAGTTATTGCTCGTTACAGGACTGTAAATGCCGGAGTTATTATTTCCATTTGGAATTCTTGCTGCAAATCTGGCATCTGAATATTTTGGCTGAGCTTGTTTGGTTAATCTGGATTCAGTTATCCATCCCTCAGAATCACCAAGTGTACCGTAGTAGTATGTTACTGCTCCTACTTTAAGAGTTTCAGTTGCGTTGAAAGTTGAACTACCTGTGTCTTTTAACTTTTTAACGTGCTGCTTGGAAGTACCGTAAGGATCTGCCAATAAATAGTCATTTTTATGATTTGAATTAACGTAAAGTGTCTCATTATGTTTTCGATGGTTAAAAATGTTATATAAATCTAAATCATTTTGCTTCATCCAGCCCTGCATTGGACCATCGACACCTTTAAGTATTTTGTAATATGTAGAACCATTTACTTTTGTGGATTCAGAAATAAATAAAGTCTGGTTCAAAAATCGTTCAGCATTTTTACCATTGTTATTTGTAACCGGGCTATATAGGCCTGAGTTATTTTCATCTTTAATTCTAGTTGCATAATTTACTGATTTAACTTCACGGACATTATTTGCTTCAGGCTTTAGATTCATAGTTGAAAATGTAGAAATATTTTCAGGTGCTGAAAAACTGCGAGCCTCACTCTCATGATCGGCTTGGTTTGAAGTTAAATCTTCATCTGTGATGGTCTCATTACTAACATCAGTGTCTTCAAAGATAGTAGAATCAGTAGCAACTTCCTGATTATCTTGTTCATCAGTATCATGGAATGTAGAATCTTCATAATGATCACTATCAGTACTTATATGTTCAATCTTTTGCTCATCTGATATTAATTTTGCATCATGTGCCTGTTTTGAAACCTCGTCCAAAGATTCATGCTTTACTTTTTCATTGGTTAATTTTTTACTAGTGTCATTTTCTGCGAAATCATCATCCTGGCCGGCTTTGTCCGTTACATTATTAGTTGTTTCTGGCAGATTATCATTTTGACTGATATCTTCCGTATTATTTTCTTCAGTATCAGTAATTGTGTTACTTTCTGTTATTTCTTCTGTATTTGAATCATCTACAGTTTCTTCGTGGATTGCCATTTCATCATGTACAGCTTCCTGCGAGACTGCATCTGTTGAATCTGAATCATCTATTGCGTCTGTTGCATCGCTGGGCATTTCTTCAACATTAACACTGCCATTTCGGGTTTCGTCATTCTCATTTACTGTAACTTCTATTTCATCGGTGCTTATGCTCTCATCGGTCATTTCATCGGCATTTGCTACTAAACTCGAAGTAAGTAAAGAAGTTGTTATCAATGTAGGTATAATTAATCTGTTCTTATATTTCATGGCTGCCTCCAAGGTATTTACTATGCATATCAATATTATAAACATTTAGAAGAATATGTCATTCTAATTTACGTAAATTTAATATAAATGTAATAATACATACTGCATATACATTTAATTAGTATATAATTAATGTTAACTTATTAGAAAGAGTTTACATTTACAGGAAAGGGATATTTCCGAAAGAACATTAAATGTAATAAATCAGTAAAAATACCTAAATGAATTATATATTGACCGATTATATAAGATGAGGACTATTCTATTTATAATTTTATCAAGACTAACAGGAGGACTATCAATGTATGACTTTTCTGATAAACTTCACAAAGCATTTTTTATTACGGAATTGGATTCAAATTATAATAATTTCACAAAAAATAATTTGAATGATAAAAAGAACATTTATATTTCAAAAGATTATTTATTTACCCGTAAACAGATAGCTGAAAAAGAAATTTATCTTTTAGGTTATTGTATGGATATTAGAAACGGGGATAAATCAGTAGATGACATTGTAGAGAAATTACTTCTATCAAATGATGTGAAAGATTTTTATGATGAAGTAGAGTATTTAAATGGACGATTCACATTAATTTTCAACGATGGCTCAGATGTGTATGTATCATCTGATGCGTCAAGCTTAAAACCAGTATTTTATAATGAACAGTATGAAATTATTGCCAGTCATGTGTATTTAATCAAAGATATTTTAGTTAACAATTATGGCGTTAAGCTGACTAAAAATAAGTTCTTTCGTAAAGGATTCCTAGATTATACTTATCACAATGAAATTTTTAAACTTAATCCCAGTAATGATGTTTCTTTAAATAACTTTAAAATTTCCAGGATCTTTCCCAGAAGAAATAAAGTTGAAAAAACTGTAGATGAATCATTCAATATATTGGAACCATATTTCAATGAAGTAAATAAGTGGTTATATAATCAGCCAAATAAAATATTCAGTTTGACCGGAGGGGCAGATTCTAAGCTTTCATTAGCACTGGTGAAAAATTTAAAAAAGGATATAAAATTTTTCACTTATTTGAGGTCAGAAGATGACTTGAATAAAAATCCGGCATCAAAATCTATATACAAAACAGATGAATTTATTGTAAATTCTATGGCAGATAATCTGGATTTAAAACACGAATTTTTTGAAATTCCAAGTTTGAACAAAAATCATGAATACTACGAGTGGATGGATAGAACACTATCATCGAATCATTCATATGCTTTGAGCAAATATTTTATAGATAATCAACAGTATCATGATGCATTGCATATAAAATCAACTGTACAGACTTTAGCCAAATCTACATTTAGAAAAGAATTATATATGAAGAATAATTTTAAAAGTATGGTAGACGGTTTATTAAGGTGGTCCCCCATAGTTGATACTTTACCTGATAAAAGAAAAGGATTAGATAAAGCAGTCGCAGAATATATGAATAGAACTGAACTTGATTTTGATAATATATATGATTATAATATGCTCGATTTACATGCTTTAGAAATTAGACTTGGAAATTTTCAAAGTATTATTACTCAGGAAACTGATAATGTTTTAGAAGTATTTAATATTGTGAATTCACGTAAAATATTTGAAGCATTATTATCTCCCAATATAGACGAACGGCAAAACATGTCTCTGCATACTGCAATTATAAATAAATATTGGCCGGTTTTAAATTTTTTTGGAGTGAACACAAATGAAGATGCATATCAGAGGTCAAGTAGACTGGAGCAGGAACTTGTTAAATCCAAAGATAACAATTTTGTTATAAAAAAAGGGCTGGAACTTTTAAAGCCTAATTTACTGAGTGCATATACAGATTCGAATATAGTAATATTAAAACCTAGAAACAGTCCTATAGACCCTGCGAATGAATATCGATTTGAAGTAATTAATAATAGCAGCAACGATTTAACTTTTAATTTAAGTACGATTTATAACAATCGTAAAGGCAGTGGAACGGTAATCGTTAAAATAGACAATGCAGAATATGATGTACTTGATTTAAATTCAGGAATAGACATCCAGGTTAGCTCTAAATCAAGAATATGTATCAAGTTGGATCCTGCAAAACAACTAAAAAGTAAATCATGGCTTAAGGCAGCGACTTTGATAATTAAGTAACTCAACATCCTTGGATTCGTAATAATCCAAGGATGTTTTTTATCATGAACTTACTTTTTATCAAAGATATTTAGTTTTCTAATTCATAATGGTAATATAAATAGGAAATATTTTATGAGTACAAAATTATACAGAAGCTTCAAGTGTGATAAAATTAAATATTATATCAATGTTAACTAACAATTAGAGAGATTGATGGGATACGACTATGAAAATTTTATTGATTACACAAAACTTTTATCCTGAGATCGGCTCCGGCGCCAATCGTTTAAAAAATTTATATACGCATCTGTCAAAAGATAATGATGTGGATGTACTCACAACACCACCTACATATCCCAACCAGAAGTTATACCAGGAGCAAAAATATTGGGATGAGCCGGATATTGACAGGTCCCCGGAGATTTTACGGCTGAAGATGAGAATTGATAAGCAGTCCAAGTCTCTGAAGATGAGAGTGTTGTACTATATGGAACTGGCCTATAAAGTCTGGTTATACGTGAAAAGATATCAGTGTGATTATGATGTAGTGTACGTCACATCTCCGAATATCTTTTTACCGTGGGCGACGTTCTTTGCACAAAAAAAACAGGCCGGTGTAAAAAAGGTTCTGGAAGTCAGAGACTTGTGGCCGGACAGTGTCAAAGAGATTGAAAAACTTAAGATCAACTGGTTCTTTCCGATACTGAAACGCATGGAAAAACAGATTTATAAACTGGCGGATAAAATCATTGTAAATAATGAGGAATTCAAAGATCACATATTAAGGATCACGCCTAAAAAAGAAATACTGTATTTACCGAACTCACTTCAAAAAAGTGAAATAGATTTTAAGGAAGCGAATGGCAGTTTTAAAGTGATCTATACCGGCAACATTGGGCTTGCCCAGAATTATGAGCAGATCAAAGAAGTGGCGGATTATTTGGAACAAAACAAAATCATCTTCAATATAATCGGTTATGGTGCATACGCTCATGAACTGAGAGATATCATAGAAGAACAGAATATGAAATATGTCACCTTCTATGATGAAAAGAGCAGGGAAGAATGTCTCGAACTAACAAGAAACCATAATGTCGCTTTATCACTCCTTAAGGAAAGTGAAGTATTCTTAAGGGTGCTCCCGGGTAAAGTGGTGGATGCGATCGGTTCGGGCGTACCGGTAGTGTCCAACTTGAGCGGTTATTCCGCAGACCTGATCAATCACAGCAATGTCGGCTTTTCAAAGCCCAAGGCCACGACTGCAGATATTATTAAAATGATTAAAGAGATAAAGGACAATCCTGACCTTGAGAAAGAAATGCGGTTGAATGCAAGAAAATTAACCGAAGATCTTTTCATATGGGAAAATAATATCTTGTCTTTAAACGGATTTTTGAAAGACTGACCTACTAGGAGAATGAGTATGAACTATTTATATGGATTCCTGTCATACATATCTTTCAAACTGAATATGCCGACCTTTGCGAGAGGTTTTTTTAAAAAGAGTTTATCGATGAAGATCGGTGCCAAAGAACCTGGAATCAGTCTATATTTAAGAAGTTCAAATCATGCGCCGATTCTTGAAATAATCGAGCGAAGCAATGTAAACACCCAGTATCAGGCTTATTTAAAGGCACTGGTACACCGGCATGAAAGAAACTATAAAAGAGCGTACAGTTATATTGCGAATGACAATAATCCAGACATTTTAAACTTGAAAGTCCGTCTGCTTTATGACCTTAAAGATTTCAAGAGTATCATCACACTGTCAAAGTATGGGAATGATGTACTAGAAAATCTAAATGACAGACAGCAGCGTACTTTGATTAAATACCTGGTATCGAGAAATAATTTCGAGGATGCAGAATATCTTTTTAAAAACTTTCAAATAAATAATGAAGCATTATATGAAGATCTTGAAGCGGCTAAAGACGATGTCTTTTATAAATACAACTGGAGACAATATAAAGATAAGATATTAGAATTGGGCGGAACTGAATATACGAATATAAAAGAATATAAAACATACATAGATAATCAGAACGGACAGATGCAGAGTCTGGGTTATGTTTTGATTATTAATCAATTTTTTGAGAAAAATGACGTGGTAAAAATTCTGAATGAGGAATTTGTACCATACATAAATGCTGAACAGACTTTACTTCACTACATAGATCCGGCAGCAATCTATAAACTGGATTTCAGTTTTGCAGATGAATCAGACGAATCTATACAACTGCAGAATGTATTGAATCAGTTGTATGTCGGGGAACAATCACAAAAGCTTATTCGTGATATTGTTCAGAAACTCCACAAAACACAGCTGACACATCAGCATATTTTTTCCATCAGAAGATTAATCATTGAAAATCGACTGGACCTGTCCAATGACTCTGTAAGTGAGTTGTTTAAAAAAAATCGCAAACTGGAACCTGTATTTTATAATGTGAATTTGTTTACGGATGTATCAAACAAAATACAAATGGATAAATTTGTGCATGATACGTTCGAAAAAAAACAGCAGAAACGTATTTATAATTTTGTTATTAAACAATTGAACAGTATTGATGATGAAAATATTCTGCCGAAATATATCATGAAATATATTGAGAAAAATAATGTTAAGATTTCTCACAGCATTGTATTGGCCAAACAATATTATATGACTGATCAGAACGAGAAAATAATATCACTGTTTAAAAATAGAACGAAAGACCGCCAGTTAAAAATGCACGTACAACTGGCAAAATTTTTGTTCAATACTAAAAGATATCAACAGTCTTTATATGAGGCAGAGAAAGCTTATGATATTAAGGCAAATAATCCGGATGTATTAAGAGGATTAATCAGGGCCCATCATATACTTGGGAATATTACTAAAAGATATGAGTTTATAGTAAAACTTAAAAGGATAAATCCAGAAAGGATATTTCCTGGTGAATTTAAAATGGCTGAGCAGGAGTATCGGTTTTTAAAACAGCATTGGACTTTGCCGGCTGAGTTGATTGAGGCAGATATCGAGAAGGATAATGATAAGGTTTTATTCGTCTTAAACAAAGCTCTGCCTGTTGTGAATGGTTATACAATACGTTCGAACGAGATTATCAAAAGAGTTAAAGAGCGGGGATTTAAACCGGTAGTTACAACAAGATTAGGCTGGTCACCCGTTCATGAAAGTTATGACATACCAAAAGAACCGATTAATGGTGTTCAGACATATTATATAGACCGATCGGATAAATATTTAACAAATAAAACTCCGATATTGAATTATTTTTACGCTTATGCCAGAGAGATTAAAAATATTATAAATGCAGAAAAACCAGGTATTATACATGCTGCATCAAATTATCAAAATGCATTACCTTCACTTCAGCTCGGAAAGAGTTTAGGTATTAAAACAATATATGAAGTGAGAGGCATGTGGCATCATACTCAAAGCTCCAAAATTGATGGTTTCCAGAATTCAGACCGCTTTAATTTACAGGAACAGCAGGAATTTAACTGCTGCGAAATTGCTGATGAAGTATTTTGTATCAGTGAGTCTCTTAAGACATACCTGATAGACCATGGCATTGATGAATCTAAAATCACTGTCATTCCAAATGGAGTGGATACCTCTTCAATTGCTCCGATAGAAAAAAATGATGAAATCATTAGAAAGTATAATTTGAAAAAATACCATGTTTTGGGTTTTATCGGATCTATCACGAGCTATGAAGGTTTAGATTTAGTGATAAAAGCAATGAAGAATTTAAATAATCGAATGGATTTAGATAAAAAATTCAAATTACTTATCGTCGGAGATGGACAGTATAGAAGTTATTTGCAGTCTTTGACTGAAAAACTGGATTTGCAGGATTATGTGATTTTTACCGGGAGAGTGTCACATGAGGAAATATCCAAGTATTATTCTGTAATTGATGTGGCACCATTTGCACGGACAGATGATTTAGTATGCAGACTGGTTACACCATTAAAAACGTATGAAGCGATGGCGATGGAGAAAAAAGTGGTAGTCAGTGATGTTGATGCTCTTCAGGAAATGGTAATTGAAGGTATCACTGGACAGATATTTGAAGCGGAAAACCTTGAAAAATTAACTGAGTCGATTATAAAAATTATTGATAACAGCGAAATTGGTGATAATGCAAGATCTTGGGTAGTGAATAACAGAGACTGGTCTACAATAATATCATTAATCTTAACAGCTTATAAAATTAAGCCTTAATCTCGTAAGGAATCAATTATATTTTTAGTGATTCATTTAATCAAAGAGATTATAATTAGTTGTTAGTAAATATTTTTTGCGTTTTTTAAAAGAGTAAAAATTGAATTGAGGAACTTTATATGTATAGTGTTTTTCAAATGTTAAAAGAACAATGGATAAACAGAAAACTTATTATTAGCTTGAGTGCCTATAATTTAAAGTCGGCCTATGCTGGCCATTATCTTGGTGTTCTGTGGAATATACTTCAACCACTTCTGCAAGTCGCGGTTTTTTATGTTGTTTTCGGACTTGGTTTAAGAGGTGACAGAGGTGATGTAGGAGGACTGCCTTTTATTGTGCATCTAATAACTGGTTTGTTTCCATGGATGTTTTTATCAGGAATGATAAACTCTTTGAGTGGATCGATTCAATCTCAAATTGGTCTGGTCACGAAAATGAAGTTTCCATCAAGTATCCTCTTGAGTATCACTCTGGTCGGGGGAATAAGAAATGTTATAATAACAACATCTATAGTTCTTATTATTTCAGTGTTTAACAGCTATGGTTCATTAGCTAATTATTTATCTTTTTTTTATTTCTTATTTGCTTCAACAATTTTTGTTTACAGTTTGGGACTCATCCTCTCAACTTTAACAATACTCGTAAGAGATGTTAAAAATGTTATAACTAATGTTATCAGAATGTTTTTCTTCATGACACCAATTTTCTGGTCTTTAGAAGAAGCCAATGCACTGTTACAAAATATTGCTAAATTTAATCCATTTGCATATTTAGTTATGAATTACAGGACAGCTTTAGTGAGAACGGATAGCCCATTTTATGGGGGTTGGACCGATCATTTATTTTTTTGGGGGCTAACTTTATTTTTATTTTATATAGGCGTCCATATCCATTACAGGTTTAGGAAAAAGATTATTGATTATTTATAAATATTGAATAATTTTAAATATTATAGGTGAGAGAAAATGACATATAAAGTAAAAGTGGAAAATTTATCGAAAGTATATGATCTAAATAAAGATAAAATCTCTAAAATTATATCTTTGTTTACATTTGGAAAAATATATAAACAGAAACCTTTTTTTGCACTTAAAGATATTAATTTTGAAGTGATGTCCGGTGATTCTGTTGGAATACTTGGCTTAAATGGATCGGGAAAAACAACTTTATCTGATTTATTGGGCGAAGTCACTGAACCAACAGCAGGAAATATATCAATTAAAGGCAAAAGTTCATTAATTGCTATTAATGCTGGTTTGAATCAGGATTTAAATGGGATTGAAAATATTAAAATGAAATGCTTAATGCATGGTCTGACAGAAGTGGAAATTGAAGAAAAATTTGAAGATATCAAGGATTTTAGTGAGCTGGGAGAGTTTTTAGAGCAACCTATAAAAACGTATTCCAGCGGTATGAGGGCAAAGTTAGGCTTTGCCATTGCTATTCATACGGACCCTGATGTTTTAATAATAGATGAAGCTCTTTCGGTGGGTGATGAAACATTTGCTGATAAGTGCTTAGTCAAAATTAAAGAATTCCAGGAACAGGGTAAAACAATTTTCTTTGTCTCTCATTCAGCAAGTCAAGTTAGAAACTGGTGTAACAAAGCAGTATGGATACAATATGGCGAAGTAGAAAAATTTGACGAGGTAGATGCAGTGGTCGATCAATATTCAGAGTTCGTAAACCAGTTTAAAAACTTGACTAAAGATGAGCAGTTAGAATATAAAGAGAAGATGTTAACACTTCAAAAAGAAAAAAGTAAACACTTCAAAATCAATAAAGATGAATTCTCATTTTTCAATATGTTCATAGGACTTGGTTTTTTTAGTATTTTTGCTTTAGGTGTCTATGGACAAATTCTCAGTATTCTATAACATAAATAGCCAATTTCCAGATCTTCTTGTTCCCTGGAAATTGGCTATAAATTTGATGAGAAACTTAAAACATACTTTATTGAACTTTCATTTGTAAATAATTTAAAAACTCGAGCATTAAAGGATTTCCTCTTATTAAATCATCATTATTAGTTTTGAAATATTCAAATTCTTCTTCAGTCATCTCAGAAATAATATTTAATGCACTATTAAATAAATCCTCTTTTTTAATATATTGTCCATTAATTTCTTCGGGAAGAAACACTTTATAGTTTGAATACCCATTCGGGTACAGGTACGCGTTTCCTATTAGTCCTTGGAACTCATACTTTTGCAATATAGCATTCAGCATCCATCTATTCTCGGAGGAAGGTATCTCTACATACTCTGAATCACTTTTAAGACTGGAAATAATATTATCCGGGTTAAACTCATATGTTTGGGAAAATCTTGGATTAACTTCTTCGCTGGTCAGATTCACTCTTATTCTGTATTTAGCAGGCTCATCCAGCTGGAACTCAAAATATCTATTGGTTGTAGGGTCAGATGATTTAAATGGTTTTCCGTTCTTGTATAATTCATAAATATATTCTCTTTCTTCTACATGGTTTATATAAACTGAAAGCTTATTTTCTACCAGAGATTCATCAAATAACAATTGATTATAATAATTGTCGGACGAAAATTTCCTTAAATCATCATTGACTTTGTTGTAAAATTCCAGAGGTGCTTCCAAGTTTTCATCCAGGTCATCGTTATCAACTGTCAATATCAGTTTCTGTTCGACATTGTCTTCAAGCGTTTTATATAAACCTTCGATAAAATCTTTCTGTTCTTGTTCTTTTGGCAATATTTTTATAAAAATCACCTTGTCATACTGCTTTATCAGTCTTAAAAATTCATCAATATATCTTTGTAATGCTCTGAATTTCTCGATATTTGATAATGTTTCATACTCTATCTCTTCGTTCAGCAGCTCTAAAGAAGAAGTATTATAATAGGAATGCCTGAATTCAGAGATACTGTTCAATTCACTCAATAACTCGATAAGCAAAATTTCTGAATCAGAATTTTTCAGATTGGAATAGAGTAATTTGTTTAAGTCACGGTAAGCAACCGTAATATCATTTAAATCAGTCGTGTTGATGTCTTTCATCGTCACTTCATATGGATCTGATAGTAATGAGAGTATACTTTGACCCTCCACTATATTGTTCACTTCGAAGCGGAAGTTTTTAAACTCTGTCAGCTTCCTGGTAAATTTACTTCCGATTATATCGATTTTCATTAACATTGCACCTCAAAATTTAGTATCATTAATTTATAAATGATTCATATAATAGTATAATAATATTTGTATAAAGACTAGAGGAGATTGACTATGTACTTTTTAAAGAAAAATGCTTTGAATGTCATAATATTCGTTTTAATCTTTGGCGTGATCGGTACGCTGATTAATCTGGTGATTCCCGCCGCATCTTATGAGTACGAAGAACATTATACAATAGAAGGTGATGTTTCACCAAATACAAGTGGTGAATTGAACACGTTGTTGAACGAAAATGTGAATAACCAGTCCATTGAAAAGACTGCGTTGATCAGTCAGCAGCCCGGCGCTAATATACTGCAATTGAATATACATACTGACAGCAGAAGCAGTATTGAGGCAGTAAAAACACAAGTGGAGAATATCATTAGTGAACAGGGCTATTCAGTGGCCGATACAAGTGGTGCAAACATTTATCAGGTTGAAAATAATGCGCTTAAAATATTCATAATCGTACTGTTTCTATTCGTCGGTCTGATTATTGGGCTGGTAGTCTCACTGTTAAATAAAAACATTTCTACAGATGAAGACTATGAATACTATTTGGGCGAAAAAACATTAGGAACTTTTTAGGAGGCTAAACATGCAGCGCAGTCAAAGTAATAAATCAACGAATGAGATTTCTGAAAATACATTAAGTCATTTATATGAAACTGCTATAGTGATAAAAAACGGCGTGGAAGAAAGAAATTACAAATCTGTATTGTTTAGTTCAATCGATAACAGGGAAGCGACGATCGAGTCGGCAGTACATATCGGGTTCCTGCTCACACAGTTGAAGAAGAAAGTGCTGCTGGTCAATCTGGACCATCTTAATACAGACTGTATCAATGAATATTTACATACAGAGCAGAAAGCATCTTTGATTTCACAATTGAAAAACTCAGCCTATATCAGTGAGGCAATTACACGTACTCAATATGATGATTTGGACGCAATGGATATCGAAGAAATTGATGAGGATGAATTTGCCACAACTGTAAACCAGTATGATTTGAAAAGTAAACTTCAGCCACTGACAAATTATTATGATTTGTTGATGGTGGTCGGACCGGAAACGAAGTCGTTCAATTATTATGCAAATATATATGAGCTGTCTGACAGTGCGATAACTATAGTAAATAGTAAGAATAATGACAAATATTTATTAAAGAAACATATTGACAAATTTAAGGTGTTCAATATAAGAAGTTTTGGTATACTAAGAAAAGATAATTAAAATTATACTCTATGAAAGCAAGGTGTCCTTTTAAATGAAGTTAACAACGATTGGGTTAGGTTATATTGGTTTACCAACATCTATTATGTTCGCAAAACATGGTGTGGAAGTAGTTGGAGTGGATATTAAACAGGAAGCGGTGGATATGCTGAATGGCGGTCAAATCCATATAGAAGAGCCGGGATTACAGGAAGCACTGGAAGAGGTGCTTGATACAGGCAAGTTCCGTGCATCAACTAAAGCGGAGGAAGCAGAGGCCTATATTATTGCGGTTCCGACGCCAAACAAAGAAGATGAATTTAAATCATGTGATATTTCAATTGTAATGTCAGGTGTGGAGAGCATCGTCCCTTTACTTAAAAAAGGTGATACGGTTATCGTAGAATCAACAATTGCACCGAGAACCATGGATGATCACGTGGCCCCATACCTTGAAAAGCAGGGCTTTAAAATTGGTGAAGATATTTACCTTGTCCATTGTCCGGAACGTGTACTGCCGGGTAAGATCATGGAAGAACTGATTTACAACAACCGTATTATTGGCGGGATGACATCTGCATGTGTTGAAGCGGGTAAGAAAGTCTATGGAACGTTCGTTAAAGGTGAAATGATCGAGACTAAAGCAAAGACGGCAGAAATGTCCAAATTGATGGAAAATACATATAGAGATGTAAACATTGCCCTTGCAAATGAACTTGCAAAAATTTGTAACCATTTGGATATTAATGTGCATGAAGTCATTGAAATGGCAAACAAACATCCGCGGGTCAACATGCACACACCGGGACCTGGTGTTGGCGGCCACTGCCTGGCAGTGGATCCTTATTTCATTATTTCAGAAGCACAAGAGCAGTCCCCATTAATCCAGATGGCACGCAATATCAATGTATCAATGCCGGAATATGTAGTGGATTACACTAAGTATATTCTGGACAAATTAGATGCCAAAAAAGTGACGGTGTTCGGTTTGACATATAAAGGCGACGTAGATGATATCCGTGAGTCACCGGCATTTGATATTTATGAATTACTCAGAAAAGAAGAAAACATTGAAGTAAATGCTTATGATCCTCATGTGAAGATGGATTTTGTGGAGAAAAACTTAGAAGAAGCTGTTCAGGATTCTTCACTTGTACTTGTATTGAGTGACCACAGTGAATTCAAAATGCTGACGGATTCAAACTTTGAAACGATGAAAGATAAAGTAATCTTTGATACGAAAAATGTCATGGGTGACGGCTTTAACGAAGTTAAATATTACAATTACGGTAATATTCAAAAATTCTAAAATTAATAAACCGGATAGCAGTATGCTATTCGGTTCTATTTTGATAGAACAACTTTTCTGGAGGGAATATAAATGGATTCTTTAAAAAGTATAATCTACCCAAAACAATACATATTTTATGAAGATGATGGCAGAAAAATTTATAAAACTATAAATGAGGTTGAA